>CAZEUV010000004.1:29822-61283 GCA_964515285.1 uncultured Maribacter sp. | reverse complement strand
TTGTGGTTATACATAAAGACATACAAAGATTACAGGGGTTGCATATTCTTAAGTTATTTTTAAAGGACAGGGTGCTAACACCTTCACCCTAGATAGTGAGAAGTTGAATTTTTGAAAAGTCTTAAAGATGTGATAGGGATGTTTAGGATAATAAAAAAATTCTTGAAACCGACTATTCTCGAGGCCAGTCCGACCGGCACGGGTGGGCAGAGCCATAGAGGTACCAGCCTGCCGGCTGGCAGGTTTCGCCGGATTCATTTTGGCCTTAAAACCAAAAACCGTCCCGAATGTTCGGGATTGTATTTTACCTCACCCAGAACTGTCGAAAATAACAGTTTTGACCTCTCCAAAGGAGAGGTAAATCGGAAACCCTGCCTGTCCGGCAGGCAGACCCGAGGCAGAGCCGTCGGGGAATCATTTAGATTGAAAGATTATTATCCGTTAGCGAAAACTACAAATCTGTTCGCTCTTAACTTTAAGACAGGTATTTTATTTTCTTTTATTGCGCTTGTTGTAGTTTTTATCGCCCCTTGTCTTTGCTTTTTTATATTTTTTTGCAATGATACGCTTGTACGAACCTCCTTGATTGGTACGTTTATTCTTCTCTTTCTTTTCATGAAAACTTGCACCTCGCACATCATCCTCACCGTGTTTGGTGGGATTATTAGGTTCTATAGCCCTAGGGGTTTCGGCTGGGGTCAACCGCTTTGATATTTCAATATCACTGGGGAGTTCAATCTTTTTGATCTTGATTTTCATTAGGGCCTCTATGGCCTCTTTGGCAGGTTCTTCTTTTTCGGTATAGAATAAAAGGGAGCTTCCCTTCTCCTCCGCCCTTCCTGTTCTACCGATGCGATGCATGTAATTCTCAGGAAAAGATGGTGTGTCAAAATTGATTACGTGCGATATTTTATCAAGATCGAGACCACGTGCCATGACATCGGTGGTTACAAGAATACGGTTTTTACCCTCATCGAACTGCCGAATAGAGCGTATTCGATAATTTTGCGTCTTATTCGAATGTATTAAACAAGTTTCGTCTCCATAAAACTCCTCCATCACCTCAAACAATCGATCTGCACTTTTTTTAAGGGATACAAAAACCAAGACCTTATGAAACACTTCATTGTTCTCGAGCAACTTGACCAATAAATTTGCTTTGGTATAGAAGTTGGGTACAGCATAGCAGATTTGAGAAATATTATCTAAAGGTGTACCGCTCAAGGCCACGGCTACTTTTTTTGGAGTGATAAAATAGTCGTTGATCAATTTGTCAACATCATCGGTCATTGTGGCCGAGAACATAATATTCTGCCTGCGGTCGGGCAATAGATCCATAATATTAGTGAGTTGAAACCGGAAGCCTAGATCCAACATAACATCTACTTCATCAATTACCAATTTCTTAATCGACTTTAAGCGTAGCGCCCTGCTCAAGATCAAATCGTACAAACGCCCAGGAGTGGCAACGACAATATCCACCCCTTCCGCCAAAGCCTCTTTTTGGCGGTTCATATTCGTGCCCCCGTAAACACCGATTGTTCTAACGGAAGAGTATTTACCAAACTTTTCAATCTCTTCTACCACCTGTAAAACCAATTCTCGGGTAGGTACCAAAACCATTACCCTCGGATACAGTTCTTTCGAAAACGGAAGCATTTGTAAAATTGGGAGCATATAGGCAAAGGTCTTGCCCGTGCCCGTTTGGGCAATGCCCACCATATCTTTGCCTGAGAGAATGACTGAGAACGATTTGGCCTGTATGGGTGTTGGGGTTTTAAACCCCAAATCTTCTATGGCATTGCGCAGGGATGTTGTTATCTTAAAATCTTGAAAAGACTGCATGCTCGTGGTTTTAAAAATCTATGCCTGGCATCATTGGCCAAAGATACGATCCCTTTTAATTCATCGTTATTAATCTTCGGGTGGGCGACCATTGATTTCCTCATAAAGAACATCGAAATTCTGACGTAAATACGAGTTTAATTTTTGTCTGTAATCGGTTTTCAACCAATGCACGAAATTATAGGTGCTCTTACTAATACACTTGGCATAGGTTTGAATGCGCTGATCGATATCATCGCCCAACGACTTTGCCAAGGCAAGAGCATCATATACATCTTCACTATTTTCAATACATATTTTGGCGTGTTGCGCTATAGAACGTTCCAATACCACCTTTGACGACTCGCCATTGCCCGTTGCTGTTCTATAAACAGTTTTGATATCAAAGGATACATCATCTGATTTAACGAATTCCGCTCGAAGTTCTTCAGGCATTTCATGTTTGAACCTACTTTCAAGAGCTTCATCATCTTGCAATCGATCTACATAAAAATTTGGGGATGTAAAAATGGTCTGCCAATCAAGGTCTGCACCCCAAGGGCCAAACCTATAGTTATTGTTTCCCAGATCAATAATCGAAAAAGTTGATTTATTGTTCAGAATACGAGAACCTCGCCCGATCATTTGATAATATAGGGTCAAAGACTTTGTTGCCCTGTTCAAGATAATGGTATCAATGGTCGGTTCATCAAAACCCGTGGTCAAAATACTTACCGAGCTCAAGATGGCATTTGGGGTCTCTTTAAACCATTTGAGAATTTGCCTACGTTGTTTTTTCGTCGCCGTATTGTCTAAATGCATTATGGGATGCCCCGCAGCATTAAAAGTTTGGTACACTTGAATAGAGGTATTAATGCCATTGTTGAATATCAAGGTTTTTTTGCCTTTGGAGTGTTTTTCATAGGCCTGCAATAGTTTATCTAACATGGCCATACTCGAATACAGGTCTTCGGATGATTTCACCGTATAATCACCATTTGACCCAATAACGAGAGAAGTCAGACCCATATCATATTGAAACACCTCTGCTCTGGCCAAAAAATCATTCTGAATCAGTGCCTCTATGGTTTCGCCAACGATCAACTCGTTGTAGTTCTTTTTCATGGGCAGCTCTTTATTCGAGCTCAATGGGGTGGCCGTCACACCAAGAATAAATGATTTTTCGAAAAATTTAAAGAGTTTTGTAAATGAATTGTAATGGGCTTCATCGATAATCACCAGACCAATATCAGAGATATCAAGTTTATCGTCATTGAGGCGATTGTTCAAGGTCTCGACCATGGCAACAAAACAACTGTACTCTTCTTGGTCATCTAAATTGGCCTTACTGTCGACTACCTTATTCACGACACCAAAACCTGTCAGCATCTCAGAAGTTTGGTTACAGAGCTCTACACGGTGGGTCATTACCAAGACCTTCTTATTGTGGTTTTTGAGATATTGCCGTACTATTTCAGAGAAAATAACCGTTTTACCACCACCTGTCGGCAACTGGTACAGCAAATGGTAATCATCAGCCGCAGTCTCAAACTTATCAAAGATCTTATCTATGGCTCCTTTCTGATAGCTATAAAGTTCTTTTCCTGATTTTTTCTCTTGAATTGCCGTTGAAGTTTCAGCCATACCTTTTTTTATCGTTTTCGGATTGCAAAAATACAGCTTTACTAGGGTATACCCAGTATTTTTAAGACAAAACTATTGAGGCATCGGTTTACTATGTTATCGTTTGGCAAGCAGTTAGCTACGCTATCACGGTCTTGAATCACTCAATATAGAAATCGGTGTGAGGTCTACCTTTCTGAACGCTACTTCGGCACCTTCGGCCTGAAGGGCAATTTGTCCTTTATTTGTAGTAGCATCATAGCCGTAATTTACCAAATTACCATTTAGCCATACCTTTATTTTATTGCCCAAACACTCAATGGTCATCGAATTCCATTCACCCAATGGTTTTTCAGACCCATCTGTAAGATTTTTGATTCTACGTTTTTTGCCTTCTGTAATTCCCCATTCATTTTTGGCCCCACGGCGTTCTACCATATTATCTACGACGATATTTTGAACAATACACCAAAAATCTCCCGCATTTTCATGCATCATTTGTACTTCGATCGATCTTGGAAACATTTTATATAAAGATCTTGGGGTCGACGCAAATACAAGTACACCGCAATTGCCCGGTTCTCCAACGAAACGGTATTCAACTTCCAGCCTGAAGTTTTGATAAACATTATCGGTGATGATATGACCTTGAGGCTCGCCCAAACTCACCAACATACCCTTTCTGACTATAAAAGGATTGATCGCCTCAGGAACAGTATCCATCTCAGGTACGTCTATATGCCAACCGGTCAAGTCTTTTCCGTTAAAAAGACTTGTGGTGGTTTTAGATGTACACGATATCACTAAAGCTAAAATCAGGAGTACTATCAGGTTTTTCATAAGATGGTAAATTAGTGATACTGTTGTTCGAGGATAATTTAGAACTTTCTTCTGAATTTTTCGGTATCGATGCGTAAAACTAATTGATCTTTATTAGTAGATAGGAAATATTTTTTTTAAAATCTCTGTTTATTTCAATGGACTGTATTTTAACTCATTGATTTATGTTTTGCTTATAACCTTAACAGAATGCCATACATTACTGTATTACAGGTGTTTAAATGGGGTATGAAAAGACAATGCACCTCTCCTATTGTTAAATAATTCATAAATTAGTACCTTTTAATGCATAGTACTGTAACAAAAATATAGTTGTCTCGTCTGTTAGTTGTAAGTCATTTAAAAACAATCAAAAAACAATATCATGGAAACATTAAACAAGCATCAAGTAAGACAAACATTAGAATTATCAAAAAGTCAAGTTTGGAACAGTAAAAGAAGATATAGGTAAGCCATAAATTTAAACAACAACAACTAAAAAATAATAATATGAAAACTTTAAGCGCACATCAAGTAAGACAAATATCTGAATCATCAAAAAGTACCATTTGGAACACCAAACGGCGTTACAGATAAAACAACAATCTAAATCATAGAAATCATGAGAATCTTCATCAATCAATCACAGATAGAATCAAGAACGAGTAAATTCTTTTCGAAATTTAAAAACCTTGAAAGAATTCGTTGGACGGAATCAAGATGTCATCTCCACTAATCACGGATTTTGTATCTATCACTTAAAACCCTGTGCTTTACGTAATTTCGTAAAGCACAGGATTTGTTTTATAGTAGCAATATGATCAAGGTGCCCCCTATTATCTTTTGAGTAAAAAATAACCTTTTAGATTAGGAGCGTTCAATAACTCTATTGAATACCAGTAAGAATCCGATGGTAGATTTTTACCATTGAAAGTGCCATCCCATCCTTGGTCTGCCGATAATTGCTCGATCATTTTTCCAAAACGATCAAATACAAAGATTCTTTGAACGCTATTGTTGTCAATAGATCTTACCGCCCAAGTATCATTAAAACCATCATTATTTGGCGTGAAAAATTTGGGGATTTCTACTTGGGTCACTAGAATGGTATCTGATTCGGTATTAAATGAAGTAATCGGGCAAATTTCTAATTTAAGACTATTTCTGTAGGCGTTTAGTTGAACAAAGATCGTGGTTCCCTTAGGCAAGTCTTCAGAAAGTTGAAAGGAAGTATTACTGCCCACATCGGCATTGTCTAAAATATCGACACCCCCACTAACAGTTCCTACCGATAAAAAGTATCCATCTACCCCAATGACAGGTTTCCATTCCAAAATCGTGTCAGAGGGTACATCAAATGCCCCATCTGCCGGAAACATCAAGGTGGTACATTCAGGTAGAGGAACCCCATCACCCGTGGTGAAAGAAATCGGTTGGCACCCAACCGCAGGGCCTTGGGCATTATAGGGAATCATAGTAACATAATATGTAGTTCTAATCTTAAAATCATCAGGTTTGAAATTGGTGCCATTACCAACATCTACCCTATCCAAAACTATCGCCCCATTCGGGTCTTTTTCCCTTATTGTCATCAAATAGCCCGTTGCACTAAAATCTCTTACCCAAGTAATATTGGTCAAGATAGAGACAAGCACATCACCATTAAATGGACTAATTATCTCAGTACACCCCGGAACTGTACTGCTTACAGTTGCAAAGTTGATTTCCGCACAATTATTGTTATTTCCGTCATCGTTGTATGCGATAATCTTTACATATATATTCTCTCCTGATGGTAAATTGTTGGCCAAGTCATAAATGGTAACGTCACCAACATCCTCATTATCCAGAATGTCGTTTCCGCCTGGCGAAGTGCCAACGGTCAATATATACCCCGTTGCCCCAGTAGCTGCCACCCATTCGAAATCGATATCCAATACTATGTTGTCAGCACCATTTATAGGTATACTAAGTGCTGTACATGCGGGTGTCTGACTTAAGGCATATAGCGATGACAGGCCAAAGAACACAAAAAGTAGTTTTTTAATGTAAAAATGGATGCCCAACATTTTCATAGTTTATTATTTGTCGTCAATAGGTCAATTTACTATCCGATAAATAAATTTAGAAAGCTCTGCTTAGTTATTATCTATGACATAAAACAATGATAAAATTTATTGCATATTTATTACAATGCCTTATCAGCATAACCATTCAAAGATAAAAAAAAGGGAGTTTTTAGTAAAATGGAATACTGGAATACAAATTTTAGTACTATATCTTATGTGACACGTACCAATAGTAATTTCCAATAAAGTAATAGTGTACCATCAAATAAGCAACCTTACCATATATACCCAGACAATACCAATGAAAGTACCTTATTGTTTTTTGACTCGAACGGCGTTCATACCTTTCATGCCCCTTTCAAGCTCGTAGGTGACCTTGTCATTTTCTTCGATTTCATCGATCAGGCCACTGACATGAACAAAATATTTTTCTTGATTGCCAGAATCTATAATAAACCCAAATCCTTTTGAGGTATCGAAAAAGGAAACCTTACCGTTGCGAATGGGATCCTCTTCTTCTTGGGGTGCTTTCTTCGGAATACCGAGAACTATGCTTTCGGCATCGACCTTGACCTTTTTGGTCGGATCTGGAGGCGTGTCGGTAAAATGTCCGTTTTCATCAACATATACCAACATTTCTTCTAAGCTGCCACCACCAGCATTTGCTTTGCGCGCTTCTTTTCTTTTCTTTTTATCCTCACGCTTTTTTAAGCGCTTTTTTTCACGTTCTTTTTTACCAAAGGTCTCTTGTGCTCTAGCCATATATACTTATACTGTGTTTATCATTGTTCTGCGGATTCCCTTCTAAATAATAAATATATGTTTGGAAAACCATACCAACTGGGGGAAGGTAATACATTATATAGCCTATAACCAATTTTTCGCTTCAATTGTTTAAAAAATACAATCAAATTTACTTTATAACGGTTTATTATTAGATTATTCAACAACCTTGATCGTTGAACTAAAAAGAAATAAGCTCTTTTTCACGAATCGTATACGATTTTGTATATTTGAGCGATGGTTAGTAAAATTATTTTTAGAGACCAAGTACGTGAGCATCTTTTAAGTCAAATGAAAAAGGGCGAATTACAAGAAGGCCAGACCATAAATCTCGCTGCGTTGGCTCGTAAACTGAAGGTCAGCGTCACCCCTATTCGAGAAGCACTTTCACAATTACAACAATCGCGGATCATTACTGCGATACCTAACCGAGGCTTTATCATTTCTGAACTGAGCCAAAACGAGGCGAAAGACCTTTACGATCTAGTAGCGGAATTGGAGACTCTTGCCCTTGAAAATTCAATCTTCACCGAAGAATCGGTTACTTCACTTAAATCGCAACAAACGATCTTTAAAAATGCCGAAGATACCGTAGCTAGAATAAACGCAAAACTCGAGTTTCATCGTTTATTGACCCAGCACTATGAAAACACTTTGGCGCAACAAATTTTAGAGGATTTAAAAGTCAGGATTTTTTTCTACGAAAGAGAGTTTATGGCCGACGACTATATTTACTCTAAATCAGATAACCAACACGATGCCATAATCTCTGCCATTGAAGATGATAACGTACCCACAGCGGCCCTGGTCTTAAAAATGAACTGGATGCTTATTCTTGGCTATATTCAAAAACAGCTATTAGAAGTTTTATAACGAACCTATTCTTTGATTTATCAATTTGCACAAGGTTTATTCAATAACAAATTTAAAACCAGTTGTTATTAGACTGTAGCTAAAAGTCGTATCTCGATCGTACTGGTAAAACTTCAAATCGATACTTTTCAAACCTAGTTTCCAAACATGAAAACTGGTAAAGATGTCAGTGTAGGATACTCCTAAGCCATATTGATTTGCTGTATATTTAGATAGGTCATAGTCTGAAGTACGAAATTCGGTAGTTGACAGATGCCCTTCATAAGGAGCGAAATAATCCGCTTCCGTTTGATTATAAAATCTATAGGATGGGTAGACAGTAAACTTATCCGATATTTTTACGGGAATCTCAATACTGGCCGTATGCGAATTAATGCCCCAATCGTCAAAATAATACCGATAGTAAGTTCGTACCGTGACAATTTCATTGAGGTACCAATTCAAACGCCCACCAATGGCTATTTTAAATCGTTTATCAGGAAGCAATTCAATACCATCGGCCAGATGAAAGTTCTCGATAAAGGAATCAGCTATATCACTAAAATATACTCTTTGAAAAGGTGTTGAAAGCAAGCCTTCTTGTTGTACAATATCAACGGATATAGAGCCCTGAACATTTTTATGGAGAATTTGAGAAAAACCTAGACCCAGCGAATACGAATTACGGTTCTTACTACCGAATTCAGTGAAATTAGGATTGTAATTTGTGTTACCGGTAATTTCGTTTTGTCGAAATGTGCCGATTCCATTTTCTCCAAAGCCCCTTAGTTCTATAGGGTAAATGGTTGTCCATGTGTCTAAATATACATTGGCGTTAATACTTATCTCTGTGTTTTTTTCATTAAAAAGCTTGGTATAGCCACCACCAAAACCTATTGAGAAATAATCATACTCTGATGAAACCGAGACTTTGGCCGACAATATATCGTTTCTATCGTCAGAACTATGGCTGTAATTACCGGTCACATTAAACCAAACATCTGCCTGAGAAGACCCTGTACTTGCTACAAACGGATCCGCAATACCGTTACCGTCAAAGGGATCTACATTACTTGATGAAGCAGATGTATAGGCAGAAATTCCTGCATCGATTGTTAAAACATCATCGTCGTTCAAAGGAATGGATATCACAAAAGTGCTAGTGATATCAGTTAACTCTTCGCTACCGACACCACCACTTACAGCAGCATTATCGCCATCTTGGGTATAGTAACTGGCTAAGAAATCGAGCTCGATATTTTCAAGTACACGTTTTTTGTAGACTTGTGTAGAGTCTTGCGTTTGGGCCAAACTTATGAAAGACAGAAGAATAAACCCAATTGTGAAAAGATATTTAGATAGTTTCATAGTATTCGATCAGTTTGTATTAATTGCAACCACAACCGCCCCCTGTCTTGCCACCGTTGGCCCCAACTGCAGCCTCACGATATGAGTGCGCTATGGTCAGGTTACGATCACATTTTTTTTCGGACAAGACCATATCTGGGTCATTGATATTTATTTTTTCATACTCCTTTACTACAACACAACTGCTAAAAAAACCAGTGGCACAGGTCACAATTATCAATTTTTTAATCATAATGTATCTATTTCGATATTGTTCGAGGTGAAAATGTTTCCTTTGTCATCAATGATGACACATTCAATTTTGTCAAGTTGATTTATTCTGTTCAAACCAACTTCTTTGCCCATTACAAAGACCGATGTGGCCAATGCATCGGCCAATTCAGCCTTAGGTGCAAATACGGTTACACTAATGATACCACTAGACGGATAACCCGTACGTGGATCGATAATATGGGAGTAGCGCTTCCCGTTATAGTTGACGAATTTTTCATAGTCGCCCGAGGTCACCACTGCCCCATTTGTAATGGGTAGTAATGCAAATGCGATATCTTTGTTCATTGGATTGGTAATGGCCACTTTCCAAGGTTTTCCATCGGGCTGTGTCCCCCATGTATTCATATCGCCCGAGGCATTTACAATTCCTGAAGGCACGCCAATATTCATCAATAATTCTTTGGCCATATCGGCAGCATACCCTTTTCCTATTGCCCCAAAACCGATTTTCATGCCCGTTAATTTTAAAAACACAGTTCCTTTCTCTTTGTTCAGAACGATATTACTATAGCCTACTCGGGCAACCGAAGCATTTATTTCTTTTGCTACGGGCATAGTAGTCATACTGCCATCAAATTTCCATAATTTGTCCATAGAGGCATAGCTAATATCGAAGGCCCCATCAGTTAATTTTGATATGCCCAAGGCTCTCTCAATTAGATCGAACAATTCTTTATCTACCTTTACTGCTCGAATACCTGCATTTTTATTTATTTCTGAAGTTTGAGAAGCCGCATCCCAAGAAGAGATTATTTTTTCTATTCTGTCAATCTCTTTTATAGCCGTATCAATATAGACGTTTGCCTGGGTCGAGTCATTGGCGACCACTGTAATATCAAAACGACTGCCCATTGATTTGAAGATGCGTTTGTACGGCTGCGGCTGCTGGGCAACACTTATAACCGACAATAAAGTGAGCAAGATGATCAGGGTTCGCTTCAAATCAGCCTTTAATTGAGTTTAATATTTTTATGTATTCTTCTGGTGAAACTTTTTTATAACCGGTTACCCCCAAAGTATTCCCATCTTTATCCATTACCACAACAAAAGGGAAAATACCTTTTTTGTTATATTTCTCGGCAAGCTTTGCATTTGCAGCAGCTTGAGCCTTTGGTAGTGCATTTTTCTTTTTTCTGGGAAAGTCAGCCTGCAACATCACAAAATTGTCTTTTGCATAGGTCATAAAGGTGTTCGTGCTCCATACTTCTCGATCTAGGCGTATACATGGCGCGCACCAATCTGAACCTTGAAAGACAAGTACTATTATCTTGTTTTCGTTGGCTGCTATTTCTTGGGCTTTCGCAATGTCTTTTTGCCAGTCTTGTGCCAAGACACTATTTATCGCTAAAATCCCTAGTATTACAAGAACTAGTCTCTTTGTCATAAATTTTGAATTACATTAACCTTAACTGCTTAGTCAACAATCTTGCCAATTACTAACAGTTGTACTTTTTTTATGCAAAAGGTACTATTTGTTAAACTGATTACAAACCTCTTTAGTACCCCCCTACTCCATTTTTTTTATATTTTCAACCGAGGCCGTTACACTTTGATAGTATTTACACTTCTATCTTGCAAAGAAAAACGTTTTATATTTTATTCTTTGCGCACCAAATCGATAAACCGTCTTATTTGTATGGGCAGGTTCAGTTCATCAAAAACCGCGGCATATTCAATGTTATCACCAATTAATTTTAGATGGTACCGAAGACCATCCCTTAAATCTTCAGATGGTTTGAGCTTAGTTTTCATTCCTTTAAAAATCGCTCTCTTTATATCGTTTTCAAGAAATACTTCTCCCTGATATGTTTTTGGGAATCCCATAAATCCACCATCAATAAATATTTCGTATTTCATACTGCTATTTTCGACAAGCCCACGGTGGCAAAACTTTTCTCAATGGCTTCAATTGCGGTACTACAGACTTTTCCATCGTTTTGCAATTTTTCGGTTGTTTGTAGAATTACCTCCAACATATCATTGAACTTTGCCGTGCGCCAAAGTTGTTTTAAGGTCTCGAACCATATTTGCGCACAATCATCCAATCCGATTGCGATACACGAGAGATAGAAAGCCTTATTGGGGATTCCTGAATTGATATGTACGCCTTGATTATCTGCAACGCCCGAATAATAATCATCCATATGATCTGGTTGGGTATCAAAATCATTGGCGGTGCCTGGCGCTTTCATAGAGCGTATCGCCACTCCCGGAAACTCTTTGGTAACCACGGTATCACCAATAAGCCAATCGGCTTGGTCAATATCATGCTTCAAGTATTTTTGTTTGATGATGGTGCCGAATACATCGGAAAAATGTTCATTTAAGGCGCCTGACTGACTTTGGTACTCCAGATTCGCCAAAAACTGGGTAATGCCATGCGCCAATTCGTGAGCGACCACATCAATGGCATTGGCAAAATTCTCAAATTCCTTTCTGTCACCATCACCATAGGTCATTTCATCGCCATCCCAAAAAGCATTGTTGTAATCGGTACCATAATGCACATTTGAAATGATATCCAATCCCAGGTCGTCTATTGAATTGAGGCCAAAGGTCTTCTTGAAATAATCTCGAACAAAACCCGAAGTGTCATAGGCGCTGTTGACGGTAGAATCACCCACATGGGCTTCTCCTTCTTTTCTTATCAGTTTCACGCGTTGTTCGGCTTGGCCTTGGCTGTCGTAGACAAAACGATTGCCATCACCTACTTCTTGTTTTCGAACCAGTAAATTATTAAGTGCCGTGTTTCTCTTCTGAAGTATTCTATGGGTATCGTTCAGTGTTCTTTTACAACTGATATTACCTCGTTTTGCCAGCGCTTCCAAAATATGGGGCGGAACAATATGGCATTGGTGTTTCTTGCACATGATATAAGATTTATGGGTTTCACGTACAAGTTAAAAAACTTTTGTGTTGAACAGAAAATGGGCAAGTTAAGATTGTGGTAAAATAATTCACTCTTCGGGAAACAAACTCCGATCTAAACCGGGAATAAGTTTTAAGGCATTCTTGTAATACACTTTTTTGAGTACCTCGTCTGGTAAATTTAAACCGTACATGGCCCAAAATGCATGGTACTTCTTATAATAGGGAAAGTACTCATCATCTGACTCCAACACCCTAAAATAGGTGGGGAATTCTTCGGGTTTCCAGCTATCCTTTCCAAAAAGAATGCGGTCTTGGTATTTGATAAAAAACGCTTTCGCATTACGGGGTTGCCTCCCCAGTTCAGCGATTACGGCAGCAATGCCAACGTTCATATTCGGAATTTCGTCCATCAACCTTCCCAACTTTTCTAAATTATTGGCATACCAACCCATATGGGCGTTGATGAAATTTGTTTTGGGATGTTTTTTGAACATTCGGTGCTGCTCATCAATAATCTGTTGCCAAGGCACAGGATTGGTTGCCGAACGTTTTCTTCTAGGATGCGTTTTTAGCTCGAGCCAGCGTTCATTGTCAGAATCCATTTCATCCCAAAATGATTTTGGGTCGGCGGCATGAATCAATACGGGAACGTCAAGCTCACCACATATGGCCCAAATGGGATCTAAACGTACGTCATCGATTGCCAAGCGTTTTCCGTCACTATCTTTATTTCGTAGACCAAGGCTTTTGTATATTTTAAGGCCTTTTGCTCCGTTTTTTATGTCTTCCGCTAATTGTGCGACCGCATGTCTGGTCCAATCTTCTTTACCTACCCCACCAAAATCTACATTTGCAAAGACCACAAAACGTTTGGGATGGTTTTTTTGTATACTTTGGATTTTATCTTTCAGTTTCTTGCCCGATCCACCACTGAGATTGACCATAATGCCCTCGTTCAACTTATCCATATCCAAAATCAAGGTTGATAGGTTGCTGGCCGACATATTGCGCTGATGGCTATGTACATCAATAAACGGAAACTTGGCTTGTTTAACATCTTCGCCCGGAACGACCAAAGTCGATTTCGGGTTGTATTCTTCAAAACCCATTTCTTGCGTGAACACCAATGATGATGTTAACAATGAAATCGATAAAAACAATTTTAACTTACTGATAAACATTTATTTATATGTTTTATATTAATTTTTTACTTTAACTCTGTTCAAAAGATTTTGATAGTCGCTCCAAGTATCGATATCCACCTCTTTTCCTTCAGGATCAATACTTAAAATGTCTTTTTTATACTTGTCGATAATCGTTTTTGCTCCTTGATTTTGGTCTAGTCGCATCAATTCACAAAAAAGGGACTCCCCAAAAACGGCGGGTACTCCTACCCCATTCGGGTATGATGTGACAACGATCGATGTACGGTTGTCCACCCAAGCATCTAACAAACCGTTTATAAAACCCGTATCGATAAGCGGTTGGTCGGCCAACATAAGCAGTACTGCATCATATTGTTCTGGGCGAGACGATACATGCTTGATTCCCAAAGCGATAGAGCTTCCCATTCCTTTTCTCCAATCTTTGTTTTGAATTAATATCGCTGGATCGATACCTATTTTCTTTTTAATAGAATCAGCGTTGGCTCCTAGAACAACATAGGTGCCAGCTGCTATTGATGTCTGGGCCTGTTTAAGAGCATTTCCCAATAAAGAAGTATTCTCCCAAGAAAGTAACTGCTTCACCTCCTTTTTCATTCGTGAAGATTCGCCCGCCGCTAAAATCAAAATCGCGATGTTCAGTTTTCTTCCCATTTAGTTATGAATATCCGCTTGTTTGTCTCGTAATGGTATAGGTTTCTGCTTACGAACCACCGCTAAAATCTCAGATATGATGGCTATGGCGATTTCCTGAGGGGTCTCGGCTCCTATATTCAGACCAGCGGGCCCATGAATAGCATCAAAAAAAGTATCGGATACTTCAGGGCAGTGTTCCAAAAACTCGTTCAGTAATTTCTCCCTCCTTTTTGAAGGCCCCAACATACCCAAATAAACTGGTCGGCTATCTTTCAGTGCCAACAGGTACTGAAGGTCTTTTACGTAGCTATGGTTCATCAAAATAATTGCGGTCTGATCATCAATGTGATTTGTATCCAATTCTTTGGGCAGGATCGGTAAAAATTTGTTCGCACCTTTAAAGTCCGTACTGTTTTTTTCTTCGGATGGATTGACCACAACCGTGACCTCCCAACCCATAAGCGAAGCAAAGGAACATAACAGCACCGCATCGTGTTCGGCACCGATAATAATCAGTTTAAAACAAGGTTTCATTTGCCGATTGAGCACTTTAAAAGCTGTGTTCACAGAATGTTTCAGACTCAATTGCAGGGTGTTATTTTGAAATTGGACTGTACTGCCAAAACCAACATCCTCACTATCTTCTTTTTTAAAATAAGAAGATATCTTAAAAGAGGCCCGGTCTTCCAAAGTTTTTAAAAAGGTATTAAAAAATAGGTCGTTAGGTTGAAATGGTTCGATCAGAATATACAAAACGCCTTCACAACCCAATCTGTACCTACCATCATAGGTCATCACTTTAGAAATACCGGTTTTAAAGACGGAACCCGCCTGGCGCAAAATTTCTTTTTCCACACAGCCACCACTAACAGCACCGGTCATTTCACCGTTTTCGAGAATCAACATGCATACGCCCGGTTTGCGGTACGAGGATCCATCTAAAGCGACAACAGTAGCTAGTACCGCTCTTATGCCAGCTGCACTGGTACTTTTATAAATAGTTGCTATTTTTTTGAATTCATGGGTCATTGTACTCAATTATAGGTAAAATAATCTAGTAAATCGATGCAAAAAATACAGTTTTTCCGAATAGTAAAAGGAAATAAGAAAATACGTATTACCATAAGAAAGCTATTTGCATGTAATTTACTTTCATAATGGAAGTTACCGAAATCTCAAGCATTTCTTTAACAATGTTTAACACTATTTTTTATATCTGCTATAATTTAAGCGGATTTTGTCCGTTCTGATGGATGAACTCAAAAACTTTGAAAATGAAAGCGTTTACAAAACTTTTTATACTATTTTTTTCTCTAGCCCTAGTTGTTTCATGTGGAAACGCCGATGACGATGTCAACTTTGTTCTCAATACAGGGGAAGGTTTAGGAAAAGGAAAACCAGTTGATGATTGCCTTGGCCTAGGAGAGAGCGACTTGGTACTTTCCATACAAGAACAATTCACTACCCTACCCGGTAAGGTGTCTATCTTTTTTAAGGTGTCAGATAGCGATGGAAAACCTGTACCCAGACTCACAGCCGATCAATTCACTATTTATGAGCAGGGTCGTAACGATGCGTGTTTCAATAAGATATCGACTTCTGAATCGTTGGCACGTATATCACCGAATGCGCAAATTTTTAGTACCAACACCCTTCTAGTTCTTGATTTGAGCAATAGCGTATTGAGCAGTAGCCTTGAAGAATTGAAAACGGCCAGTATCAGTTTTATCGACAATGTTATGCCGGCGACCGAACAAGAATCTTTTAAAATGGTAATCTATTGGTTTGATGGTGAAAATGAGTTGCACGAGTTAAATCCGTTAACGGCTTCAAAAACCGAGTTGACCACTGCTATTGAAGGAATTACCGTTGATATAAGCAATGACCCGTCAACGGATCTTTATGGTGCGGTGATAAAGTCTACTGATATTGCTTCTGGGTTGTTGGCTGAAAGTACGCAAGACAATAAGATAGGTGCTGCCTCGGTAGTGATCTTTACCGATGGAACGGATCAAGCCTCACGTTTCACTAAAGAGGCTGCCTTAAAAAAAGTTAAAGAGGCTAACCCCAATATCGACTTTTTTACGATTGGCCTTGGTGCTGAAATTGATACTGAAGTGCTTGGTGCCATAGGAAAAACATTTAGCGTTTTCGCTGGAAACAAAGAAGAATTAGAAGATACGTTTAGAGATATTTCTCTAAGAGTTTCAGAACAAGCCAATAGTTTCTATCTTTTCGAGTATTGTAGTCCCAAACGTGATGGTAGCGGTACGAACAACCTAGCCATACAAGTAATCGATGGTAGCCGACAAGGGGCTGTTCAAACACAGTTTAGTGCTGATGGCTTTACAGGTGGTTGTGAGTAGCCTATAGATTTAAGTAAATTAGAGAAATAATAAAGAGCGTCCATTTGGGCGCTCTTTATTTATGCAAAATATAAAGTGTTATAGAAGTCAGTAGATAAGTGCACAGGCAAAATAAACTTTAACAACCTAGATATCAACTGTTTGAATTTTGTGATTTTGTCAGTTAGAGCGCAGTCGAGAACTATATGCAACTCTATAAAGGTCTCGACTGCGCTCGACCAGACAGTTAGCCGCAAAACCAAATAAAAAAGTATGCAGCTAACTACCTACCTCTAAAATGTCAACTATCAGGTAGGGTTTTCGGCTCAATAGTTGTTTCATAAGACAATACCCCATGTTTTACACCTTGAATTTGTTTATAAAGTTCACTACCTACATCCTAAAGACTATGAAAATGTTTAATGTAAAGATAGATAATCATGGATGTACTCAACAAAATTGTTCTAAACAGCTCCTTAAACGGAATGCCCAAGTGGTATAAGGCACTATCCCTTTTATTATTTTCAACCATTGTCATCTTCCTTTTGACCATGCTTGTTATGTTATTTGTTTATGCGGGCAGTATTAGTGTTCGGTTTGGGTATTAAATAAGACCCCCTAAAAAGTTTTTAGACAACCTCCTTTCTTCTTGCTCTTGTTGCTTACCTGCCTACGGCAGGCAAGCTCGGTACGGTACGAGCGTGACCCTCGCACTAGCCCCGAAGCCTTCTTTAGGGGGTTTTGCTTGCGCTAGCGGGGGAATTAATCTTATATTATTGAGTTGTATCTTTATCCATTAGAAAAAAATATGAACCGTTCAGTTTTATGGAAATATATTATCTTGATTTTGACATTTGGTCAAAGCTTCTACGGGTTTGGTCAAAGTAAAAACTCAACAGAAGGGGATAAAGATTTAAAAAACCATTTTCATAAAAAAATCAAAAATTACATAAAGAAGGCCTCAGAATTTGGGTTGGAAAAAAAGTTTGATAGTGCAACGTATTATTCTCAAAAAGCGATAGTGCTATCAACAAAAAGTAAAAATATTGAACTAATAAGCTATGCTAATATCAGTAAAGCAAAGTTGCTGTATTGGCAGAACAACACCAGTGCTGCCAAATCTTTATTGGATGAAAGTCTTAACCAAAATGTCAACGATAGTATAAAATTACTCGCTCATTATTTATATGGTAAAATTGAGAGCTATGAAAAAAGATATGTACAATCTTTGGAACATTATATTTCTTTTGAAAAAATTATTGGCAAAAAACCCAATATCACAAAAAAAGATAGCAATAGGGTCTCTGCAAGTTACTATGGAATAGGGAGAATACAGCTTAAGTTAAAAAATGTGGATAGGGCAAAAGTATATTTTGAAAAATCACTGAAGTATGCCAATAGCGCAAACTTGAGAAGCAGTATACTATATCAGATTTCTACTTTATATGAAGAGAGACGTAACTTGCCGACAGCAATAAAATATGCAATAAAGGCCACAGATATTGCCGATGAAAATAAATGGCAACTTATGTTGCCAACATATTATGCAGGCTTAAGCGAGTATTATCTTCAATATAAGAAGCCAGACAGTGCAATTTATTATGCAAAAATCGGATTGAAAGATAATATCGATTGTAGATTGAATTGGTTAAATACACACATTGGAAATGGATATTTACAAAAAAGAAATTTTCCAAATGCAATTACCTATTTTAAAAGAGCATTGCATTATACAACTCCTAGTGAAACTTTAGAAGTTTATGAGAATTTAAGGAAAGTATACACTCAGACAGGGCAATATAAATTGGCACTTGATCAAAATGATTTGTATTTGGTTTTAAAAGATTCTTTGGACAACCTAAAAGTCAAACAGGAAATCATTGCTATTACCGAGAAATATGAGTCTGATAAAAAGCAATCCAAAATAACGTTTCTTAACGAAAAAAATGAGCTGAACACTATTGTCATAAAAAAACAAAAAGCGCAGATTGTCACCTATATGTTTTTGTTTTTTGCGCTATTGGTCATTCTTGGGTTTATTGTGTTTTTTTATGCGAAACAGCAGAAGCAAAAACATTTGTTATATCTTAAAAACAGGCAGCATATCCAGAAAATAAAAGCTAAAGAAGAATTAAAGAAAAATAATGGACTGTCACCAACGACTTCTTTAAAAAAAGAAGAGATATGTACACACATTACTACTTTAATTAATGAAGAATTTTACTTGGATAAAGAGATTACACTGTTAAAAATGGCAAAAATAGCAAATACCAATTCATCATATTTGTCCAAAATAATAAATGAGGATTATGATAAGTCATTCACAAACTTTATAAACGACCTAAGAATATCCTATACATTAAAAAAATTGGAATCATCTCCTGAATATAGAAAACTAACCATTGAACATATTGGAGAAAACGCAGGATTTTCATCAAGTAATGCGTTCTATCGCGCTTTTAAAAGGTATACAGAACTTACACCGTCGTATTATATTAAAAAAAGATTGCAAGATGAAAATTGATGCTCATTTTTATTGAAGTGATTTTTTTTTAGTTGCGCTATAGTTGATTTTTTGAGCACCTCTTACTGAACTGGTCTTGAGTTATTCTTTCCTGCCTGTCCGGCAGGCAGGCACCTACGAATTTCGCACCTAATTTTACCATTTTTTGGTTCAGTAGCGATGCTATAGAACCAAAAAACGATTTTATTATGGCACGACCTGCCCGTCCGTTCAGGCGGGAAGCCTTCATTCCTGCCCGTCCGGCAGACGGGCTCGGTTTCAAACAATAACTCATGACGAGTTCACTTATAAAACTTCTTACAATTTATAAATCGTAAGAAGTTCAATGATGTACATGTGATATTTTTAAATAGTTTTATATCATAACATTTAAAAAAAATAGAAATGAAAAAAGAAAAAACCTTTTCAATCAACAAATTCCTCATAGTAATGGTAATCTTCTGTTTCACTGGATGTAGTAGTAGTGATGATTCATCAGGAGAAAAAGAAGAAGAAGAAGTTTCGCTTGATGATAAATATGTGGGAACATGGAATTCCACAACACCATCTGCAACATTTACCGATGTTCCTATATCTGCTAAATTACGACCCTTACCGAATAATGCGAATAGATTGGTTGGGGAGCTTTTTATAAGTGCTAATTTTACTGTTTGTTGTAGTAGCGGGACTAATGATGGCACATTGACTATTGATTTTGATGGCAATACGATAACTTCTTTTAGATATAATGACGTTATAACAGATTGTACAGGTACTTTTAATGGAGATGGAACTATTAGGTCAGATGGTGCATTTGTTATTGATTTCACAGGAAACGATTGTGATGGTAGTCATGTAGGGCAGTTTGTTTTGAAAAAAATATAAAAAGATACTATCCTGTTAAGTGTGTAAGTTGCAAATAACGAGGGTTTGACTTTTATTCCCACCAGTGGGTTTAATACTCCGACGCTTGCGTCGAAATGGAAAAGATGAATTCCTATTAATGCCCGTGGGCTTGCCCCTAGGTAGTTTACTTAAAGTCCGACCCTTTTTTCATATATGGTTAAGAACTGAGATTATACCCCACTAGCGTGAGCGTCACTCTCGTGCCTACAAAAGCACGGTTGTATCAATTTTTCCATAATACTTTACCTATAGATCATCGCATTCTCAAAAACACCCTTGCCACTTTCAAAATCAATAAAAAAACCATTGATAACTGCGTATTTGACCACGCCGTTTTTCTCGAGTAAAAAGGTTGGGTTTAAACCTACTTCAATATTGAATTCAGGTACTTCGTAGGTGCTACTTATCATGTGTACGGGAAACGGTGATGACAATTGCTCTTTGGGTATGTTCGCAATACGCACATAGGTGTAGCCCGATTTTAAAAGACTTATGGGGTCTTTACCCTGATCGCTCATCTGTTGTAACGATTTAAAGTGCTCAGTATACACTTTTCCTGGTTTTATGGTATAACCAGTGGCATCAAAGGCCTCATAACCGTAATAGGTAGAAAGGTCGCCTTGGTCGATTATTCTACTGCTGTACCAAAATTCAGTGCTATCTTCAATATCTACTTCTAAACGGTTTATGCCAATATCCAACACATAGGGTTTGTCCAGTAATTCATAGGTGGCATTGGTTATCTTTAAATCGAACAGCTTTCGGTCGTTTTCGGGTATCTTTTCATAGTCCGTAATAGGAATATCCGCATAGTTTCCCTTGGCAATGGTATATATAGCAGAGAGAATAGAGACATAGTTCAGTTTTCTGATTTCCTGTTTCTCTACATCGTTGGCGTACCCACCTGATTCTATTAAAATCGTACTTGTTCCCCATTTTTGAATATTATCGCCAAAAGCACGGGGCTCAAAATCATCATTGTACTTGGCAACCTGTCCAGGAGCATATTTTTGAATGATATTGTTCATAAAAACGATTACCTTCATGGCATTACCACGGACTTCGTTAATCTCTTTTTCATAATTGTATGCAGGTGCCAAATATGAAATGGTGGCTGGTTTTTCGGTACGCTCTGCATTGTAATAGGTACTTTGGTCATGAAGGTTAAAACCAAAATCGGCTTGTAAACTATCACGAACACGCTTTAAGGTGCGGCTTTCAGGAGATTGTAACCGCAAGGCGTCTCTATTGATATCAATACCCAAGCGGTTTCTACGTTGAAAGACCTCTGCCCCATCAGGGTTCAACATCGGCAGAAAATGGATTCGTAGGTTTTTTAGAATCGCTTTCTTTTCGGTCTCAAAATCATCGCTGGCAAAGAATTTAAAAATATCGAAAATCGCCTGTGTGGCCGTAGGCTCATTACCATGCATTTGCGACCACAGATAAACATTGGTCGTGCCCTCGCCAATACTGACCAAAGACAAATCACGCCCCTCAATGGATCTACCCACCACTTTTACGGTGAACTTGGGGTTTTGCTCGTATTGGGCGATCAACGGCTGTAAATCATGGTGCTTGATACGGCGTTTATCTAGACTAGGCTCCTTGTATTTCTCATAGGTTTCATAAAGGGCGGTGGTAATATCCTCCTTTTGACCAAATGAGTATATAGTAACTAAAAATAAAAGTATTGAAAATTTTGTCTTCATATATAATCAATGTTTTATAGGTGTTTGTTTAAAGTTATTCTTTAAAGTAAATATACGTACTTGTTTCATAAATTCTTCACCGGGATCCTCTTTTTCGGTACGATAGTCATCATCTATTTCTAACCAAAGGTCATGACCTTCAAAATTGGTGTATTCATAATGTCCGACCAGATAGTCAATGTCATATTTGGCAGACAGGTAATTCACCAACCAGATATTAGCTTTGAGCTGCGCCTCTGTCAAGGGGAGGTCTCCTGTCCCTCCTATATTCTCAACTCCAATGGCGCAATGGTTGAGTCCGATTACATGCCTTGCCATCGTGGTTTCTGGTAGCAAGCGGTAAATTGTTCCATCTCTATCGACCATAAACTGGGCCGAAACGTTCAATGCACCCGCACTGCTAATATCAGGCCTTGTATTAGATAAGGTTGCTTTCTTGAAAAATGCGAACGATTCTTCAAAAGTGGGAATGACCGTCCAATGCAGTACGATCATCTTTGGTACGATTGTCGGCATTTCTTGCTCCAAGCCGTATCGTTCTGACAAATATTCCAAGGTCAGTTCTTTACGCTGGGCATCAAAGTCAATGGGCTTGTCTATAATCTCGTAGGTTGTAGCACAGGAGATAGAAACAAGACAGCAAATCAATAAAATTGTAAATTTCATATCTACCTTAGGTTTTGTTCTGAAATTTACAAAATCATTTTACATCTATGACAGCTTCAAGGCTATCTTTTAGAACGCCGTATTGAATCGATAGTTTTTGTCTCCCCCATTGCTTGGCCTTTTTCACATCCGTACCCATATAAATATCGATTCGATCTCGCCAACGGCGGTTCATTTTATCCTTCACCAAAAATATACTGTCAAAACCTTCTATTTTAACCGGGGTGTTATGCTTTAATCCCAAAGCAAGCAGGTTTCTAGAAATGGCGATTGATTGCGTACCAGGCCTTAATGAATCTCCCCAAGCCGTAATGGTAGGGTTTCCTTGTGTTTGTGAGGGTATTGAATTGTACGCGGTTACCGTTACGGTCATTGTTTTCCATATGTATTTACTTTTCACTTCCTCCTTACAGGACAGGATTAGGATAAAAAGAAGGAAAAACTGCAGATTATGTCTATATGTTAACGTTGCTTTCAATCTTCTTTTAAAAGTTGTAAATTGATTTTTTTCCATAGAACAAAAGAATTCTAGTTTTATATCTGTTTTTTAAATTTACAACAAATCTAAATTCCGACTATTTTGAAAACCTTAAAAAGAATTTTACTCTTACTACTTGTTCTTGTCGCTATTGTTGCGTACATAAATTATCCCAAATTAAATATTATCTCGGGGTACGCCTCTAAGAACATGGCATCTACCGTGTATATTGCCGGTAGAAGTGTAGCATCGATTACCGAAAACGACAATGATATGCCGCTGATTAAACTTGCCGATGTCACGATGGACAAAGAATCGGCCTCTGCGGAAGTTTTTGGTTTGATGGAACGAAAAACAATTTGTAGAGACGGGTTAGGCTGTGTTTTGGTGAATGAGGATTATGATGAGAGCAAAACCAATCTTAAACCAAAACGGACTAGGCTAAATAATGACCTGCCTTTTCCGTATGGAAACAACGGAAAAAAAGACACCATTTTTAAGAATGTCGATTACCAACTTCTTGAAAAAGCGCTGGATAATGCTTTTTCCAATTCCGAAATTCAAAAGACCAGAACCGTACTTGTCGCCTATAAAAACCAAATCATTGGCGAACGCTATTTAGATGGTTTTTCTGCCAACACCCCTATTCTCGGTTGGTCAATGACCAAAAGTGTATTGGGTACTATGTTCGGTATTCTTGAGTTCAGAGGCGATATTGATGTTCAAACACACAGGCCTTTGGCCGATAATCGCCAAAAAGATACGCGTTCAGAAATCACCCTAAACCATTTTCTTCGTATGCAAAGTGGTTTGGAATGGGAAGAGGAATACGCCTCTGTTTCAGATGCGACCAAAATGCTGTTTTTAGATGCCGATATGACCCTTGCCCAAGCAAATAAAGATGTCATCGCAGCACCTACAGTCGTTTGGAACTATTCTTCGGGAACAAGTAATTTTCTATCGGGAGTGCTACGGAAGCAATTCAGTACCCACCAAGAATACCTTGATTTTCCGTATAAAGCCTTGATCGATAAAATAGGGATGCATTCCATGCTCATCGAAACTGATATGGAAGGTAATTTTGTTGGTTCTTCATATGGTTGGGCAAATACGAGAGACTGGGCCAAGTTTGGCATACTTCACCTAAATAAAGGCAATTGGAACGGCGAACAATTATTCGCCCCCGAATGGATTAACTACATTACTAAACCCACTGATAAATCAAACGGCACCTACGGTGCCCATTGGTGGTTGAATGCCGAGGGTAAATATCCTGATGTGCCGAGAGACCTCTATTCGGCAAATGGCTATCAAGGGCAGTATGTTTTTGTGATTCCTTCCAAAGACCTGGTAATCGTCAGAACCGGACTTGCAGAAAGTCCTGATTTTGATGTAAATGGGTTTTTAAAAGCGATTCTTGAAGCCGTTGAATAAGCCTACATATCAATTTTCGCAAGTTACACCACAAAAAAAGGCACTCTCACAACAATAGTTTTAATTTCAGAACGAATGGTGGTAAGTTTACTTTGTAATAAAAACAGAAATAAAATTTTTCATTTTCATATAGTGTTCTCGTAAAAGAGCTTTGTCGTAAAGATAGGGCTCTTTTTAGTTTGAATATATGCTTGTTGTAGCAAATTATACAGAACCTATAGCCTTAGAACCAAGTAACGAGTTTACCATTGATTCGTCTTAGTTCTATGAAAGCAACGATAGCATTATTAATTTTAAATATTTTTGCTCTATTTCAGTCTAGCGATATTACAGAAACTGACTTAGTTGGGAAATGGAGAATTGAAAGAGTAAGCGTAACACACCCAGGGATTTGCCTAAAAACAGACTTTGAAAAAATTAAAGGTGTCGAAATAGAATTTACAGATGAATATTTACTCGTTTTCAGCTCAAAAGATGGACGAAAATCAATAAAACAGTCAGAAAAATTATCTTGGTCACTAAGAGGCAACGAACTTGTTCTAAAATCTAGTAAGTCTAAAGAATTTCATACCTCGAAATATACTCACAACAGAGATACATTTACTTTTCAAATCACTAATTTGATTGAATTAGTCTTGAGAAAGAAATAACTTGCTAAACACAGCCTATAATTCATTACGGGCGGAATTTCTAATCGAAATTCCAGCGTAAAAAGCTATCTTGTAGGATAGGTGCGAAGTTTCATTGCGTGAAATTTCCACAACGAAATCATAGCTTGGCCGTTAAAACTACAGATTCAAGGTATCCACTTATTTTTGCCAAAATCGGGTTTTCGTTTTTCCAAAAAAGCATTCCGTCCTTCTTTGGCTTCTGCAGTACCATAAGCCAAACGTGTAGCCTCACCCGCAAATACCTGTTGCCCGACCATGCCATCATCGGTCAGGTTCATGGCGAACTTTAACATTTTTATAGATGTCGGTGATTTTTCAAGGATCTCTTGTGCCCATTCGTAGGCCGTAGCTTCTAATTCATCATGAGGTACGACCGCATTTACCATACCCATATCACAGGCCTCTTGTGCCGAGTAGTTACGCCCTAAAAAGAATATTTCACGCGCCTTTTTCTGACCGATCATCTTTGCGAGATATGCAGAGCCATAACCGCCGTCAAAACTGGTTACATCTGCATCGGTCTGTTTGAAGATGGCATGTTCTTTACTGGCAAGGGTCAGATCACAGATTACATGAAGGCTGTGACCGCCACCAACGGCCCAGCCGGGTACTACGGCGATGACCACTTTGGGCATAAAGCGTATCAGGCGCTGCACTTCTAGAATGTTCAGGCGGTGCATACCGTCTTCTCCCACGTAGCCTTTCTCTCCCCTAGCATTTTGGTCGCCTCCACTACAAAAGGAATAAACGCCGTCTTTTGTTGACGGCCCTTCTGCCGAAAGCAGCACTACACCTATTGAGGTGTCTTCTTGCGCATCATAAAAAGCGGTATAGAGCTCACTGGTGGTCTTGGGGCGAAAGGCATTACGGACATTGGGTCTATTGAAGGCGATACGGGCAACACCATCACTTTTCGTATAGGTAATATCCTCAAATTCCTTTGCGACTTTCCAGTTGGGAGATTTCATAGTTGTGTTTTGGTTTTAAAAGAATAAATATAGGGTTTTTGTCAGTAAAGAGTTCGTAGTGGTGGGTAAGTAGGGTTAGTATTTGGGTTTTTTAAAGTCAATTTTATTTGGGTGATCAACGGTATTTTTTGATGCTATCCATTTCGACATGTACTTGGTACTGGCAGCAGTGTGGTGCATGAGCATAGAACCCACAAAATTACGGGCTCTATGTTGCTCGAGATTCTGTTGGACATTTTCGATTTTTGATTTTAATCGGTCACCGAGAACTTCTTTGTTGTATAGCTCGTTAATGATACGAACTCCGTTTTGTTGTGCCTGCTTCCATTGCGTATCATCATTGTACATCGTGACCGTTGCTTCGACAAAATCATTTGCACTATCTGCTATGCGACCGCTCCAATCTAGATTATCGCGCATGCCCTCTGCTCCTATTGATGTAGTAACACTTGGTGCGCCCCATTGCATAGCGTCTATCAGTTTCCCCTTTATTCCCGCTCCAAAACGTAAAGGAGCCAGGTTCAGGCGTGTATTTTGAAATACGCTCTGTAGATCAGCGGCCCAGCCTTTTATTAAGAATCCCTCTTTCTCATTATGCATTTGTTGGATATGCTCAGGAAAATAAGCACCATAAATATGGAGTTCAGCTTTGGGAAGTCGTTTTCGCAACGAGGGCCATATTCCTTTTTTCAACCAAACGATGGCATCTAAATTGGGTGCATGCTTTCCGTTACCAATACAGATGACGTTTTTTCTATACTCGAAGGCTTTCCAGCTTTTTGAGATGTTCACGTCTATTTTATCCAATAAAAAGGGAAGGTGTACCAGAATATTTTTATCTATCTTGATACTATCTGTAAGCAATTGCATTTCATAAGAAGAAATAATCAGTGAAAGATCGCACCGATAGATACTGGCAATTTCTCTTTTGGTCATGTCGTTCTGTAACCATAAGTTGGTCGAAAAAGATTTATCGGCCTTCAATGCTTCATGCCTTGTATGGCGTAACGAATGTAAATCTTCCGTATCTAATATACGTAATGCGTTCGGGGAGAATTGAGCGGTACGCCACCCAAATTGCTCTTCGGTAAGAAAACGGTCGAAAAGAACGATTTCAGGATTCAATTCCCGTATAAAATCATCAAAGCTGTCATGGTTTAATCGAATGAAGGCTGTTTGTACCCCCAATTCATCCAAATCCAAAGACAGGATCGTTTTGCTGGCCGTACTGGCAAAGGTGATGTCGTACCCCTGTTCTAAAAAGAAATGAACGAGCTGCAACATTCGATTACCGGCCGCTGTAGAACAGGGCTCTGGCCAAACAAGACCGATAATAAGAAGGTGTTTTTTTTGCATGGGTTCATAACATATCCGCAAACTTTTTTGAAATATTCGATCGCAACTTACGTTCATAATCCTCTTCTAACCACTCTTTATAGTTTTTGGTGTTGTTCATAATACAATACGAATACTGTCTTACCCTATAGATGATTTCTTCTCCGAGTTGCTTGGCGAGGTTGCGGGCCTCAAAGACGTCTTTGGCATTTTCAACGCATATACATGCGTGTTGTTCAATACTGTTCTCTAAAACGGTTTTTGAACGAAGGCCTTGGGCAAAGATTTTTTTATACTCTTTCTTTACATCGAATTCAAGGGTTTTTGACTTCGGAAATTTCGCTTTTAAGGCCTTTGGCATCTCATAGATGAACTCACGCTCGATATCCTCATCATTTTTGATGTTCTCTAAAAAGAAGTCTGGAAAATGAAAAATCTCTTGCCAGTCAATAGGGGCGTTCCACATACCGAAACGGGCTACATTGTTTCCCATATCGACCACGGTGAAATCACTTTTATCGGGCAAAATACGCGATCCACGACCGATCATTTGAAAATAAAGGGTCAAAGACCTTGTGGCCCTGTTCAATATAATGGTTTCTACAGTGGGTTCATCAAAACCCGTCGTTAAGATACTTACCGATGTTAAAATGGCATCAGGGGTTTCAGAGAACCATTGCAATATATCTCGTCTTTCAGCTGCATTGTTCTTGTTATCTAAGTGTCGAATGTTATAACCTGCTTTTTTGAAAGTTTCGTACACATATTTTGACGTACTGATACCATTGTTGAAAATCAAGGTCTTTTTGCCCATTGAAATTTCAGTATAGGCCGTCAATAGCTTGCCAAGCATACTTTGATTACCGTACAGTTCGTCTGATGATTTTACTGTATAATCACCGTTGATGCCCAATTTTAGACTTTGTAAGCTAACATCGTAATTGTACATATTGGCCTTAGCCAAAAATTTCTTTTTGATTAGCGCTTCAATAGATTCGCCTACGATCAATTTCTGATAATTATCTTTCATCGGAAGCTTGATATTCGAACTCAAGGGTGTAGCGGTCACCCCAAGAATAGTCGAATTTTCGAAGTATTTAAAAAGCTTTCTAAAAGAATTGTAATGCGCCTCATCAATGATGACCAAGCCAATATTGTTTATTTCTACCTTTTCTTCTTGTAGCCTATTGTTCAAGGTCTCTACCATGGCAACAAAACAGGTGTACTCATCTTGATCTCGAAGTTCTTTGACCTCACTATTGATGATCTTGTTCTTTACTCCAAAACCGCTCAACATTTTAGAGGTTTGTGCACTCAGTTCAATGCGATGGGTCAGTACTACGACTTTTTTATTGGTCTGATTGATATATCTACGTGCGATTTCAGAAAACACCACCGTTTTTCCACCGCCTGTTGGTAGTTGATACAATATATTTGAAGCACCCTCTGTATCTTCCAAGCATTTGAAAATAGTGTTCAAATCCTCTATTTGATAGTCGTAAAGCGTTTTTTCCCTAGAATCTTTTTGTGCCTTCAAGTAGCAGGTCTGTTTTTACATTGATTAAAAGCTTGACGAAAGCCTAATTTTGCAAAATTAACAGATTTTTATCCCCAAAAGAAATATAATCTCGGTTAATCAAGGTTTTGGTGTCTTTTTTTGAGGAAATCCTTGATATGACTTTAGTAGCCATTAGCCCATATCAATCTATTATATCCAGCGTTCTTGAAAATTCTTCTTGGTAGTTCCAATTTTGTTCTTGAACGGTTTTGTATACGTTCACGATTCTATCTTTGAAATTATGCAAGAGTCCGTTTACTGATACGAACTGCACAGCCTCCTCGAATGAATTTGACATGCTTTTGAAAAAAGCCTCTGGCACCTTCTTTTCTAGGGAGAAAGACTGTGCGACCTCAATGTTGAACAGCATGACATCGGCGATCAAATGAGGGTCAACCCCCAATTTCTTGAAACGTTTGATGTATTTATGTGCTATTGAACGTCTGGCCCTGGCCCGTTTTCTTTTTAAGGGATAATACTCGTTCGATATTTTTGTTTTGGCCTCTTGCACTAATTTATCCTCTTTGGGGTTGAAAACAAAGTCGTAATATTCTTTTACTACCGGAAAACGATCGTAAAGATCCACTAACTGCGCTTCAAGCTCTTTCTTTTTTAAATCGCTTGTATATTTTTTAAGTGCCCTTTTACTCATGTGTTGAGAATTTCGAATCAAAAATACGGGAAGCAGGGTCATATATGAATTAATTTTTGTGATTATTTTTTTGTACAAAATGCATATACTTTTCTTTGAAAATCATCTAAAACAGCACCTTTAGTAAGTCGCCAACATACTGATTCGTACACTTTTGTCATAAATTATGTATAATATTAATGGAATACCTTAGGAAAAGACACGATAAAGATGTATTATGAGAACTTGTATAACATCGAAATCCAAACACATATATGAGGCAACTAAAGATTATCAAGCAGGTAACCAATCGAGAATCGAAATCATTGGACAAGTACTTGCAAGATATAAGTAAGATCGATTTGATCAATGCAAGTGAGGAAGTAGAATTGGCGCAAAGAATACGTGAAGGCGATCAATGGGCTCTTGAAAAACTAACCACGGCAAATTTACGATTTGTGGTTTCTGTCGCAAAACAATACCAAAACCAAGGTTTGAAATTACCTGATTTGATCAATGAGGGTAATCTTGGTCTTGTAAAAGCTGCCAAGCGTTTTGATGAGACACGTGGGTTTAAATTTATATCCTATGCCGTTTGGTGGATCAGACAATCGATTCTTCAAGCCTTGGCAGAGCAATCGCGTGTGGTGAGACTGCCTTTGAACAAAATCGGTTCGATCAATAAAATAAAGAAGACATTTTCGTACCTAGAGCAGGCGCACGAACGGCCACCTTCGGCCGAAGAAATCGCCAAGGAGTTAGAAATGACCGTAAGCGAGGTAAAACAGTCCATTAAGAACTCAGGCAGGCATGTATCGATGGATGCGCCTTTACGCGAAGGCGAAGATTCAAACCTTTATGATGTATTGCGATCTGGTGAATCGCCAAGGCCCGATAAGCTTCTAATGCAACAATCTTTGAATACAGAGATTAATAGGGCGTTAGAGACCTTGTCGCCCAGGGAAGCCGATGTAGTGAAATTATACTACGGCATCGGTGATCAACAATCAATGACCTTGGCAGAAATTGGCCAGACATTTGATCTCACAAGAGAAAGAGTACGTCAAATACGTGAAAAAGCGATTCGTAAACTTCGCCATAATTCACGAAGCAAACTGTTAAAAACCTATTTAGGATAAGAAAATAGGATATTTTGAAAACAAAAAAGCGTCCTGATAAATTTATCAGGGCGCTTTTTTATTCTAAATTGAACAAACACTCAATTTAGAAATAGTTCAACTTGCTTACTTCAATATCCGATAGGATGTCATTCAAATCTTCAATAAAATTCAAGTAGGCTGCATTTTCAGGATTTTGATTTGCCATAATTTGGGGTTTTACAATGATTTAGTCAACATGAACTACATATAGTCCAGTTCCGCTAATTCATTTACAATTAAAATATCATTTAGTTCTTGGAGGAAAATCAAATACTCCTCACCGTAGGTATCATAAAGCATAGTTGTTCGTGGTTAAGTTATTATTGGATTTGGATTTCAATAATTATATAATCAAACATATATATAACGTAACAGTAAAACAATTAATTGTGGTGTAGCCCTAATTTTTTGTTGTGAATTGGCTCGAATGGGGAAGGAAAAGAGAAATACCCATAATCTTGAGAAGGTGGTAGGTAAATTATCTTACCGTTTTTTAATATAAATAAACAACCTCGAACCGCGGGTATGAGGTATACTTAATAAAAAACTATTTTTAATTTCGAGGTAGGTCACGGGGAATTAAACTCTCATTGAGGGATTAAAACTTAATTTGATAAGTAATGCCAGCTGAAACCGCCCAAAAGTAATTGCCAGAATCAAAAATAAGCTCTTGACGCATCACACCTAAATCAGCTCTATAGATATTGGGATTCTTCTTTCCTGTAAACTGATATTGAAGACTGATGCGCTGCGATTCAATATAAAGAAGGGTCTCGGCAAGTAGTTGATCGCCGTTTCTTAGCTGCCTTAGCT
>CAZEUV010000004.1:14655-29722 GCA_964515285.1 uncultured Maribacter sp. | reverse complement strand
ATATAAAGAAGGGTCTCGGCAAGTAGTTGATCGCCGTTTCTTAGCTGCCTTAGCTCTGGCGAATACCCCATACCTGCATTTATTCCCAAATAATTATCACCGTCCTTGAAGTATTTTCGAGCTAATAGGCTGCCCGAAAAGCTAGCACCGCTATCTCGGGGTGTAATATAGGGTCTTAGCGAAAAATAGTAATTGCCCCGGTACATACCTATAGAACCCGTATAGATGGTTGCCTTGGTGGTGCCAAAATCCAAAAATCTGAACCCAGCGGATGCTTCCAGTGATTTAGGTAGATTGGCATAGAGCTCCGCTCCCACCCTATGATCTGGATATATAGGGGCATTCGAAAAACCATAATTGAGATATGCGTAAAAGGTTTTTGAGAATTTTGGGTAAAAATCAAGCTCGTACTGCAAACCTTTGGTCTCAAAACGATTGCTGTAATTAATTCTCGGAATTATTTTACCAGCCTGAGTCTCTCTGGTATAACTGAGGCTTGAATAAACCATAGGGTCATAGACCACATCGAAGATATCAAAAGAGTTGGCGATCTCGATCTTGTTTTTCAACATCTGTTTTTCTAAAGTGTCTATAATTACCGTTTTTTCTTTAAGATTTTTTTTTTCGTTTTTAGAATTGATATATTTAAGAGCCTTGCTTCGCAATGTTTCTAAATCAGAATCTTCTTTAAGGTATAGTAGTGCTTTGTTGGCAAGGCCGATCGCGATATGATAGTTTTCGGCATATAGTTCGTTTTTCACGGCCGCCACCCAAGCTTCTTTGTTTTTATGCTCTGCAGAGGTTATTCTATTGAAGTGTTTTCTAGCCTCATCGTATTTTTTATCCCAACTGAGGGTACTAGCCAATAAATTTCTAACATCGGCATAGTCTGGGTATTTGGTCAATACATGTTTTAGGGTATCTCTTGCTATGGATCGTTGACCGCCAAAAGCCAGATCTCTAGCAATAAAAAAGGATTTATCAGGGTCTCCATTATAGGCCAAATCTTGTGCGAAGCACAAGAGATTGGTCATGCAGAACATTATCGTTATGTATATTCGGTAGCGTTGCATTATTAATCTTCCGAAGCCAATTCAGCTTTCGATTTTTGTTTTGTAGTGTTTGTGGTGGTGGTGGTTGTTTTGTCTTGCCGATGGGCTCTCGCAATTTTATCTGTAATAACCTCAATGTCTGATCCATTCCGTTCTACCTGTTCGATGAGGGCCAAGGCCTCTTCACTTCTTCCTGACCAAAAATAAACATCAAAGAGCGCTGAGTATGAATCAATATAATCAGGGTTCGTTTTTATACATGATTTCAGAATCTTAATTGAAATTTCAGTATTGCCCTGCCATATATTTACCCTGCCACTTAATACCTTTGTGTCAATATGGCTGGGGGTCTCTGATAGTATGTACCTGCATAAGAGCAAGGCTTTGTCAAATTCTTTTTCATAAGCCTTGTCTTTTGCTATATCGTATAGTTCATCAAAATTTCTTCCGTTGTAGACACTGTTGATCCACACGATTTCACCATCTGTGAAATCTTCGTTTTTACTAGAGAATATCGACTGGTTGTTGAATGGCACCTTGTTTTCAGTAAAAAGCTCATAGAGGTTCTTTGTCAAGTACTGGGTCTTGTTTTGATTGATAGGTTTTCCCTCCAAAAAAAGTGTGGCAATAAACATGCTGAACAGAATAATGGTAAAGGGGTACATTTTACTTATTCTGTGATAGAATTTAGAGCTTATTCTATAGAAACCTAAAAACAGACCTATTGTAATCAGAATCGTTATAATTACGGAAAGAGACATTCCGCCTGAATCGATGATTCTATCCAGTATACTTCCAAAACCAACTCCAAATAAATCAGGACCCAAAGGCACAAGTGCGGTACAGTAGTAGCCAATGAGCACGGCTTCAACAATCAATACGAGGCTTAATAGTATAAATACGAGGTTAAAGCCATATTTAGGCCGTAGTTTTTCCCAAAAGTTAAAGGGAAACGCAAAAATGACCCCCATCAATGATGCAAAACCTATTTGATGTACGACCATTATAAGGAAACTTGCACTAAAAATACCGTCTATGACACCTTTGAAATAAAGGTTTGAAAATTGATAAATAGAAAGCACCAACAGACAACCAAAGAAAGAAATCATCAATCTGGTATACTGTTTTAAGGTATATCTCTCTATTTCACTTGTATTCATAAATTAGGTTGCTTTAGCAAATCCTTTTCTTACTTGTGAGCCCCAACCTGATTTCACCTTGAACAATTTTTTATAATTGCCCCGTATAGCAGCCCATACCACAATGGGGTGAAATGCCAAGGGTTCGATAATCGCACAGAACATCAGCGTTAGTATGTCTTTTGTTTTAGTATACTCATTGTACGAATACACATCCCATAGAATGGCATAGAAAGAGAACATAATCGAATACACATAAATCGTACATGTAATGGCCAAGAAAAAGTCCCAGTTTAAAATTTCTAAATACCAAAAAAGGAGTATGGTGAAAAAGCCGAAAAACTCCAATATCGGAGCTAACCATTCATAAAAAAACCAATATGGATAACTGATCAATCCCAAGCGACCATACTTGGGGTTAAAAAACATGTCTTTGTGAGTGTTCAAGGTCTCTAGGTTGCCCCTCGCCCAACGATCTCTTTGGTTTACGAGTATTTTCAAATCTTCGGGTACTTCGGTCCAACACAATGGATCTGGAATGTATTCAATAGTATAGGGCAATTTTTGATCGTGCATATACCTTCGCATCTTAAAAACGATCTCCATATCCTCACCAACGGTATTGGTGTCATACCCACCTACGGCCAATGCAATCTCACGGTCAAAAAAACCAAAGGCGCCAGAGATGATCAAAAGGCTATCTATACGGCCCCATGCCATTCTACCAAGTATAAAAGATCGTGTATACTCCAACAATTGAAATTTTGCCAACCAATTCTTCGGTAAGCGTATTTCTTCCAGTTTCCCACCGTTGATGATACAGGAATTTGCTACGCGAATCACTCCCCCAACGGCAATTACTCTTTTTTCAGAACGTTGATAAAATGACTTTACCACATGTAAAAGCGCATCGGGCAACAAAAGACAGTCTACATCAATACAACCTACGTATTTGTTAGAAGAAAGCGACATGCCCGTGTTCAGGGCATCTGACTTGCCCCCGTTTTCTTTATCGATTACGGTCAATTTTGAAAAATGACTGTGTTTTGATTTATAAATTCCGCGAATGGGTTTTGATTGCCAATCAGGATCTATTTGCTGATCTATCTTAACGAGGTCATAGGCTTCTATCATTTTCTCTAAGGTATCGTCTTTGCTTCCGTCGTTGACGACCATCACTTCAAAATTCACATATTTAAGCGACATTAAAGATCGAATGTTCTCTACAATGGTCATGCCCTCATTATAGGCAGGTGCGATGATGGTAATACCCGGTGCCATAGGAGAAGCCATGATTTTAGACAAATCAACGAAACTGTTTTTGTTCTTGTAATGAATAGAACTTCTTGTTGAGAGATAGGCCATAACGGTCATAAAAGAAAATAGAATAACCGTAAACGAAAGAAAAATTACGTTTAGGTAATCTAGAAATATATTGAAACCGGTACTATCCATTCAATTTTTCGATTAGTTTACTTGGAATCAAACACAACTGGCCAAAAAATGAGTTGGATACTTCTTTTTCAGAGGTTGTTTCTTTTTTGACATTGAGCTCATCCCCATTATCTTTTTCGAGATCTTCCGTGAGTTCAAATTCTATATAAAACATTCCGGACTGATCCGATGAGGGTTCTATTTGTAACTCCTCCATAAGTGTTGTATACTCTACGGGAGTTTCTTTTTTAGAGGGTTTGCCTTTTGTTAAATCGTTCTTATCTTTCATTAAGGAATTGTCTAAATCGCCTTTTTTTACGTCTAGTTTTATTCGTAGCTCTTCAAGAACCAGTGTTGCTTTCAATCTTATTTTCGGCTCTTGATCATCTAAAAGGCCTTCTAGAAAAACCAGATCCTTCTCATCTCCTACTGCAATGACCTCTTCCAATAAAATCAACTTAGCCTCTGTATCACAGGTACGAAACAGATCTTCAAAAACATTGAATGGTCTTAACTCCTCACCTTTTGTTATATGAGATGATTCTTCTGAGAATTTTTCCAATAAACTTAGGATGCGATTTTTTGTTGCCCCATTTTTTTCATTAGCCAACAATTCGTTTAGTAGCGGTATTTCGCGATGATCCCCTAATTCGGCAATACCATCCAATAATCGCATTAGAGACTCCTCTCCATCTTCTTTCGGAAGTAAGGGATTCGGAATCGATGTTTGAGAAATATCAAATTCAATTTTATCGTTTGAATCATGTTCAATGATAGTGTCACTCTTGTCAACTGGTGTTTTGGTATTTGACTGATCCACATTGTTTTTCGCTTTTACCTCTTGTGGTGCTTCTTTGTCATTGACCAGAGGTATAAAGTTGAGATCAATAACTTCTTCGTATAGTTCAGTATTGGGCCAGTCTTCGAACTCTTCTATTATTTGGTCTAATTGCTCCTTGCTTTCAAGGTCAATCAGATCATTGATTATCGCTTTTAGTTTTTGCTCGGCTTCGGGGGTCATTTCGTCTTGTATTTGGGGGATTTTACAATCTTTGTTGAATTCAACATCAATAGCGTTCTCTATTGAATTCATGTTGTCATAGGAAACATAATATGGGCTGATAACTTCTATATCATATATGTTCAGACTTTTTTCATCTTGTGCTACCAATACTTCTTCAAAATCAATATTGATTTCAAATATCTCGGGTGTATTATAGAATTCATAATCTATATTCGATATAGGAGTATTCTCAGGTTCAAGATCAAGTTCAAATTCAGGTGAATGGACAAACGAAGAATCAAGCTCTTCTAGTGCATTTCTATGGGTTTCTTCTTTAATACCCGTAATTGTAATTTCTTCGAATTGAACTTCAATCTGACCAATCTCGCCATTGTTAATGGTATCAGGCATTTTGAGTTCATCTTTCAATGTAGTATCTGCGATGGTCTCGGCTAAATTATCGACTACAATGGGTAAAAAGCCTATCCCCTTATTATCAAAATCAACCGAGTGGGTATTCGCATTGATATCAAAAGGTATATTTTTACCAATAGCTGGTTTGTTAAGTACCTCTTCAAAATCAACTACCAGCATATTTGGGTTTGATAAACGTTTGGTTTTATCAGGTCTGTACTTGTTTTCGTTTGCACCAATTACAATAGGTAAAAAATCTAAATTTATTGAACCTGCTTCTATTTTATCTGACCTGTCAATTGTATTTAATGCGCTTTCATGTTCGTTATCTTCAGGCTGTTTTTCTTGCGTTTTAGCCATTAGATCAATGTTGGTCAATGTAGCGACATCTGATATTTCAGGCTCTTGTTGTTGTTTGGCATCTTGATGAACCTGCATATGGTTTCTTGCCACTTCGGCATTCAGCGAATCTTTTTCAGTTACCATATCGTCAGGCACTTTATACCCTGTTGTGTCTACTATTCCTTTCGAGGGCAATATCAGTTCTGGGGAAATGGTATTAATACTACCCAAAGCCTTGCTCTTTACCGAAAAATTCGACTCTTTGTTCTCTATCAATTGCAAAAATTCAATATCGCTATCGTTTCCTATGGCTGCGATGGTATCGAGAATCGCGATTTTTAAATCTATCGTACTTTTCCAAAAAACCAATTTTAGCATATCCAACGCTTCTACTACATTGAATTCTTTAATACATGCTATGGCCTCTTCTTTAATTTGATTGTTTTTATGCTTTACCAATTCGATCAAGGTAGTATTGGCATCGTTCTGCTGGTAGTACTTTATCAATCTCAGCGCAAATAACACCACATGTCTGTTGGTAGAAGTCAACCATACTTTGAACCTTGGGGGGTTGAAATCGTCTAGATTGCGAATTACATCTAGCAATTTCAACTGTTGCCATTCTGAAATTTTATACTTGGTCGTATCTAAAAAATGGCTAATGCCCTCATGTTTCAAGGTAACCGTTGCTATTTCTGCCTGTTTACGGATAGTGCCTCTTCTATCATTGATGAATTTGACAATAAAGCCATAAGACTCGGCCACTTGCATTTGGGTAAGCTCGAGAATGCCTTTTGATACTACTTCCCAACGCCAACTTTTCAGTTTTTTAAAGGCATCGTTGTGAAGACCAAGATCCTGATAAAGCTTGAACAGTCGTATTTGAGTATCCCCTGAAACATCCTTTCCTAAATCCAAGAGAATTTCAGAAAGTAATCTTCGGTTCAAATCGTCTTTTAACAGTTCTCTAATTTCAATCTTAAGGTTTACATAATTGCTCTTTTCGTCTTTGGGGGCATTATCATCGTAGAAAAGAAATTCACTTATCATAGGAGAAAGCTCCCTTTTACGTTGTACGGTCCATTTTGTTTTTGCAGAAAACCTATTCCTAAAGAAAAAGATGGCTAAAAAGTAAACTACCGCCAAACCTACAAACAGCATAGAGAGGTCCCACAATAAATCGTTATGGATTTTTGGGACACCTATCAGTACGTGATTATATGTAAGGCTTCTAATATTCAAATTATAACTTGTTCAATTCTCGGGCCACGCGAACCATGAGTTCGGATGGACTTACGGGTTTTGATATAAAATCATTAGCCCCCATTTCAAAGGCGTTAAGCACATTTTCTTCGTTTCCCGCAGATGACATTATTATGATAGGAATGTTCGATTGCAGCTCGTTGCGCACGTAAGCAATAAGCTCAAGACCAGAAAAATAGGGCATCATAATATCACTTACTATAATATCGGGCATTGTATGCGCCAAATGCTCCTTGACTTCTTTGCCATCACGGCTCAAGCATACTTCATACCCACCTTTTTTTAAGCGAAAATCAAGTAGAGAGGCCAATAGCTCGTCATCTTCGGCAAGTAACAATCGTTTCTTTTTTATCATTTCCCCCCGATTTCTTTCATAGCTTGATCTATAGCATTTTCCACATCAGGATATTCATCCACAAAACAGCATAGCAAGAATTTTATATGTTTTATATCTCCATCGGCCTTACAAGTAGTCTGCATTTGCTCAATAATAAAATGAAGGCTATCGGATCGCATCATTTTGAGTCCTGCTTTTATCTTATGGGCCGAAAAAGCGATTTGTTCTAAGTCATTGTTTTCAATATGCATACGTATGGCACCAATGAATTCAAGTATGTTGCCCTTGTACAAGACCACCAGTTCTTTCAATAGTGATACTTCACCCATACATTCCTCCAAAACAGGAGATAGGTCGAATTCTAAATGCTTTTTATTATTTTCAATAGCGGGTTTTACAACCTTTGATTCTTCAGAAATGGTCGCTTTCATCGAGTTTCTGTTATTTGAGAGTTTTAACAACAATACGTCGGCGTCATATGGTTTTAATATAAAATCGTTGATACCGTGAGCTTTGCATTTTTCCTTGTCCCGTATTGAGAAATCAGCTGTAAGCGCAATTACGGGAATTTGACTTATATATTTATTTTTGCTGCTTCGTATACATGCTGTGATTTCAAAGCCGTTCATACCTGGCATTTTCAAATCCATCAAAACAAGCTCAATATGATGCTTTTCAAGAATATCAAGACCCACTTGGGCATTATCGGTTATGAATGTCTTACAGCCCCATATCTTCAATCGCTGTTCTATAAGCCTTTGGTTTAAAAGATTGTCTTCAAAAACTAATATGCTCATATCTTTGACCAACAGTTTGTTCTTTTCTATCTTTAAAACATTCTTGTTTTTCTTTTCTAAATTTTTGGCATTCCCCTTTTCATAAGGGATGAAAAATTTAAAAGTGGTTCCCACTCCCAAACTGCTTGAAACTGAAATATCACCTCCTAAATTTTCAACAATCTGCTTTACGATGCTGAGTCCCAAACCAGAACCTCCAAATCTAGAATATGTGTTCTGCTCTGCCTGTTTGAAGGGGTCAAAGATGTGTTCTAGGTGGTTCTCGAAGATTCCAATGCCCGTATCGGCAATTGAAAACTCAAGAAAATGAAGTCCGTTTTTTATCTTTTTTTGATGAATGCTCAACAGAATACTGCCCTTTTCAACAAATTTTATGGCATTGCCCAAAAGGTTCAGCAATATTTGGCTCAGCTTTGAAGGGTCTCCCGATAAAACCAATGGAATTTCTGGGTCAATGGTCATCTCAAGTTTTATATTCTTATCGGTAATCAGGGTGCTGCACAGGTACATCACATCATGGACTATGGCCTTAAAATTGAAATCAACACACTCAAAATGCTCCATACCAGAAGTGAGCTTGGAGTATTCCAACAATTCGTTTATTATTTCCATCAAAGAAAAAGAAGCGGTTTGAATGGCATCTACCCGTTCTAATTGTTTATTGGTCAAGGTGTCTTCTTTTAAGAGGTCGGTAAACCCAATGATTCCGTTTAATGGGGTTCTGATTTCATGGCTCACCTTGGCAACAAGCATTGTCGCATTTACAGTATTTTGAACCTGAGTATTTTTTTTGTCGGGTTTTATGTCTTCTTCGGAATAGGAGCCGTCTTTGATAACAGAAAACGCGGCCGGTTGAAAAATACGTTCTTCCAAATTAACTTTAAACGCTTGAAAAGATTTCTTCAAATGGGATGCTTCGCTGGATGTCAATTCTTCGAACGAAAAATCATTGAGCGTAGCTTCTAAACGTGACAATTGAGCAAGTAGGTTCTTCGGTTTCAATTTTGGGGGATGATTTGGGTTAAATTTGGGTCGAACTGAAAAACATCGCGTTTTTCACATTTCAATAAATAATTTTTTCTTAAAACTCTGATTACTAACGGCTATAAAACTCCCCAATTTAAGCGGGAGATGCAATTAAATGTTACCTAAGCTTCCATATGTGTTGTCAAATGGCTTTATTTGTAGGTATAAATTCTTACAGCATGAAGCATTTTATCTATAGTATGAGTCTTTTGGCACTTGGTTCTTGTGGTGAAACCGAGCAAAAACCTGAAATAAGCATGGAAGAAAGAGCAAAATCGATCCATGAAAAAGTGATTACGATCGATACGCACGATGATATCAATGTTAAAAATTTCACCGACAGTATCAACTACAGCCAAAGACTTGAAACCCAAGTAAATATACCCAACATGAATGATGGCGGTTTAGATGTCGCTTGGCTGATCGTCTATACTGGGCAAGATACTTTGACCACTGACGGGTATACTAAGGCAGCAGCCAATGCCATGGCGAAATTTGAGGCGATTCACCGACTATGTGAAGAGATTGCCCCTGATGAAATCGAACTGGCCTTGACCTCGGCAGATGTTCGACGTATAAACGCTTCAGGAAAAAAAGTAGCCATGATCGGTGTTGAAAACGCCTACCCGATCGGAGAAGATATGGCCAACTTTGAAAAGTATCATCAATTGGGAGCAAGATACATCTCACTGGCTCATAACGGGCATAGCCAATTCTCTGATTCCAATACGGGTGAAACAGATAGTTTATGGCTATATAATGGTTTAAGTGAAATAGGCAAAGAGGCTGTAAAAGAGATGAATAGATTGGGTATTATGATAGATGTGTCGCATCCTTCAAAAGAAGCAATGAAACAAATGATCACCTTGTCAAAAGCGCCTATCATTGCCTCTCACTCTTCGGCAAGAGCCCTGTGCGATCATAGTAGAAATTTGGATGATGAACAATTGTTGCTTATGAAAGAGAATGGAGGCGTAGTACAGACCGTGGCTTTTGGTTCATATCTGAACACTAAAAAGGACGAGGCGCGTTCCGCGTACATGAAAGGAATATATGAAAAAGTAGCGGATTCGTTAGGGATTGACTGGTACGAACGTTCTCAATTCAGCACTTTGAGCGATGTTCAAAAAACTACTTTTATGGAAAACTACCCGAAAGTAACCAAAATAGCCAAGGAACTCGTTGCGGACAATACCGACGCCCCTTCTCCCGTAGGCGTAACCGATTTTATCGACCATATTGATTATATGGTAAAACTAATAGGTATCGACCATGTGGGTATAAGTTCTGATTTTGATGGCGGTGGCGGAATCGATGGTTGGTCAGATGCTTCTGAAACTTTTAACGTAACCCTAGAACTGGTCAAACGTGGTTATACCGAAGACGAAATCGAAAAGCTTTGGGGCGGAAATCTCCTTCGCGTCTTAGATGAGGTGCAAGCAGTGGCCGAGACCATGCAAAAAAGCTAGAACAGCGTTGACCCTGGATCATGAAGCGTTTTGGGAACGTGTAGATCGCACCCTAATTTTTTGTTCAATTTCTCAATAAACCGAACGGATAATAATGGAGATTCCAATTCTATGTTCTGGTGTACGAAGAAATGTATGTTTTTCAATCCCTTTGCCGTCCAATCCGATAGCTTTTCTACCCAATCATCGAGCCTCGTATAATCCGTTGGGTGGTTTGCCCCTACGAACCTTACAAAAGCCTCATTATTTGTCAAGCGCATGTGCATGATATCACGACGGCCTGCTGTATCTACAAGTGTATTTGAGATATTATTTTCTTCTAAAAGATGATATAGTTCTTGTGCGACCTTTTCATCATTGAACCAATCCGTATGGCGAAACTCCATCGACAATTGAAATTCTTTTGGCCAGTATTCTACAAAGCGCACTACCCTATCCCAGTTTTTTGGGCCAAAATTACTGTGCATTTGCAAAAAAATGGTACCCAGTTTCTCTTTTAGATTTGAAGTTATGTTCAGGTATTCATCTAAAATAGGATAGGCCATATCATTCAATCGCCTCAAATGGCTTACGTTCTGAACGATTTTAGGGAAAAATTTGAAACCCTCAGGAGTTTTATCGTACCATTTACGATAAGTATCGGCAGTAAAAATGCGATAAAAGGTTGCATTGAGCTCAATACAATTGAATTGTGTGGAGTAATAGGTGAGTTCATCTTTGGTGCCTTTTGGGTAAAAGTTCTTTAGGTCTTGTCTGTTCCATTTCGCACAGCCCACAAAGATATTGGGCATACCGTCTTTTGCATGCTTTGCCAAAACCACCTCGGTGTCAAGATGGTCTTTGGGCATGGTGAAATCTATCAGTTCTGGTTGGTCTGTTTTTCCGAATTTCATTCCGTCTAGCGATTTTGTATTAAAAATACAGATTCCAAATCAAATTACAGAAAGCATTGTTCGGAAATGATTCGTTAAAAACCAAAACTATTATTACAAGAATTCTTTTAATAAATGTAACATTCCATTTATATTTGATACTAACAATAAAGAATAACATAAAAATCAGAAAATGAAAACACTAAAACTCTGTATTGCAGTATTAACTATGGCTTTTATTATGCCACTTCAAGCACAAACAGCTGATGAAATATTAGACAGCTATTATGAAAATATCGGCGGACTCGAAAAGTTAAAAGGCTTGAAAGGCATGAAAATGATCGCAAAAATAAATCAACAGGGAATGGAGATTCCCTTAGAGATTCTTCAACTGAGCGATGGTAGACAAATGACCTTGATAAATTTTCAGGGCAAAGAGCTAAAACAAGGGGTATTTGATGGCGAAACACTTTGGAGTCATAACTTCATGACCATGAAAGCTGAAAAAAGCGATGCAGAGGCGACGGCCAATTTTAAATTGAACGCTAATGACTTCCCCGATTCCTTTATAGACTATAAAGAAAAAGGGTACACGGTAGAGTTATTGGGCAAAGAAACAATAGATGGTGCCGAAACTTTTAAACTGAAATTGGTCAAAGAGCCGATTACCGTAGATGGAAAGGAAGAAGAGGATATTTCTTTTTACTTTTTTGATACGGATAACTTTGTTCCCATTGCCATGCAATCTGAAGTACAAGAAGGCCCAGGTAAGGGTATGACCCAAGAAATCACCTTTAGTGATTATCAAGAAGTAGACGGACTGTATTTTGCCTTCTCAATGACACAAGGGGTAAAAGGGCAACCGGGGAGTCCCATAACCATTGAGAGTATAGAGCTCAACCCAACTGTGGATGATGGCGTATTTGCCTTCCCCGATGAAATAGAAGGTGAAAGCGAAAAAGAATAAACGAACAAATTATATAAGGCCCTTATTTTAAGGGCCTTTTTTATACAAAACAACTAATATGAAACATCAAATTACTTTTTTTCTGATTATCGGGCTTCTTGCTTCTTCTTATCAAGTGTTGGCTCAAGACAAAACAAATAGCGGCAAGCAATTATTCGGTGATATGACCGCAAGGCATATTGGCCCTGCGTTAATGAGCGGGCGTATCAACGATATGGAAGTCCACCCAACCAACAGCCGAATAATCTATGCGGGCACTGCAGGTGGTGGCGTATGGAAATCAAATGATGCAGGTACGACCTTCAATCCAATTTTTGATGACTATTGCCAGTCTATAGGCGCAGTGACCCTAGACCCCAACGATCCCGATAATACGATTTATGTTGGTACAGGTGAAACATGGCCTCGAAATAGTGTATCTATCGGAGACGGATTATACAAATCTGTTGATGGTGGGGCAAACTGGAAAAAAATCGGTCTGGAAAAGTCAGAGCGTATTGCGAACGTTATCGTCAATCCGAAAAATTCAAATGAAATTTATGTGGCAGCCCTAGGAGCGCTATGGGGCGATAGTGAAGAACGTGGGGTGTACAAATCTACTGACGGTGGTGAAACATGGACCAGATTGCTTTATGTAAATAAAAAAACAGGATGTGCTGATTTGGTCATGGATCCAAACGATCCAAATATTCTTTATGCCTCAATGTGGGAGTTTAGAAGAACGGGTTGGAGTTTTGAGTCGGGCGGAAGCAATAGCGCCTTGTACAAATCAACCGATGCCGGTGCTACATGGAACAAGATACACAACGGCTTTCCTTCAGGAAAACTTGGCAGACTGGGTATTGCCGTTGCTAAATCAAATCACAATGTTCTATACACCGTTATCGAAGCTGAAAAAGAAGAACGTAAAGGTTTATATAGAAGTGATGACGCAGGGGAGAGTTGGAAACAGTTGAACAATGATTTCGGAATTACAGTTAGACCTTTTTATTTCTCAAGAATCGTAGTTGACCCGCGCAATGAAAACGTAATCGTTAAAGGCGGGTTAAGCGGATCTATTTCTAGAGATGGCGGAAAAACCTTTAAGGCCATGGGCCGTATGCACAGCGATATTCATGACATTGCTTTCAGTATTAAAGATTCTGATATTATGTACGTTGGTACCGATGGGGGCGTATACCGCTCTTTGGATGGTGGAACCAACATGGAGATCGTTGAGAACCTTCCCCTTTCGCAGTTTTATCACGTAAGTGTTGACGATGCCACGCCCTATAATGTATATGGAGGCTTACAGGATAATGGATCTTGGTACGGCCCCTCTTCTTCACCGGGCGGTGTCGAAGCACGTGATTGGAACTCAATTGGGTATGGTGATGGTTTTCGAGTCTTGAAACATTCTACCAAGAACATCATCTATTCTGAAATGCAGGGTGCTGATAATGTATGGCGTATTGACGTAGATCGAAATTTATCAAAAACGGTGCAACCACTTGCTACTGAAGGCACTGTGAAACTCCGGTTTAATTGGAACGCCCCTATGGCCGTAAGTGTACATCAACCCGATCGGTTTTATATGGGAAGCCAATTTCTCCATAGATCCGAAGATATGGGCGATACTTGGCAGATTATCTCTCCTGATCTAACCACTAATGATCCTACAAAGCAGACACAAGAAAATTCAGGGGGTCTATCAAAAGATAATTCAGGTGCCGAAAACCACACCACTATTTTTACCATTGCAGAATCTCCTTTAGATGCCAATGTTCTTTGGGTAGGTACTGATGACGGTAATGTTCAAGTCACTCAAGATGGAGGAAAAACATGGACAAATACGATAGAAAACGTTGTTGGTCTGCCCAAAAATACCTGGTGCTACCATATTGAGGCAAGTAGTTTTGATAAGGCAACTGCCTATGCCGTTTTTGAAGGGCACACGAACAATGATATGAAACCGTACACCTATAAAACCACAGATTTCGGTAAAACATGGAAGAACATCATTACAGATGACGTTAACGGATTTGTCCGCAATATTCAAGAAGATTACGTAAACCCAGATTTGCTGTTTCTCGGTACAGAGTTTGGTCTCTTTATTACTTTGGATGGGGGAAAGAACTGGAAAAAGTTCACCAATAATATGCCCGCCGTTGCGGTACATTTCATTGATTTACAGAAAACGACCAATGATTTAGTAATGGGTACACATGGTAGGGGTATAATCATTATCGATGACATATCTCCCTTGCGTGATATCAATGAGGAAGTAATGGGCAAGAACCTGCACTTTTTCAACACCAAACCTACGGTAATCAATGAAGAAAGTAATTTTTCAGGTAATTTTGGGGCAGAAACCCAGTTTGTGGGTAGAAGCAAGACCAAAAACGTACAGATCAAATACTACTTGAAGAAAAGGCACACCTTTGGTAAAATGCTTATGGAAATACAGGATATGGACGGAAATAAGATCTTAGATCTCGGCCCAGGCAAATCAAAGGGAATCAATATAGTCAATTGGGGCTATACCCGAAAACAACCAAAAGTAGCCAAGGGTAAAACCTTTTCTTTTGGTGGGTTCACTTCCCCCACTGTACCTGCAGGAACCTACAAAGCGGTTATAACCAAAGGCAAAGAAACCTTTGAACATACGTTTGAATTGGTTTATGACAAACGCTCGCCATTGACCGAAGCTGATCGTATATTGAAAAATGAGACCACAATGAAAATGTATGATATGACCCAAGAATTGGCCTATTTAGTATACGAGATGGATCAAATGATCGCCAAATCGGAAACGGATAAAAATTCTAAAATGGTCTCTAAATTGAATGGCCTGAAAGAAACTTTGGTGATAACTACAGGTGATAATTATGTAGGTTCGGCCGAACCGCAATTGCGTGAAAAAATGACCGATCTTTACAGTAAATTGGCAAGCAGCTATGATAAACCCACTAG
>CAZEUV010000004.1:0-14555 GCA_964515285.1 uncultured Maribacter sp. | reverse complement strand
AATAACGATTCGCCATTTAAGTTGGTGGTCAAGATACCGCTCATCAGGTCGAAAAAGGGACGTACGGCATTAAAGCGCTCACTTACTTCCTTGAAAAAGGTTGGAGACAATACTTCTGCATCTGTAAAATCATGGGTAAAGACAAAGGCCTTTTTGCGAATTAGGTCAATATTGGGGTCTTCTTTGTCAAAACCTTTTGGTGCTGTTTTTAGTTCTTCGCCCTGCAAATCGCCCCATGCTTTCTTAAATGCCGTTGCATTGATCACACTTCTAAATTCTTTGGGATCCAGTTCAAATTCTTTACGTATTCTGAGTAGATCTTCTTTCTCTGGTTGCCAAAACCCGACGGCGATAAAACTCTCGCCCGGTCTGATACGCAAATAATAGCCACCACGAAGTTTGGCGCCAGAACGCGAGAAAGAACCTGCAAAATGCGGTTGGTACGGTGTTTTATCATGAGAAAACCTAACATCTCTGTATATACGGAACATTTTCAGCTTTTCTATCTCATCGTGAGTGTTCAGTTCTTCCATAAGGTCGTTGTAGAACGTTTTCACTTCGGTTTGAACTTCTTTAAACTCCCCTTTGTTTTCAGCGAACCATTCTCGGTTATTGTTCTTTTTTAAACGTTTTAAAAACGGAAGTACTGCTGATGTTAGTATCCCTGTTGACATGCGACTCAATTTTAAGCTAAAGTTAACCTTATTAAGCCAATGGGCTTTGTCGTTTATGGTTAATTTTGAAACAACAAGATTCGCATATGGACAAAAAAAATATCATCGCCCAAATCAACGCACATAAAAAACAACCGAATCTCAGGTATAAATTGAAGGAAAGAACAGAAGTTTTTACCAACCTATTGTTTTATACCTTATTCGATATAGACACCCCGGTAGCGGCCAATCTTGATATATTGGAAGCGGAGTTTGATACCTTGGTGAATCTGGCCTGTTGGAAGATCGATAAACCCTGTAAAAAACTTTGGGGAAATTATGTTCAAAAACTTCCGAAAATTCTAGAACAGCTAAACCTTGATGCTGAGGCAACTGTAAATTGCGACCCGGCTTCATTGTCGATAGAAGAGGTATATATGGCCTACCCGGGTTTTTATGCCATTGCGATTTATCGTTTGGCGCATGAATTGCACAAAGACGGTTTTCCACTAGTGCCCAGATTAATGACTGAATATGCGCATAGACAAACCGGGGTTGATATCAACCCCGGTGCAGAAATCGGTAGCTCTTTCCATATAGATCATGGTACGGGTGTTGTAATCGGTGAAACCGCCATCATCAAGAATGATGTGAAAATATACCAAGGGGTTACTCTTGGTGGATTGTTCGTTGCCAAAAACCTGCAAAAAACCAAACGACACCCGACCATAGAAAACAACGTAACTATTTATGCCAATGCCACTATTTTAGGTGGAAAAACGAAAATCGGAAAAAACTCTATTATTGGCGGTAATGCATGGTTGACAGAATCGGTACCGGCAAATTCCACTGTTTTTCATACCCCTGAGGTTAAAATCAAAACCCTTTCAGATGACTCATAATATTTTAGATCTTATAGGAAATACACCTTTGGTGGAATCAAGGGTGTTGAATACCAACCCCAATGTAAAATTATTTTTTAAGTTGGAGGGGCACAACCCCGGTGGAAGCGTCAAAGACAGGGCCGCACTGAATATGATACGAAGCGGACTTGAACGGGGTGACTTTGACAAGAATTCAAAACTCATTGAGGCCACAAGTGGAAATACAGGTATCGCACTCGCCATGATCGCAGGCATCTACGGTTTGACCATTGAATTGGTCATGCCCGAAAATGCTACGGTTGAACGGGTACAGACCATGCGTGCCTATGGTGCCAAGGTAACCCTCACCCCCGCTGACAACGGTATTGAGGGTGCTCGTGATTATGCAGAAGCAAAGGTGAGCGGTGAAGAGTTCATTATGATGGACCAATTTGCCAATACTGACAATTGGAAGGCGCATTACGAAACCACGGGCCCTGAAATTTGGAAAGACACTCTCGGAGAAATAACCCATTTTGTATCTTCAATGGGCACTACGGGTACTATTATGGGTACTTCGACCTATTTAAAGGAACAGAACAGCGATATTCAAATTGTAGGTGTGCAACCAACAGATGGTTCTAAAATTCCCGGTATACGAAAATGGCCAGAGGAATATTTACCTAAAATTTTCGACCCGACCAAGATTGATCAAGTACTCGAAGTAAGCCGACAAGAAGCTATGGAAATGGCAAGAAGATTGGTGAAGGAAGAAGGCATTTTTGCTGGTATGAGTAGTGGTGGCGCTGCAGCGGCAGCTGTAAGATTGGCAAGTACCTTGAAAAACGGAATCATCGTGTCTGTAGTCTGTGACCGTGGTGACAGATATCTATCTTCTGACCTTTTCGAGTAAAAAAATTATGGTTTGTGCAGCTTACTGCAAAGCTTCTTCCATTCCTGTTTTAAAAAGGTCGGTATCTTGTAGATAATTGTGTCCGCCTCCCTCTATAGTGTACATTTTCTTTTTCCTTCCGGGAATTACATCATAGAGTTGTTTTGCAAATTTATAGGGAATTACAGGATCATCAGTTCCGTGAAAAATATAGACAGGGCAACTTATATTTTGTACGTACTCATTTGACGGAAATATATATTCGGATAACCATGTGACCGGTAAAAACGGAAATCTATGCGCACCTAAACTCACTGCACTATAAAAAGGCGATTCGAGAATAAGTTTTTTGGGTGTATTGCTAGTGGCTAAGCCCGAGGCGATACCAGTACCAAATGAACGCCCGTACAAAACTATTTCATCTTCATTATACGACTTAAGCGCATAATCGTAAAATAGCTGGGCATCCCTCATCAATGCCTCTTCACTCATAGTGCCCGTACTCTTTCCATAGGTTCTATAGTCGACCAAGAAGGCATCATACCCTTTTCTATGAAACAGATTGGCCATATGGCCCAAATGGGATATATTTCCTGAATTTCCATGAAAGTACAGCACAACCCCTTTCGCACTATCTTGTTTTATATGTACTGCATTCAATTTCGCCCCATCAGCAGCGGTAATGAAAAACTCTTCAAAATCAGGACAGAAATCATAGGTATGGTTCATGGGCATTTTAGAAGGAAAGAAAATCAACCTTTCTTGATGTGTATATGACAAATAAACGAGCAAAGCATAGAGAATCGCGACTACTGCACCTATTCGTTTTAACCACCGTATTATAAACTTTTGAAAGGTTTTTATATCCATCAGGGCTTATTTAAGCTCGTTTATCTCTAAAGCCTCATCTATTCCCTTTTGATAAACGGCAAAAGTGACCAAGTCATTATGACCGCCCCCTTCTACAGTATACATCTTTTTTTCTTGTTTTTCAATGGATGCAAATAGGCGCTTGCCCGAATCATACGATATCACACCATCTTCAGTACCATGAAAAATAAAAATAGGACAACCTACATCTTGAACGTATTCATGGGAGGCAAATTGGTATTTCAACAACCATTTCAAGGGTAAAAACGGAAACCTGTCTTGTGCAACATCCATTAAACTAAAAAAAGGAGTCTCTAAAATAAGTTTGTAAGGTCTGTTTTTTGAAGCTAACCGACTTGCAATGCCCGTACCCAAAGAGCGGCCATATACTATTATCGCATCTTCAGCATACTGTTTTAACGTATACTCATAAAATAATTGTGCATCTTCATGCAAAGCTGTTTCGCTTATGGCACCCGTACTTTTACCATAGGTTCTATAATCCATCACAATAACATCATAGTGCTTTTCAACAAAAAACTCGGTTATGGTTCCCCATCTTGACAAGTCACCGGCATTGCCATGAAAGTACAGTATCACACCCTTGGGGTTGTTCTGTTTAAAATGAATGGCATTTAATTGGGCACCATCTGCTGCTGTAAGAAAAAATTCTTTATGGGGCTTTGCAAAAGAATATGAAAAATCAGGGGCAAGCTTGGTAGGTAAGAAAATCAATTTTTCTTGAAAAAAGTAAATCATGGTCGTCAACAATGCGTAAAGTATTAATACTATTTTTCCAATCTTTTTAAGTCTACGCATTGGCTCTTTTTGTAGCATGCTGTACACGAATGCTTGAGCCTTCCAAATCGACTACCCTTGGTTTTGTGAGTATTATTTCACTCAACATTTTATGATAAGGTTCAAAGGTGTTCAAATTTTTATGCCCGCCACCAATAACCGTATACAATCGAGTAAGTTTAGGTTTTATCTTAGACAATTTCACACTTGTTTTATACGGAATAAGCTTATCGTCGGTACCGTGAATAATATGTATGGGGCATTTTACATATTTCAACCATTTATATGTGGGCATGGGGAATTTTATAAGTATCGATAGCGGCATAAATGGCATATACCGTTTTGCCACTTTGCTCAAACTATAATAGGGTGCATCTAAAATCAACATTCTGGGGTTGTTCATCGATGCCAATTTGGTAGCAAAACCCGAACCCAAAGAACGACCATATAGAATAATATACTTTTCGGCAACACTCTCCTTTATCTTGTTATAGATTAGCTGTAAATCCCTCTTAACCGCTTTTTGGGTTCTTTTTCCGGTACTTTTGCCGAACCCACGGTAGTCTACCATGATCACATCATAGCCATGACGGGTAAAATCTACCGCAAACTTGCCCCATCCTTTTATACTTTTTGAGTTTCCTTTTAAGTAGAATACGACCCCTTTTGGATTTTCTGTTTTAAAACGCAATCCGTTTATAATGGCGCCATCCCTTGTTTCAATGTTATATTCTTCTATTTCTTGATTATCATAGTGAAATTGAAAATCTTTCGCCAGCTTCTCTGGTTTGAACATAAAAAAATCTTGAAAAAAGTATAGCAAGACACTAATAGCAATATAGACTGCAATAATTATCAATAAGACAGAAAGCCAATACTCCATGTAAAAAACATTTACCTCCAATGTACAAAAAAATAATACTACAACGGCTATTCCATAAATTCAAGTGCGTTGAGTAAGAGTCCTGATCCAGGTGCAACATAGTTCAATTGCACGTCACTGTTTTCTTTTATGGATGCTTCTATATCCAAAATAGTGTGCTCTCCCCTACCCAACTGGATCAAGGCGCCCATCATCATACGAATTTGATACCGCATGAACCCTTGCCCCTTTACGTGTAGGGCATAACTGTTCTCCGGAAAAAAATTGGCGGTCAATACTGTATTGGGTCGAATTTCACAATGTTCTATCGTTCTGATAGATTTTGTGTTTTCCTGTATTCGAGCGGTATAGACTGAAAAATCATGTTTGCCTTCAAACAATTTCGCACCCCTTCCCATTAGTCCGATATCAAGTTCATCTAAAATATTGGCCAAAAAGGGAGCACAAAACGGATGATTTTTTTCTCCATGGGAAAACAAATAGATATACTCCTTTTCTTTACTGTTCTGAATAATGTTGAAATTTTCATCTGTCCGGGTGATTTCTGTTATGCGTATATCAGGTGGAAGATTTTGATTGAAAAGACCTAAGAAACCATTTATATCTTCAATGGGTCGATCATCTACGAATAGTTCAAAAGCTGCATCTAAAGCCGATACCTTGGCATCGGTACGCCCCGCCCCTAAGATTTTTAAACGTGTATTCGGTAAAACGAATTTCAAGGTCTTGATGAGCATTCCCTCTACGGTCTTTTGTTCAGGTTGCTTTTGCCAGCCGCTATATCGAAAACCTAAATATTGAATTCTGATCAAATAATAAAAACGTTTTTTCTGCATAAGTGCGATTGTATTGGTTAAAAGTACGGTTTCTTCAAAATCGAAGTACCTCAAGAACAGATCTTTTCTAAGGTTTGGATCGTTATTTTTTTGTAATTTGAGAGATGAAAACCAATTCAAATATCTCAAATGATAAATAGCACGAGGGTAAGACCACCCATATGGTTTTGGATCGTCAGTGTTTTGGCACTTCTTTGGAATCTTCTTGGTGTTATGGCATACCTTGCTCAGGTGAATATGACCGATGAGGCTCTTGCTGCCTTGCCCGAAGCCGAACGTACACTATATGAAAATCAACCTATGTGGGCGACCATGGCATTTGCTATTGCAGTATGGGGAGGCGCATTAGGTAGCTTAGCCCTTTTGCTTCGCAAACGATGGGCACGGGCGGTTCTTTTGATTTCCTTGATCGGTATCATTGTACAAATGACCCATTCATTTTTCTTAAGCAATAATTTTGAGGTATACGGACCTGATAAAATAATCATGCCCATTATGATTATCGTAGTTGGGGTTCTTTTAGTATTATTCGCGCGAATGGCAATTAATCGCAATTGGTTTTCATAACCGAAAATGATCAAACACACATACAAAACAATGAATACGCAACATATATGTCTAAATACCCAACATTCGTTGCGCTTCGTCGAAAATTTTAAATAAAACTAAGTAGGGGGACGTTCTACACATCTGAACGGGTTCCCCAAAACCTGAAACCTACTTACAACTATGAAGTCTCTCTTAGAATCGATACTAAAATCTATCGTACGAGTTTTACCATTGAAACGAAGTTTCATTTTATCTGTGGCCGTATTGGCGCTGCTTATTATTTTTAACTTTTACGGTATTTATACCAACAAGTTCTATTTTTTTAAGCCCGATAACTATATTTTTCTATTATTATCTACAGTACATTTTACCTTTCTTTATGTGCTGTGGTTCAAAATCAAAGAAGATGAGTTGACTGATCCACAAATGCGCAATATAGAATATATCTTGTACGGTGTACTATTGATTTACGTGTATAAGGTATTCGAGAGCATTTATGTGTTGACAACATATTTTGACTACGAAAACCATGTAATACCCAGTACATTTTTACCTATAGGAATCTTTATATTGGTATTGTACCTTATGCTTACGGGGCTAACCTTATTGACCTTTAAATATAGAAAGGAACGTGTTGGCGAATATAAATTCGACGATATGAACCATATAGATTCGTGGGAGTAGAAACATTCACTTTCTGACAATACAAAATGCCCTATGAAGAGATTCTTAGGGTATTTTGTATTTTGATCTTCTACTTGAAATTTTAAGAGATGCGATTTTTCGTCTATTAGCGGACCTAGGTTTTTGTATTTAAATGGGCAAACTATTTTCTTGCAGACCGTCACAGAGTTCATATTCATATGGTAATTTTTCTAAGACGGTATAATTGTTTTAGTAAACCTTTGAATACCAGATTCTCAATGATGTAGTTAAAAAAACCCCTACTTTATACGTAGTAGGATTCTACATAACAAAACCAACTCCACCCTATAATGCCTTGAGAAATTCAATAAGATCATTTTGCTCGATCTCATCAAGTTTTAATTCAAAATGATCATTATAGTGTACAACAACTTCGTTTAGATTAGAGAAGCGCCCATCATGAAAAAAACCATTGCCATTAGCTTTAACGAATAATCCCCTCAATGGTGGCGTTCTATACATGCCTGTGGGAGAGCGATTCGCTTCAAAACCATCAATACCAATTTCTTCAGGAGTATGAAGAATGTTATCGGCAAAAGCAGGGCCAGAATGGCACGAACTACAGTTTGCCTTGCCTTCAAAAAGTTGTTTCCCGCGAATGGCGGCCTCTTCGTTGTAGCTTCCTGATTCAGGAACCGGTGCCAATAATGATAATTGATATTCTAACAAACTCTCTAATTTAGAATTGACTAAATCTTCTTCGACGGTAATTTCGAAAACACCCCTTTCGACCGCCAAAGGAAATTTTTCAGGGTCGTTTAGGCGAGGATCTGAAAAATTACCAAGACCGCCCATATCCAATACGCCTATAAAACGATTCCAATATGATATTTCGCCCCAACCGGTATATGTTTCGTGGGTTAGGCCTTGTAAGCCATAGGCAGGCGGAATATTAATGGTCGCTAGCTCCCCATTTGGTTTTGTGACTTTTCCGTCTAATAACAATACTGGGGCAAAGACCCCAGGGCCCCAATCATTGACAACTGAGTTAAACGTAGGGGTATCAACATGTAAAATATCGGCCAAGGCAGTATTTTCAACAAAACCTAAGATAGCACCTACATTCAAATCAGAGTTTGCCCAACCATCTAACCGCATGCCAATACCCGGGGCAAAAGAATCATCTACCGTCGAATGGCATAGGGCGCAACTGATGCCCATTGAAATAAGGTCACCACTATCATCAAAACCGCCTTTAATACCCACAACAGCATCTAAACTCAATAATGCCACGGTTGTCATAGGGTCATCTAAATCTATTGAGCCATCTGAAATGCCATCGACCACACTCTGTGGTAATGCTTCGGCATCAACCTTTAAACCAATACCTAAAGCAGCACTCGGACTCAAACCTGGACCAAACCCACCATTGGCTTCGCCCAAGGTGGCCTTGTCTAGTTTTAAGACATCCGTCCAGAGGGCTTCATCACCAAAAGTGTCGTACCTGAATATTTCTTTTCCTTCAGCTACCTTTGCCGCATCTAAATCAAGAGTTACAGGAGGAGGAATTACCAAACTTGTCAATTTTTCTTCAACATTATTATCATTATTACATTGAATAAAAAGCATGCCTAAAACCGGTAGAACAATAAATAGATTTTTCTTTTTCATAATATATTTTTAATCATTTTTAAGTTTTATTTTACCTTTCATAACCACGTGTAGCGTGCAAAAATAATCTTCACTACTCGTGATGGTTTTTGACCAAGTTTGGTTTTTCTCCAATGGCGTTGATTGCCATTTGTTATTATCAAATTCAGCAACGTTATGAACGAATATATCTCGGTTGATCCACACAACGGTGTCACCTTTTCTTACGGTTATTTCAGCAGGCACGAACTTCATCTGCCTTATTTCAACAGTATGTTTTTTGCTCGTTATTTGTTGGCAGCCAACAAGGTTCAATGCCCATAAGATGCTAATTGTTCTTATTGCTTTTCTCATTGATCACAAATCACCCTGTACCATTATAGCATGTTCTAAATGTGTTTCAAGTGCTGGTAAAACCTCTTTTAAAAGTTCTTTTAGCTCACCATTTTCCGTTTCAGGTATCAACAAATCTTTTATCGCGGCAATAACCGCTTTATGGTAAGCGACTTCATTATCGATATATACCTTGTCAAAGTTCTTTCGTTTGGCACCACGTAGCATTTCTTTGGCGCTATCGGCACCAGCCAACAATGATTTGCTTACAGCATTATCTTTGGGCGTAACACTCAATTTTGTTACTAAATCTACTGCTTGACCTATTACGGCATTGTGGTCAGTGATCATTCTTTCGGCAAAAGCCAGTATTTCTTTGTTCTTAGACCTGTCAAGGGCTATTTCTGCATAACTGATATCAATTTGATTTGCAACCACAGCTACTGAAGCCACTTCTGGATCGGTGAGGGTGGTTTCTTGCGACCAAACCGAGTTCGTGATCAAGAGCAGTATAAATGTGGCTATCACATTCATTGAAATTTTACTTTTTTTCATTTTAAATAGTATTTAATTAGGTTAGTAATACACTTTAGATGAAGAAATTTATAATTGGTTACAAGAATTTTGTTTTTTTTAAATTTTTCATAAAAAAAGGGAATGACTTTATAGAAGTCATCCCCTTTTAAGGATTGATATTATCAACATTTATTCCTTTAGTTATTGTTTAGTAAGAAATTGGGAACATAATCAGCGCATTACAGTACCTGTTGGAAAAGAGGTGGCATTGAGATTCAAATTATGGGTCGAAGGGGCAGTTTCTTGACCAGCTATTCCAACTAATGGTTTCAACAAGAAAGGCCCCATACTGTTATCTGGAAAAGGTTCGACCGAGATAACCACGGTTCTACCTCTTAGATCTAAAGGAAAGTCTGCTCCACTAGGCGCATTCATGAAAAAATCTTCACCAGGAATAGGTGGTCCGGGATTAGAACCGCTGAACATTGCAGAACTATCTTCCATTTGAGCAGAGGCGTCTGAAAACGTACCTGTTGACAAGGGGCCTACTCCTTCAACAACAACCCAGCCCTCATATACCCAGCCATCGGAAAGCGCTGGCAAAACAAAGTTCGGTGTAGGAGGCATGCCAGGTGTGCCGAACCATATTCCGAATTGATCATTGCCGTTGTTCATACCATCATCTTCATCTGTTGGACTTCTGAGAAAGAACGTACCTGACGCATTGGTAAAATCACCTACTTGATCATTAATACTCACTGTAGCGATGTTATTTTCAAAAGAGCCCGACAATAGTTTAGTTGCGGATGGTGCGGGATTCTGATCGTTTGTAGGCTCAATACTGAGTACAAAGGCTGCTGCTGCCTTAAGCTGTTCAGCATCTACACTAAAAGTTTTTGATAGCGAACTATTTCCTTCCACTGTAAAGACCCCTGTGGAAACCGGGTTGCCGTTTACGATGATCCAACCTTCGTATACGTAATCAGCGCCTAATTCTTCCAATCCGGTCAAATTCAATTGCAGATCTGATTGTTCGGGTACAGTTGTTGAATCATCACTATTTGAACAGGCCATTGACAATAGAGCCAACGTAACTGTTGAGATTAAATACTTCATATATTTTGTTTTTATATTTTTATGGTGTAAAATAAGACCAACAACATAACAGAAGAATCACGAAAAAGTAAAATTCCGAAAAGGTTTCGTTAGAATTTCGTGAACATTTCGACTAGTAAAAATTGATTTTTAGAATGAGATTTGAAAAACCTCGAATTGATTGGTACAAAGGCGTTTTAATACTTTTATGAATTCTCGTGATAGGTATGTGATACTTTTTAACTTCTTTTGCTTACGAAATAATTATGAAACAGATACTTATCATTGAAGATGATCCTGAGATTATAAAGCTTCTCGAAATACATCTGACCGACCTTATTTATACCACTTCAAAAGCCCTAGATGGTGCACTTGGTCTTAAAATGGCGTTAGAGAATGATTATGACCTTATTTTGTTGGATCTGACACTGCCCTCAATGGATGGCGTTGAGATTTGTAAGAGGTTACGAGAGAAAAAAAATACGCCCATTATCATGCTTACGGCAAAGTCAGAAGAGATTGATAGGGTATTGGGGCTAGAGATAGGGGCTGATGACTACATTACAAAGCCTTTCAGTATCAGAGAACTTTTGGCTAGGGTAAAGGCCGTACTGCGTAGGGCCGGTTCAAAAACAAACAAAAGACAAAGCACCATTTCGATATCTTTTGAAGGGCTATCGATTGATATTGACAAACGCAAGGTATTGTTGAACAATAAAAGGGTAGAGCTTTCGCCCAAAGAGTTCGAACTATTAGTGTTAATGGCCTCTAACCCCGGTAGAAACTACACACGAACACAGTTGTTGAATATGATATGGGGTTATAACTTTGAAGGTTATGAACATACGGTGAACTCACATATCAATAGATTGAGAGCCAAAATTGAAGCTGATATGGCCAATCCGAACTATATATTGACTACATGGGGTGTAGGCTATAAGTTTAATGAAGATATAACAATATGAGTGCAAGAGAAAAAACATTGACTCCTAGATTGGTTAAAAAATTATGGCTGGCATTTATTCTACTTGTATTGTTAATGGGGGCTTCCTATATTTTTATCACAGGATACCTTACTAACTTGCACAATCAAGAAATCACTCAAAGACTTAATGCCGATGTTGCCAATCATGTAATCGCCGAAAAGTTCAAAGATGCCTCTCCTTTTTTAGAGGATGGCAGTGTCAACAAACCTCTTTTTGGAGATTTAATGCACGATATGATGGCAGTAAACCAAAGTATTGAGGTTTACCTATTGAACGACACAGGTGAAATTCTGTATTCTGTAGTACTCGATCATGGTGATAATACCCCAACTGAAAGTGTTTCCTTAACCCCAATTAAATCTTTCATCAAGAATAAGGGAGAGGAATTTGTATTGGGCGACGACCCAAGAAACTCCGAAGAACAGAAAATATTTTCAGCGGCTCCATATTCGGTCGACGGCCATAATGGTTTTGTTTATATTGTATTGGCAGGTAAAAAATTTGAACAGGTCAGTAATAATCTCTTTGGGCAGTATTTTATGCAATTGGGCATTGGTGCGGCTTTGTTGACGATGCTATTCTCAGTTCTCATAGGTTTGGTTGCCATATGGTTCTTAACTAAAAACCTTAGATTGATTACAGGTACGGTACGACGCTTTCAAGAGGGAGATTTGAATGTGCGTATCGAAAACCCCGTAGGGTCAGACATTGCAATTTTTGCTAATTCCTTTAACGAAATGGCCGATACCATCGTTGCTAATATGGATAAAATGAAATCGGTAGATCTGCTGCGTAGAGAATTGATTGCCAATGTATCACATGATTTGAGAACACCTTTGGCCGTGCTAAAGGGCTATATAGAGACCCTTCAAATGAAAACCGAAACGCTCTCTGAGACTGAGAAACAAGAATACCTACAGATTATTCACGATAATATTGATAAACTATCGAACCTTATCAACCAATTGTTCGAATATTCAAAATTAGAGGCTGAACAGGTCACTCCTGTAAAAGAGCCGTTTTCGATTACCGAACTTTCACATGATTTGATCGCCAAGTTTCGAGTTCTAGCTGAACAGAAGCAGATTGAGCTGAAATTAAACAATCCTAAAGAAAATAATATGGTTTTTGCCGATGTGGGTCTGGTTGAGCGTGCCCTGCAAAACCTTATTGAAAATGCAATTAAGTATACGGGGCCAGAAGGTAAAGTAACACTTTCACTGCAGAAAAAAGGAAAGGTTGTTGAAATCAACATTACCGATACAGGAACGGGCATACCCCTAAACGAACAGCCATTTATCTTCGACCGTTACAAACAAGTGGGCAAGAGTACTAAAAAAAACGGCTACGGTCTTGGACTGGCGATTGTCAAAAAGATAATGGATCTGCACGACACTACGATAACCGTATTGAGCAAACCTAAAGAAGGGAGCTCTTTTATTTTTAATCTACCGGCATATATGGCATAGAAACTGTAACGGTTTTTTTGTTCTTGGAAAAAGATGCTCAAAAAGACTTATTTTTCAACTCATTTCTTTACTATACCCTTTGTTAGATTTATCTCACCATCTTTATCAAATATTTTAATATAATAAATACCTGAAGGAACTGATGATAAATTAATTGAACCATTCTCTATAGTTCCTTTTTTTATTAACTTTCCAGATGAAGAAAAAAGCATATATGATTTCAAATCTTGATTATTTGACACATAAACAATTCCGCTATTAGGATTGGGGAAGATTATGGATTTATCACCTGTGCCATTCGGTACAATTAAGGATGTTAATTCTCCAACAAATATATTTACCGAATAAGGCGAAAGAACAATATTTCCGTCATTCAAATCTGTCCAATTAGTTGACTCTACAGTGTAATCATTATTTTCGTCCCAAAGATGCCTTTCTAAAGCAGTGGGCATTAAACTTGTCATTTCTATTTGAACGGTTTGTTGCGATGAAGTGCGGTTTATCAAACAAAATGAATAGGTATCGGAGTCTTGATCAATAGTTGCGTATTGTATTATTTTAGAACTATCACTAGAATTACTTTCAACTAATTCTCCATATAAATAAGTATTGAATACATTGTATAAAAAAGCATTTCCATCTAATTGATCACCAATAACTGTTGACATATCAGAGTATGGCGCGATAGCCCAATAGCAGCTGGCATCTATTCTAGAAGTAACACTTCCGGTCAAAATAATGGCATCATAAACTGCGCCTATGTTGGATCGGATATTTGAACACCCTTGAAAGGAAACATTGTATTCGGTTAAAAAAATCGGTATGTATTCTGAGCCCGTAATAGCATTGACATTCTGTCGAAGCAAGGCTAAATCTGTAATAGCTGATTGAGCAATATCATAGGCATTTTCAGGGGTGTTTGTGCAATCACCAGAATATGTATGACAAGAAATAAAATCAATATTAGGGTAGGTGATCTGTGTTAGTTGCGTTAGGTAATCAACATTTACCCAAGCGGTAGCAGCCCCTCCAACCTTAATATTGGGATCAACAGCTTTCATAGCCAGTGCCGCTGTATTTATAAGTGTTGCCATTTGGTCAACATCCAATCCTGGTGCTTCAAAACCTTGTTCTCTTTCATTGGGTATCTCCCAATATTCTACATTTAGCCCAAAGTCAACATTGACAATTTGAACAAGATCCGCACAAAACTGTGCAAAAGTTTGTGGGTCTTGGTAATCGCCTTCTCCCAAAGGGCCACTTGGTATATTGATCATTACTTTGTAACCCTGTTCAATAAGTGGTGATAAAGCCTGATTGATTTTATTGGAATCCCATACTGCATTTGATTGCCACTCTTCAGGACTATCGCCTAACAACATACCCCATCCGTGAAGTCTGATAAGGCCTTTCTTTTGGGTGATTAGTTCCAAATTATTCATAAAAATCACATCTTCTGAATAGGCAGGAATAAAATTGGCAGGGCTATTTACACCGTATGCATAATCAGGGATAGT
>CAZEUV010000003.1:45883-67226 GCA_964515285.1 uncultured Maribacter sp. | reverse complement strand
ACGCATAAAAAAATATTTACGGTATTGCGTTCACCGCACGTAAACAAAAAATCAAGAGAGCAGTTTCAATTATGTGCCTACAAAAGGTTATTGGATATTTACAGCTCTTCATCAAAGACCATTGATGCCCTTATGAAGTTAGAGCTTCCGAGTGGTGTTGAGGTTGAGATCAAGGTGTAATTCAAAATTCAGAATTTTTAATTCTGAATTACAGAAAGACATGTCCTGAGCTATGTGCGAAGGAAAAACGGTAAAAATTCAAACAGGGTTGAATTTTTACGCCCTGTTTTTTTTGAATAGTATTTAAGTGAGTAGTTATAATTATAAACAGATCGAGGACTTTGTTTTTCCTTATGGAAATTTAAGATCTAAAATCTAAAATCTAAAATCAAATGTCTGGGTTAATAGGAAGAAAAATAGGTATGACCAGTATTTTTGACGAAAATGGCAAGAATATGCCATGTACCGTCATTGAAGCTGGGCCGTGCGTAGTTACCCAAGTCAGAACCGAAGAGGTAGACGGGTACAATGCCCTTCAACTTGGTTTCGATGACAAGGCAGAGAAGCGTGCTAATAAGGCCGAAACGGGTCATTTTAAAAAGGCGGGTGTATCACCAAAGAAGAAAGTCATTGAATTTCAAGGTTTTGAAGGAGAATACAAATTAGGCGATACCGTTGGTGTCGATGTATTTGTAGAGGGTGAATTTGTTGATGTAATAGGCACATCAAAAGGTAAAGGTTTTCAAGGTGTGGTAAAAAGACACGGTTTTGCCGGTGTTGGTCAAGCTACACACGGTCAACATAATCGATTGCGTGCTCCGGGGTCAATTGGTGCTGCCTCTTACCCTGCTAGGGTCTTTAAAGGAATGAGAATGGCAGGTAGAATGGGTGGTGAACAAGTTACCGTTCAGAACCTTCAAGTTTTGAAAGTAGTTGCAGAGAAAAATCTTTTGGTAGTAAAAGGATGTGTTCCGGGACATAAAAATGCTTATGTAACCATTAAAAGGTGGAAGTAATGAAAGTAGCAGTTTTAGATATTAAAGGAAAAGAAACAGGCAGAAAGGCAAACCTTTCTGATGCTGTTTTCGGTATAGAGCCCAATAATCATGCGGTGTATTTAGATGTGAAACAATATTTGGCACATCAAAGGCAGGGTACCCATAAAGCTAAAGAAAGAGCTGAAATTGTTGGTAGTACCAGAAAAATCAAAAAACAAAAAGGTACGGGTACGGCCCGTGCTGGTAGTATCAAGTCTCCTATTTTTAGAGGAGGAGGTCGTGTTTTTGGTCCAAGACCCAAAGATTATACACAAAAATTGAACAAAAACCTGAAGCGTTTAGCTAGAAAATCAGCCTTGAGTATCAAGTCAAAAGAGAAGGCTATTATCGTGGTCGAGGATTTTAGTTTCGATGCACCGAAAACAAGTGATTTTATTCAGGTTTTGAAGTCTTTAGGATTAGAAAACAAAAAATCTTTATTTGTGTTGGGCGATTCAAATATTAACGTATATTTGTCTTCGCGTAATTTTAAGGGCTCTAGCGTTATAACTAACTCAGAATTAAGCACTTACAAAATTTTAAACGCAAACAATATTGTGTTGTTGGAAGGTTCATTGGAAGGAATTGAATCGAACTTGAATAAATAGGAAAACTATGAGTGTGTTGATAAAACCGATTATAACGGAAAAGATGACCGCAGATAGCGAATTGTACAACCGTTATGGTTTCTTTGTTGATCCAAAGGCCAACAAGATTGAGATTAAAATTGCCGTGGAAAAGGCGTACGGGGTTTCAGTAAAGAAAGTTCGTACCATGAACTATGGCCCAAAAAGAAAATCACGGTATACCAAGACAGGTGTGCAGCACGGTAAGACCAATGCTATTAAAAAAGCGATAGTCGATATTGCCGAAGGAGAAATTATTGATTTTTACAGTAATCTATAAAGACAAGAAATGTCAGTTAGAAAATTAAAACCGGTCACTCCAGGACAGCGTTTTAGAGTAGTAAATGGCTTTGATGCCATTACTACTGATAAGCCGGAGAAGAGTTTGCTCGCTCCGTTAAAAAAGTCGGGAGGTAGAAACAGTCAGGGTAAAATGACCATGCGCCATAAAGGTGGAGGTCATAAAAGAAGGTATCGTATAATCGATTTTAAAAGAGATAAGAAAGATGTTTCGGCTACGGTAAAGTCAATTCAGTATGACCCGAACAGAACGGCATTTATCGCTTTGTTGGAGTACGCAGATGGTGAGAAAAGATATATAGTAGCGCAAAGTGGTTTGAAAGTAGATCAGAGTGTTTCCTCTAGTGCGACCGCGACTCCTGAAATAGGAAATGCGCTGCCCTTAAGTGAAATTCCGCTGGGAACCATAATTTCATGTATTGAATTACGGCCTGGTCAAGGTGCTGTAATGGCGAGAAGTGCAGGCACTTTCGCTCAATTGATGGCCAAGGATGGTAAATTCGTTACTATCAAATTACCTTCAGGTGAGACAAGGCTTATTCTTTCAGGATGTTTGGCGACTATAGGTGCTATATCCAATTCCGATCATCAATTATTGGTTTCCGGTAAGGCGGGTAGAAGTAGATGGTTGGGTAGACGACCAAGAACTAGGCCAGTGGCAATGAACCCTGTCGATCACCCAATGGGCGGTGGAGAAGGAAAAGCTTCTGGTGGTCATCCAAGATCAAGAAACGGTATTCCTGCAAAAGGCTTTAGAACTCGTTCAAAGACAAAGGACACGAACAAGTATATTTTAGAACGTAGAAAGAAATAAAAAGTAGAAAAAAATGGCACGTTCATTAAAAAAAGGACCTTACGTTCACTATAGTTTAGAGAAGAAAGTTCTGCAAACTGCAACTTCTGGAAAGAAGTCCGTGATAAAAACATGGTCAAGAGCTTCTATGATAACACCTGATTTTGTAGGTCTGACCATAGCTGTTCATAACGGAAGACAATTTGTACCTGTATTCGTTACAGAGAACATGGTAGGGCATAAACTAGGTGAATTTTCCCCAACGCGATCTTTTAGGGGTCACTCAGGGGCAAAAAATAAAGGAAAAAAGTAAGAGCGCTATGGGAGTTCGAAAAAAACAAATGGCCGAAAGGTTTAAGGAAGAAAAGAAGCAGATAGCTTTCGCTAAACTGAACAATTGCCCAACTTCACCGCGAAAAATGCGCATTGTTGCAGATTTGGTGAGAGGAGTCCAAGTAGAAAGAGCATTGGCGATTTTGAGATTCAATCCAAAAGAGGCTTCACGAAGATTAGAGAAATTGTTGCTCTCCGCTTTGGCCAACTGGCAGGCAAAAAATGAGGATGCCGATGTAGAAGAGGCTGATCTTATCGTAAAAGAGATACGGGTAGATAGCGGAAGTATGTTGAAGAGATTGCGACCCGCACCACAAGGCAGGGCACATAGAATAAGAAAGCGTTCCAACCATGTGACATTGGTATTGGGCTCAAACAATAATATAGAAAGCTAGTATGGGACAGAAGACAAATCCGATAGGAAATCGCCTTGGAATTATCAGAGGATGGGAATCAAACTGGTATGGAGGAAACGATTATGGTGACAAACTAGCTGAAGACAGTAAAATACGTAAGTATATATTCGTTCGTCTTGCAAAGGCAAGTGTATCAAGAGTGATTATCGAACGTACGCTAAAATTGATTACTGTTACGATTACAACCGCCAGACCTGGTATCATCATTGGTAAAGGAGGGCAAGAAGTAGATAAACTTAAGGAAGAGCTTAAAAAGATTACCGGTAAAGAAGTACAGATCAATATTTACGAGATAAAAAGACCTGAATTAGATGCCAATTTGGTGGCTGCAAGTGTTGCTCGTCAAATAGAAAGTAGAATATCATTTAGACGTGCGATTAAAATGGCGATTACCGCTGCAATGCGCATGAACGCCGAAGGAATTAAAATACAGATTTCTGGGCGTTTGAACGGTGCTGAAATGGCGCGTTCCGAGTCTTATAAAGATGGTAGAATTCCGCTTTCGACATTTCGTGCCGATATCGATTATGCGCTGCACGAAGCGCAAACCACCTATGGTAAATTAGGTATCAAGGTGTGGATCATGAAAGGTGAAGTTTTTGGAAAAAGAGATCTTTCCCCATTGGTAGGTATGACCAAGGGCAAAGGAGGAGGAGATAAAGGAGGCAAGCGCGATGGAGGAAGAAAACCACGTCGTAGAAAGTAATTTTTTAAAGAAGTAAGAAAAAATGTTACAACCGAAAAGAACCAAGTTTCGCAAGATGCAAAAAGGCCGGATGAAAGGCCTTACCGGAAGAGGGCACCGACTTTCAAACGGTGTATTCGGTCTCAAGTCTTTAGAAACCAGTTTTGTTACATCACGTCAGATTGAGGCTGCGCGTATTGCCGCAACTAGGTATATGAAAAGAGAAGGTCAGTTATGGATTAAAATATTTCCGGACAAGCCCATTACCAAAAAACCATTGGAAGTTCGTATGGGTAAAGGTAAAGGTGCCCCAGAATATTTTGTGGCGGTAGTGTTACCTGGAAGAATTATGTATGAGATTGCCGGTGTTTCAATGGATGTTGCAAAAGAAGCTTTACGCTTGGCGGCGCAAAAACTACCTGTAAAAACTAAATTTGTAGTTGCTAGAGATTACACGGATCAAGACTAATTTTGAGGAAACCATGAAAAAAAAGGAAATAAAAGAATTGTCGGTCGAAGAGCTTAAACTTAAGTTTGCTGAACTAAAAAAAGAACATGCAAATTTAAAAATGGCCCATTTCGTTACGCCATTGGAAAATCCTCTCCAAATAAGAAAGGTTCGAAGAACAGTAGCGCGGTTGGCAACTGAATTAACTAATAGGGAAAACCAATAATTGGTTCTGCTTTATGGAAGAAAAGAGAAATTTAAGAAAAGAAAGAATTGGTGTTGTAACCAGTGATAAAATGGAAAAATCCATTATTGTCTCTGAAGTTAAAAGAGTAAAACACCCTATGTACGGTAAATTCGTTTTAAAAACGAAGAAGTACGTGGCCCATGACGAAAAAAACGATTGCAAAGAAGGTGATACCGTAAAAATTCGGGAAACCCGGCCTTTGAGCAAGACCAAATGTTGGAGGTTAGTAGAAATCTTAGAAAGAGCTAAATAATTATGTTACAGCAAGAATCAAGGTTAAAGGTAGCTGACAATACAGGTGCAAAAGAAGTATTGACCATTCGAGTACTCGGTGGTACAAAAAGACGGTATGCTTCTATTGGAGATAAAATCGTTGTTACGGTCAAAGAGGCCGCTCCGAATGGAGGTATTAAAAAAGGTGCGATTTCAACTGCTGTTGTTATCAGAACAAAGAAAGAGGTGAGAAGGCCTGATGGGTCTTATATCCGTTTTGATGACAATGCCTGTGTGTTATTAGATCCGAATGGTGAAATGAGGGGTACACGTGTTTTTGGGCCCGTAGCAAGAGAACTTCGTGATAAACAATTTATGAAAATCGTATCATTGGCCCCTGAGGTACTATAATTTATAGCGAAGAATGAAAAAGTTAAAAATAAGAACAGGAGATACTGTAAGAATAATTGCCGGTGACCACAAAGGTACGGAAGGCAAGATTATGCGGGTCGACATTAAAAAGAACAAGGCGATTGTTGAAGGTGCAAATATGGTATCAAAGCATGAGAAGCCTAGTGCGAAGAATCCTCAGGGAGGTATCGTTAAAAAAGAGGCCTTTATCCATATTTCAAATCTATCGTTGATAGATGCCAAATCAGGTGATGCCACTAGAGTGGGGTACGAGGTACGAGATGGTAAAAAAGTACGATTTTCCAAAAAATCAAATGAAGTAATTTAGTTATGGCTCACGTTGCAAGATTAAAAAAAGATTATACAGAGCGCATTGTTGGTGCGCTGAAGAAAGAGTTTGGTTACAAAAATGTAATGCAGGTTCCTAAGTTACATAAGATCGTGGTAAGTAGAGGTGTTGGTGCCGCTGTTGCCGATAAGAAATTAATAGACCATGCCATTGATGAAATGACCATGATCACCGGTCAGAAGGCCATTCCTACGATGTCAAAGAAAGATATCGCCGCTTTTAAACTGCGTAAGGGAATGCCCATCGGTGCTAAAGTCACGCTTCGCGGCGAAAGAATGTACGAATTTTTAGATCGATTGGTGACCAGTGCCTTGCCAAGGGTTCGTGATTTTCAAGGCATAAAAGCAACTGGATTTGACGGAAGGGGAAATTATAGTCTAGGAATAACAGAACAGATTATTTTTCCTGAGATAAATATTGACAAGATCAATAGAATAAGTGGTATGGATATTACATTTGTGACCTCTGCTGAAACAGACAAGGAAGCAAAATCGTTATTAACAGAATTAGGTTTACCTTTTAAAAAGAAATAGTATGGCTAAAGAATCAATGAAGGCCCGTGAAAGAAAAAGGGAAAGAACTGTAGCTAAATATGCTGAAAAGAGAAAAGCTTTGAAAGAAGCCGGTGACTATGAGGGCTTACAGAAATTACCCAAAAATGCATCTCCCGTTCGTTTGCACAATCGTTGTAAAATAACGGGAAGACCAAAAGGTTATATGAGAACTTTTGGTATTTCAAGGGTTACTTTTAGAGAAATGGCCAATCAAGGATTAATACCTGGTGTTAAAAAAGCCAGTTGGTAATAATGAATTACGAGTTCAGATTTTAGATTTCTGATATAACCTTGAAATAGAAGTCTAAAATCGTAAATCGAGAATCTAATATTATAAGAAATGGTTACAGATACTATAGCAGATTACTTGACACGAGTTAGAAACGCCAATATGGCGGGTCATAGGGTAGTTGAAATACCCGCATCAGGTGTTAAGAAAGAGATTACCAAAATATTGTTCGATCAAGGGTATATCTTGAGTTACAAGTTTGAAGAAGGCAAGGTTCAAGATAGCATTAAGATCGCCCTTAAATATGATAGGTTGACAAAAGAACCGGTTATTAAAAAATTGCAACGTGTTAGTAAGCCTGGTCTTCGAAAGTATACCGGGTCTGATGACCTGCCAAGGGTTTTGAACGGTCTGGGTGTTGCCATAGTTTCTACATCACATGGTGTAATGACAAGTAAACAGGCGAAAAACGAAAATGTAGGTGGTGAGGTTTTATGCTACGTATATTAATAGAATAAAGAATTAAGAAATGTCTAGAATAGGTAATAATCCGATAACGATTCCTGAAGGGGTAACCGTAGAGGTAAAAGAAAATATGGTTACCGTAAAAGGTAAGTTGGGTGAGTTGTCCCAAGATTTTTCAGGGGTTTCCATGAAAATCGAAGACGGGCAAGTTAAGGTGAGTAGATCCTCTGAATCTAAAGAGCACAAAGCAAAGCATGGGCTTTATAGATCTTTGGTAAACAATATGGTAGAAGGGGTTTCTAAAGGATGGACGAAAGAACTAGAGTTGGTGGGTGTAGGTTACAGAGCAAGTAACCAAGGCCAAAAATTAGAGCTAGCACTTGGTTTTTCGCATAATATCGTGATTGATTTGGCCCCTGAGGTAAAAATCGAGACGATATCGCAAAAAGGAAAAAATCCTATCATTAAACTAACATCGTTTGATAAGCAATTAGTAGGGCAAGTAGCCGCTAAGATCAGATCCTTCCGTAAGCCAGAACCTTACAAAGGAAAAGGAATCAAGTTTGTAGGCGAACAATTAAGAAGAAAAGCAGGTAAATCCGCTTAATAAAGTGTTATGAAATTATCTAAGTTACAAAGAAAACGTAGAATCAGAAGAAGAATACGTAAAGTCTCGATCGGAACAGCAGAAAGACCAAGACTATCCGTTTTTAGAAGCAATAAAGAAATTTATGTTCAACTGATCAATGATACCGAAGGAAAAACCTTAGCGGCCGTATCTTCAAGAGATAAAGATTTTTCCAAAACAAAAGGAAACAAATCAGAGATCGCTGCTCTAGTGGGCAAGGCCATCGCTGAAAAATCAAAGAAAGCCGGTATTGATAAAGTCGCCTTTGATAGAGGAGGTAATTTATTTCACGGTAGAGTTAAGGCTTTGGCAGACGGAGCAAGAGAAGCAGGATTAAAATTCTAAAATTAGAGCATGTACCAAAAATACAAAAACGTTGAAACCGTTAAGCCAGGAGGTTTAGATTTGAAAGATAGATTGGTCGGTGTACAAAGAGTGACCAAGGTAACTAAAGGTGGTAGGGCTTTCGGCTTTTCCGCAATAGTTGTCGTCGGTGATGAAAAAGGTGTTGTGGGTCACGGTTTGGGTAAGTCGAAAGAAGTTGCTACGGCCATCGCCAAGGCAATTGAAGATGCTAAGAAGAACCTTATCAGAATACCTTTGAACAAGGTGACGTTGCCCCATGAGCAAAAGGGGAAATATGGTGGAGCCCGTGTTTATATTCAACCGGCATCACATGGTACGGGAGTTATAGCTGGTGGAGCAGTAAGAGCGGTTTTAGAATCTGTAGGGGTTCATGATGTATTGTCAAAATCACAAGGGTCATCAAACCCGCACAACGTGGTAAAAGCAACTTTTGATGCTCTTTTGCAACTTAGAGGGGCAAGAACGGTAGCAAAACAAAGAGGTATTTCTTTAGAAAAAGTTTTTAAAGGATAAAATGTAGAATGAAGTTGTTGATTTTGGTTGTAAAACCAACGCAACGATTAAATTGCCGAGTGCTAACTATAAAACGATTATGGCAAAGATAAAAGTAAAACAAGTTAAGAGCAGTATTAAAAGACCTCAGAACCAAAAGAGGACTCTAGAAGCTCTAGGTCTAAGAAAAATAGGCCAAGTGGTTGAGCACGATGATACGCCCAACATTATTGGAATGATAAATAAAGTTAAACACTTAGTTTCTACGGAAGCTTAATACGATAAGGTTATGAATTTAAGTAATCTAAAACCAGCTGAAGGTTCTGTAAATAGAGATGGTAAGAGACTTGGCCGAGGTCAAGGTTCAGGTAAGGGAGGAACAGCGGCAAGAGGACATAAAGGAGCAAAATCAAGATCTGGGTATTCCAAGAAAATTGGTTTTGAAGGAGGTCAAATGCCATTGCAGAGACGTGTACCAAAGTTTGGTTTTACAAACATCAACAGAAAAGAATATCAAGGCATCAATCTTTCTAAATTACAAGAATTGGTTGATAATGGTAAGGTAAAAGATACGATTACCTTTGATACGCTTATAGAAAATAGATTGGCACGTAAGAACGATTTAGTGAAAATATTGGGTGATGGTGAATTAAAGGCATCACTAAAAATTTCTGTGCATAAATTTAGTGCCACCGCTAAAGCGGCTATAGAGAAAGCTGGTGGAGAGGCGATAAATTTATAAGTAAGAAAATACTATGAAGAATTTTTTCGAGACATTATCGAACATTTGGAAAATAGAAGAACTAAGAAATCGAATTTTGATTACACTTGGTCTTCTTTTGGTCTACCGTTTTGGGTGCCAAATAGTTCTTCCTGGTATTGATTCAACGCAATTGGGCGGATTGGTAGACGGTACGGATAAAGGAATATTCAGTCTGTTGAATGCATTTACCGGAGGGGCGTTTGCCAATGCTTCGATATTCGCATTAGGTATTATGCCCTATATCTCAGCCTCTATTGTGGTTCAGTTGATGGGTATTGCCATACCCTATCTTCAAAAATTACAAAAAGAAGGGGAAAGCGGAAGAAAGACTATTAATCAGATTACAAGATGGTTGACCATAGGTATATGTATTGTTCAAGCACCTGCATATTTGTTCGGTCTAGAAGCTTTTGGTGTACCGAATTCAGCTTTCTTATTGGGTAAAGGCCTTGACTTTATGATTCCCGCGGTGATTATATTGGTTACCGGTTGTGTATTTGCGATGTGGTTAGGAGAAAAGATTACCGACAAAGGTATTGGTAACGGTATATCATTATTGATTATGATTGGTATTATCGCTACTTTACCACAATCTTTTGTGCAAGAAGCGGTTTCAAGATTGGACGGAAACGGTGGCCCTATGTTGATTTTGATAGAGGTCATCATTTGGTTTTTGGTGATTTTGGCCTGTATTTTGTTGGTAATGGCAACGCGCCAAATACCCGTACAATATGCAAGAAGAACTGCCTCTGGTGGATATGAAAAAAATATAATGGGATCTAGACAGTACATTCCGTTGAAGTTGAACGCTTCAGGTGTGATGCCCATAATATTCGCACAGGCGATTATGTTCGTGCCGAGCATGATCGGTAGTGCTTTTGACGATACCGCTGCAGGGCAATGGATACAAGTTCAATTCGCCGATATATTTGGCTTGGCTTATAACATATTATTTGCAGTATTGATTATTATTTTCACCTATTTCTATACGGCCATTACAGTGCCTACAAATAAAATGGCGGATGATTTAAAGAGAAGTGGTGGCTTTATACCTGGTATTAGACCAGGCAAGGAAACAGGCGATTTTTTAGACAAGGTCATGTCTTTGATAACCTTGCCGGGATCCTTCTTTTTGGCATTGTTGGCAGTATTGCCGGCAATAGTTGTAAAATTGATGGATGTGCAAGCAGGTTGGGCTATGTTCTACGGAGGAACATCGCTTTTGATTATGGTCGGAGTTGCAATTGACACAGTTCAGCAAGTGAATTCATATTTATTGAACAGGCATTATGACGGACTAATGAAAACCGGAAAAAACAGAAAAGTAGCGTAAATATGGCTAAACAAGCAGCGATAGAACAAGACGGATCAATAATCGAGGCATTGTCAAATGCAATGTTTCGAGTAGAGTTAGAGAACGGTCATGTAGTTACAGCGCATATCTCAGGTAAGATGCGTATGCACTACATTAAGTTGCTTCCAGGAGATAAAGTGAAATTAGAAATGAGCCCTTACGACCTGACAAAGGCAAGAATTACATATAGATATTAAGATATTGAAAAGATGAAAGTTAGAGCATCAATAAAAAAGAGAAGTGTCGACTGCAAAATTGTACGCAGAAAAGGCACGTTGTACGTAATCAACAAAAAGAATCCTAGATTTAAACAAAGACAAGGATAATTATGGCAAGAATCGCGGGTATAGATATCCCAAAACAAAAGAGAGGCGTTATTGCCCTTACCTATATTTTTGGTATTGGAAATAGTAGGGCCAAAGAGATTTTGGCAAAGGCCAAAGTAAGTGAGGATACTAAAGTTTCTGAATGGAACGATGATGAAATAGGGCGAATTCGTGAATCAGCGTCTTCGTATACTATTGAAGGTGAATTACGTTCTGAAACCCAATTGAACATCAAACGTTTGATGGATATTGGTTGTTATAGAGGTATTCGTCATAGATCAGGTCTTCCATTACGAGGGCAACGTACCAAGAACAATGCGAGAACTAGAAAAGGAAAAAGAAAAACAGTCGCCAACAAGAAAAAGGCAACTAAATAATAAGTAGGGTATTATGGCAAAGGCAAGTACTAAAGCGAAAAAGAGGAAGGTTATTGTTGATTCAGTTGGCGAAGCGCACATTAAGGCCTCTTTTAACAATATCATAATTTCTTTGACCAATAAAAAAGGAGATGTGATATCATGGTCTTCGGCTGGCAAAATGGGGTTTAGAGGTTCTAAAAAGAACACGCCTTACGCTGCTCAAGTTGCTGCTGAAGAGTGTTGCAAAATTGCTCACGAAGCCGGTCTCAAAAAAGTGAAGGTTTATGTTAAGGGTCCGGGTAACGGAAGAGAATCTGCAATTCGAACAATACATAATTCGGGTATTGAAGTTACTGATATTATTGACGTGACCCCAATGCCACACAACGGTTGTAGACCACCCAAAAGAAGAAGAGTTTAATCAATTTAATATATTATTTCACCGAAGTGTAATTTACGATTATCGAAGGAGAAGCCTTAATTCATAATCACACTTCAAACTAAACGAAAATGGCAAGATATACAGGACCAAAAAGTAAAATCGCTCGTAAATTCGGAGAAGCGATTTTTGGAGACGATAAGTCTTTCGAGAAAAAAAATTATCCGCCAGGACAACATGGTAACGCAAGGCGCCGTGGCAAGAAATCTGAATATTCAGTTCAACTGATGGAGAAGCAAAAGGCAAAATACACCTACGGTATTTTAGAAAAGCAGTTCAGAAACCTATTTGCCAAGGCAAACAGGAGTAAGGACGTTACAGGTGAGGTTTTGTTACAACTTTGTGAATCACGTTTAGATAATGTGGTATACAGAATGGGAGTTTCGCCCAGCAGAAGCGGTGCCCGGCAATTGGTTTCCCATAGGCATATTACGGTAAATGGTGGGTTGGTCAACATACCTTCCTATTCATTGAAAGCCGGTGATGTGGTTGGGGTGAGAGAAAAATCAAAATCATTGCAGTGTATACAAGATTCATTAACATCGAACAGTCGTGTTTATGAATGGATTACTTGGAATACCGATAAGCAAGAAGGAACCTATGTTTCCATTCCTGAAAGAATGCAGATTCCAGAAAATATCAAAGAACAATTAATAGTCGAGTTATACTCTAAATAAACAACACCGATCCAATTATGGCATTATTTAATTTTCAGAAACCCGATAAAGTAATAATGATCGATTCCTCTGATTTCGAAGGAAAATTTGAATTCCGTCCTTTGGAACCAGGTTATGGATTAACTGTTGGGAACGCATTACGAAGAGTGTTGCTTTCAGCTTTAGAAGGTTACGCGATCACATCAATAAGAATTGACAATGTAGAACACGAATTCTCGGTAATTCCTGGTGTTGTAGAAGATGTGACTGAGATGATTCTAAATCTAAAACAAGTTCGCTTTAAAAAGCAAATTGAAGACTCAGAGGGCGAAACAGTATCTGTTTCCATAAGCGGTAAAAATCAATTGACCGCTGGTGATTTTCAAAAATTCATTTCGGGGTACCAAGTATTGAATCCTGATTTGGTTATTTGTAATATGGAATCGAAAGTCAACTTCAGTATCGAGCTTGTTATCGATAAAGGAAGAGGCTACGTTCCAGCAGAGGAAAATAAGAAGTCGGGTATGCCGTTGGGCACCATCGCAATAGATTCTATCTTTACTCCTGTAAAAAATGTAAAGTACAGTATAGAGAACTTTCGTGTTGAGCAAAAGACCGATTACGAGAAATTGGTTTTTGAGATCGTGACCGATGGTTCCATACATCCAAAAGATGCATTGACCGAAGGGGCAAAAGTTTTGATACATCACTTTATGTTGTTCTCTGATGAGCGTATCACATTAGAAGCTGATGAAATCGCACAAACAGAGACCTATGATGAAGAATCACTTCATATGCGTCAGTTATTGAAGACAAAATTGGTCGATATGGATCTTTCCGTTCGTGCCCTGAACTGTTTGAAAGCTGCGGAAGTAGATACTTTAGGCGATTTGGTTTCCTTCAACAAAAATGATTTGATGAAATTCAGAAACTTTGGTAAAAAATCATTGACCGAATTAGAAGAACTTGTAATCAACAAAGGTCTTAACTTCGGAATGGACCTATCAAAATATAAGTTGGATAAAGACTAATACGAGATTAGTTAAAAATAAACATATTACTTCTGTTGGAAGGGAGAACCCCAAACAAGGAAGAAAATAGTATACAGTAATGAGACACGGTAAAAAAATCAATCACTTAGGTAGAAAGACCGCCCACAGAAAAGCAATGTTGGCGAACATGGCCTGTTCCCTAATTGAGCATAAAAGAATAAATACTACTGTCGCCAAGGCAAAGGCCTTGAAGCGGTTTATAGAACCTTTGATTACAAAGTCGAAGGCAGAGAACAATCAGACCACTGAAAAAGGCACCCATAACAGACGTATCGTTTTCAAGAGTCTGAGAGATAAATATGCAATTACAGAGTTGTTCGGTCAGGTTTCTGAAAAAGTGGCCGATAGACCAGGTGGTTACACAAGAATAATCAAACTCGGTAATCGTTTGGGAGATAACGCTGATATGGCAATGATAGAATTGGTTGATTTCAATGACATCTATAATGCCGACAAACCCAAGAAGAAAACCACAAGAAGAAGTAGAAGAGGCGGTGGCGGTGACAAAGCCGTAGTACCACCAGTTGCAGCGGCCGAAACAAAAACTGAACCAAAAACAGGAGCAGAAACAAAAACAGATGATTCAGAAGAGTAACATTGTTAATGATTTTTAATAATTGTAAAAGGATAGACTTGATAGTCTATCCTTTTTTTATGTTTCTTTGTTAAATCAAAAAGTTGAACTATCGAATGAAGTATCAAGTTAGAAAAAGAGCGTTTATATTATTGGCGGATGGCACCATTTTTCATGGTAAACTGGTAGGAGACAGAGAAGGAACCGCTTATGGTGAAGTCTGTTTCAATACGGGTATGACAGGTTATCAAGAGATATTTACCGATCCATCTTATTTCGGACAATTAATGGTGACGACCAATGCCCATATTGGTAATTACGGCACCAATAAAGACGAAGTCGAATCAGAGTCGGTTAAAATAGCGGGTTTGATCTGTAAAAATTTCAGCTACAACTACTCCAGATCTAGTGCTGATTCTAGCCTAAGTGAGTTTTTGAACAAGAGCGAACTTATTGCCATCTCTGACGTTGATACCCGGGCCTTGGTTGCTTATATTAGAGATAACGGGGCTATGAACGCAGTCATCTCATCAGATGTGGATAACATCGCTCAACTTAAAAATGACCTTGCCAATTTCCCGAGTATGGAAGGTTTGGAGCTTTCCTCAAAAGTCTCTACAAAAGAGGCCTATTATTATGGTGACAAAGACGCTACCCATAAAATCGCAGCTTTGGATATTGGTATAAAAAAAAATATTCTCAGAAATCTTGCTAAACGTGACGCCTATATCAAAGTGTTTCCTTATAACACGACTTTTGAAGAAATGAAGGCTTGGGGTCCAGATGCGTATTTTATATCGAATGGCCCTGGTGATCCACAGCCTCTGATCCAGTCAATTCAAACGGCAAAAGATATCATTGCCAGTTATAGTCCTCTTTTTGGCATTTGTCTTGGGCATCAAGTTATCGCTTTGGCAAACGGTATTTCTACCTACAAAATGCACAATGGGCATAGGGGCATCAACCATCCGGTGATAAACCTGATGACAGGCAAAGGGGAAATAACTTCTCAAAACCACGGTTTTGCCATCAACAGAGAAGAAACCGAGGCCAATGATACTATAGAGATTACCCATGTGCACCTCAATGATAAAACCGTAGCGGGCATACGAATGAAGAATAAGAATGTATTCTCTGTTCAGTACCACCCAGAGGCTAGCCCAGGGCCGCATGATGCCGAATATCTTTTTGATCGGTTTTTTGAAATGATCCAGAATTCGAAAAAGAAAACAGTTTCGATATAACAAATTGTTATATTTCGTTGATTTTGGGGTTTTATATTATTCGTCATGGCATGCTTTCGTATCTTTGTATTCTGAACTCGTCTTGAGTTATTGTTTGGCACCGAGAATGAAGGCTTTCGTGCCATAATGAAGTCGTTTTTTGGTTTGATAGCATCGTTACGGAACCAAAAAATGACAAGATTAGGGTGCGAAATGCGAAATTCGCAGGTAAAGGAATAACTCAAGACGAGTTCTCTTTATAAAATCAATCGTAAAAAATAATATTTAATGAGTATCATACTTAGTGTTCACGCAAGACAAATTTTAGATTCAAGAGGAAACCCAACTGTAGAAGTCGATGTTATTACCGAGAACGGAATAATGGGTAGGGCGGCCGTTCCTTCAGGTGCTTCAACGGGAGAACATGAGGCTGTCGAGCTACGAGATGGGGGAAATTCATTTATGGGCAAGGGTGTTGCCAAAGCCGTAAACAATGTCAATACGGTTATTGCCAAAGAATTACTCGGTATGTCGGTTTTTGAACAGAATTTGATTGATAGTACCATGATCGATCTTGACGGTACACCCAATAAGTCTAAATTGGGGGCCAATGCTATTTTGGGTGTTTCCTTGGCGGCGGCAAAAGCAGCTGCCAACGAATTGGGCTTGTCTTTGTTCAGGTATGTAGGTGGGGTCAGCGCAAATACGCTTCCTGTTCCTATGATGAATATCATCAATGGGGGTTCGCATTCTGATGCACCCATCGCCTTTCAGGAATTTATGGTAATGCCGATAGGGGCAAAGAGTTTTTCGCATGCCATGCAAATGGGAACGGAGATTTTTCATAACCTTAAGAAAGTATTACACGATAGAGGCTTGAGTACGGCCGTTGGTGATGAAGGTGGTTTTGCGCCGAACTTAGCGGGTGGTACCGAAGATGCATTGGAAACCATTGCCATAGCTGTAGATAATGCAGGGTACACATTAGGTGATGACGTAATGATTGCCTTAGATTGTGCTGCCGCTGAGTTTTTTGTTGACGGAAAATACGATTATACAAAATTCGAAGGTGATAAAGGAGCCGTAAGAACTTCAGAAGAGCAGGCGCAGTATTTAACCGATCTGGCAACAAAATATCCCATCATATCCATAGAAGACGGTATGGACGAAAATGACTGGGATGGTTGGAAGACTTTGACTGAAAAGATAGGCGGCAAGGTGCAATTAGTGGGTGATGATTTGTTTGTCACCAATGTTGAAAGACTGTCTAAAGGAATCGAAAACGGTATTGCCAATTCTATACTGATAAAAGTCAATCAGATAGGCACCCTTACGGAAACCATCGCTGCCGTAAATATGGCAAAAAATGCAGGCTATACTTCGGTAATGTCGCATAGATCGGGTGAGACCGAAGACAATACGATTGCCGACCTTGCAGTTGCCTTGAATACTGGGCAAATAAAAACAGGTTCTGCATCACGTTCTGATAGAATGGCGAAATACAACCAATTGCTCAGAATAGAGGAAGAACTCGGTGAAACGGCGTACTATCCTCGAGAAAAGGCTTTTAAGATAAAATAATAATCATTTATCGTAAAAAGCCTTTTTAATTATAGAAAGGCTTTTTTGTCTTTACCCGAGTACTGTTATTCTTAACCTTAAGTTAATTTTTGAACGGGTTTAATCCTCATATATGCGCTTGATAGTATTGCTAAAACGCCTTCTTTTTCTTAACTTACGGGTCACTTAATTTTCAATTATAATCATACAATGTCAGATAAAGCTACTTTAGAGTATAACGGTCAAAAATATGAGTTTCCAGTTATCAAAGGCACCGAGAATGAATTTGCAATTGATATAAAAACCCTTCGTTCGGCGACCGGTGGGTTGATAACGATAGATCCGGGGTATAAGAATACAGGCTCGTGCGAAAGTGCGATTACTTTTTTAAATGGAGAGAAAGGAATTTTACGGTATCGTGGCTATTCAATTGAAGAATTGGCAGAGAAAGCCGATTTTTTAGAAGTGGCTTTTTTATTGATTTTTGGAGAGCTTCCCAATAAATCAGAGTTGCAGAAGTTTCATAACGACATTCGTGAAGAATCGCACGTTGACGAGGAAATGAAAAAGATTTTGGACGGTTTTCCGAAATCAGCACACCCAATGGGGGTGCTCTCTTCTTTGACCAACGCACTCATTGCATTTAATCCGACTTCGGTAAATGTGTCTTCTGAAGAAGATATGTACTATGCCATTGTTCGTATATTGGCAAAATTCCCCGTTTTGGTGTCCTGGACCCTACGTAAGAAAAAGGGACTACCTTTAGATTACGGCGATGATACTTTGGGGTATGTTGAGAACATTCATAAAATGATGTTCAATAAACCAAGTCAAGAATACAAAAAGAACAAAATAGTAATCGATGCACTCGATCAGCTTTTGATTCTTCATGCCGACCATGAACAAAACTGCTCTACATCTACCGTACGTATCGTAGGGTCTTCGCATGCTGGTTTGTTCGCCTCGCTTTCTGCAGGTATTTCTGCACTTTGGGGGCCGTTGCACGGTGGCGCAAATCAAGCGGTCTTAGAAATGCTGGAGGCGATAGATGCCGATGGTGGCGATACTAAAAAATACATGGCGAAGGCCAAAGACAAAAGCGATCCGTTTCGATTGATGGGCTTTGGGCATCGGGTCTATAAGAATTTCGATCCCAGGGCAAAGATCATTAAGAAAGCGGCAGATGAGGTTTTGGAAGATCTTGGCATTGAGGACCCGATTTTGGAAATAGCAAAAGGTTTGGCAAAAGAAGCTCTTGCCGATCAATATTTTATAGATAGAAAATTGTACCCCAATGTAGATTTCTATTCAGGAATCATTTATAGGGCTCTGGGCATACCCACTGAAATGTTCACGGTAATGTTCGCTCTAGGAAGGTTGCCCGGTTGGATTGCACAATGGAGAGAGATGCGTTTGCGAGGTGAGCCAATAGGTCGCCCTAGACAAGTTTATATCGGCGAGAACCATAGACCATTCGTTGAAGTTGGAAAAAGGTAGGCTTAAGGATTTTATTGTTTATGCCCTTCTAAAATTTTAGAAGGGCATTTTTTTTGCTAGGATAAGTAGTTCTATCTTTGCCCAAATTTTAAATAGATGCTCAGCCTAAATATTAATGATGAAATTTCACCTCTAAAAGCAGTCGTTCTAGGTACGGCTAAAAGCTGTGGGCCAGTACCAACAATTGAAGAAGTATACGATCCAAAATCTTTAGAACATGTCTTGGCGGGCACCTACCCTAAAGAAGAAGATATGGTGACCGAAATGCAGGCTTTTTGTAAAGTATTTGAAAGACATGATGTAAAAGTATTTCGGCCCGAGGTCTTGAAAGATTGTAATCAGATTTTTTCAAGGGATATCGCTTTTGTGATCGAGAATAAATTGATCAAGGCCAATATACTTCCTGATAGGGAAAGAGAGGTAGAGGCGATCTTGCATGTGTTGGATAGAATAGAGGAGAGACATATATTGCATCCGCCAGAAGAAGTACACATTGAAGGTGGTGATGTAATGCCCTGGAACGAGTATATCTTCATGGGCACGTACCGTGGTGAAGATTATGCTGATTTTATTACGGCAAGAACCAATGTTGCTGCAGTCGAATATATCACAGAACAATTTCCGCATAAAAGAATAAAATCGTTTGAACTGAGAAAGAGCAATACCAATGCGAGGGAGAACGCACTTCATTTAGATTGCTGTTTTCAACCCCTCGGAAAAGGAAAGGCTATACTTCATAAAAATGGATTTCTTTTGGAAGAGGAATACCAATGGTTGGTCGATTTTTTTGGCAAGGAAAATATTTTTGAAATAACGGCAGATGAAATGTACTGTATGTTCAGTAACGTTTTTTCTATATCACCAGAGGTCGTGGTCTCTGAATGTAATTTTACAAGATTGAACAACTGGTTGAAAGAACAAGGGTTTACAGTAGAGAAAATACCCTACGCCGAAATCGCCAAACAAGAGGGCTTGCTACGTTGTAGTACCTTGCCCTTGATAAGAACATAAAAAAATAAAATGCAGGTTACCAATACGATACTCATGATTCGCCCGATCGGTTTTCGAATGAACGAACAGACCGCCGTAAACAACTATTTTCAAAAAGACCTTGAAATGGGTGATTCCGCCATTAATACCAAGGCACAGGAAGAATTCGATGCCTTTGTAGTTGTTTTAGAAGGAAAAGGAATCAACGTCATCGTAGTAGATGATATTAAGGAGCCTAATACCCCAGATAGTATTTTTCCTAATAACTGGATTTCTTTTCATGCGGATGGTACCGTTGGCCTTTATCCCATGTTTGCAGAGAACAGAAGAAATGAACGCCGTGAAGATCTTTTGAAAACCTTGGAAGAACAGGGGTTTGTCATTGATAATATAATGGATTACACTTCTGCTGAAAAGGAGGGTGTTTTTTTAGAAGGTACCGGTAGCCTTCTATTAGATCGGGTCAATAAAAAAGCTTATTGCGCACTTTCAAGTAGGGCCCATGAAGAATTGATTATTGAATTCTGTGAGGGCTTTGATTATTTTCCGGTGATTTTTACTGCCTATCAATCTATTGATGGTGAGCGAATGGCCATTTATCATACAAATGTGATGATGTGTTTGGCAGAAGATTTTTCGGTCATTTGTTTAGATACTATCGATGATAAAAAGGAAAAGAAAAACATAGTCGATCATTTGAAGCAGAGCAGAAAAGAGATTATCTCAATAACCGAAGAACAAATGCATCATTTTGCGGGCAATATGCTACAGCTTATTGGTGCGGATCAGAAACGCTATATGGTAATGAGTACACAAGCTCATCGTTGTCTGACCCAGGCCCAGATCAAGAATATTGAAAAGTATTGTGACATTCTACATAGTTCACTTGAAACCATCGAAACTTGTGGTGGAGGCAGTGCACGGTGCATGATGGCCGAAGTGTTTTTGCCTCGGTCTAGGTAGCTTTCCCTTGATTTAACAAAAATTGACATCAGATTATATCTGCAACTTTGATTTTTGGCAAGGCCAGTTTTCCTTATAAGTAGTAAAAAGGTTTACGACATTTACTTTTTCGTCTATTTTCTATTTGGGCTTGTAGATGATGGTAAAATATTCGCTATGCCCCAAATCAGATGCGAGTACCGCCATATATTCTTTGCTACCACTTTTAATCGAAATTGTCGCTGTGTTCGGAGGTACATCACCTAAGTTTTCCGCATGCAACATTATGGTGTTCTTTCCGCGTCTCAATTTAATATCGAACATTTTTTTCTTTCGTTTTAGTTCGAGGTTTTCAACGACGATTACATCGTTCAAATAGATGGTCACCACATCTTTATCGATATTTCTATGGTCGTACAGGCCGATTGAAATTTCTTGTTCTGAGACCGTATAGCTATTTTTGCTGTCGATCAGCACTCGTTCTGCTAGTATCTTAGGTTTTATTTCTGGTTTAGGTTCAGTGGCAATGCTATCTATTGGCCGCTGGCTCAAAGGCCTTACAAAAATACCCGTAACCGTAACATCTTTATCGAAATCTATGGGCGTACGGCTAAAATCGTTGTTTTTCAGTGCTATGGTCACGTAGTTGTACAAAGTATCTGGCTGAATGGTAAAGATAAAATGACCTTGACCACTATAGCTGGGCGGTGGGTTTACCACAAGCTTAGCTATGATATCGTTTGATTTTACCAAACGAAAAATTTCTCTAGACGGAATGTCCATGAAATTTGATGGAAATACAGTGATAGGGTACGAATAGCCCCGGTCACGCAGTTGCTTGCCTATTATCCAGAAACCTACCTCATATTTTCGGTTAGGATGGAGGGGTGCATCCAATGCTACGCTCACTATAGATTCATAACCGTATGGTGCCGATTTCGGAATACCCAATTCGTTGATCTGAAAACCATATTCGTGAATGTTTTGGCCTTTTTCCTGCGCTTGTAAAACACATG
>CAZEUV010000003.1:0-45783 GCA_964515285.1 uncultured Maribacter sp. | reverse complement strand
TGAAAACCATATTCGTGAATGTTTTGGCCTTTTTCCTGCGCTTGTAAAACACATGTCCAACTCATGAACAGTAATAGGAGTTTAATGATTTTATTCAATGATTTTCTTTTAAAGGCCCGTTTCGTTATTAAGTTCTAATCGCACCGCCTTGGTGAGTTTTGCCACCACCAGGTCGTATGAGGTATCGAGCCAACTGAAGAGTAGTTCATCGCTAATAGACCCATCTACTAGTACAGTGCTCCAATGCTTTTTGCTAAAATACGAAGGTTCTCTCATGGCGTCATGCTCAGCTCTAAGTTCTTCAATGGTATCGGGCTTGCATTTTATACTGAAACTTGCAAAGGTGTTTATATCGGTGGCCGAAAACATTTTACCCTTTACCTTGAAGACCAAAACATTGGGCAATTTGGAAAAGGGAATTGATTCAGTCACCCCCTTTTTCGATAAACAATGATTTCTATACGTTTCTATGTTCATTTTTTAAGGTAGTAATCAACAGAACTGAGTGTATAAAGTTACGTAAAACCTGATTGATGGTTGAATATTCAAGTACATTGTGAATTTAGAGGCTGTTTTGAAATATATCAATTATTTTTCCCTACCCGTCCGGCAGGCGAGTATGCTTCTTTTAAAGCATTATTTCGTTACTCCGAAGGCTCGGGATTGAACGATAACCCTGCTATCCTTAAAATTTTTACCTCATCCTGCCAAAAAAAAACCTATAATCCCAAAGCTTCGGGACTAATCATATATTTCAAAACAGTCTCTAAGCCTAAAAAATGATTATTTTTACAGCTTGATAAGACAAGATACATGAATATTCAAAACGTTTTGGAAGCCAAGGTCAAAGAAGCTATTTCTTCTATGTTTTCTGTGGAATTGCCCGCTGTAGAGTTTCAACCCACCCGAAAAGATTTTGAGGGTGATGTTACCGTAGTGGTTTTTCCAATGTTGCGGTTTGTAAAAGGGAATCCTGTGCAAATTGGAGAGCAGATTGGTGCTTTTTTAAAAGAACAGGTCGATGAGGTTTCCGGTTTTAATGTGATAAAGGGATTTTTGAACCTTGTCATCAATGACGCTTTCTACCTCGATTTTTTTAATGGGATAAAAGGCAATCCCGATTACGGTTTTGTAAACGAAAGCAAAACAGATGCCGTGATGGTCGAATATTCTTCCCCCAACACTAATAAACCTTTGCATTTGGGCCATATTCGAAATAACCTCTTGGGGTATTCGGTTTCTGAAATATTGAAGGCCTCAGGTAAGAAAGTCTATAAAACCCAGATTATCAATGATCGGGGTATTCACATCTGCAAGAGCATGTTGGCCTGGCGACGTTTTGGTAATGGTGAAACCCCTGAAAGCACAAAATTGAAAGGTGATAAGCTCGTGGGCAATTATTATGTGGCCTTTGATAAGGCCTATAAAGCTGAAGTTGTCAAAATGGTTGCTGAGGGAGCAGATGAAAAAGAGGCTAAAAGTAAAGCTCCAATTTTACAAGAAGCGCAAGAAATGCTCAGAAAATGGGAAGCTGGTGATAAAGAGGTGGTAGCCCTTTGGAAAAAAATGAACCAATGGGTCTACGATGGTTTTGAAGTGACCTATAAAAATTTAGGTGTTAATTTTGACAGGTTTTACTATGAGAGCGACACCTATTTGCTTGGAAAAGAGGTAGTCGCCGATGGAATAAAAAAGGAAGTTTTTTACAAGAAAGAAGATGGCAGTGTGTGGATCGACCTGACCGATGAAGGGCTCGATGAAAAAATAGTGCTTCGTTCAGACGGTACGGCCGTTTATATGACCCAAGATATTGGTACCGCCATACAACGGGTAAAAGATTACCCTGATATCAACGGTATGGTCTATACCGTGGGCAATGAGCAAGATTATCATTTTAAAGTGCTGTTCTTGATTCTAAAAAAGCTCGGTTTTTCATGGTCTGAACATTTGCACCATTTGAGTTATGGAATGGTGGACCTACCCAGCGGAAAAATGAAAAGTAGAGAGGGTACCGTGGTCGATGCCGATGATCTTATGAATGATATGACCCAAACCGCAGCAACCATATCAAAAGAATTGGGCAAACTCGAAGAATATTCCCAGACCGAGAAAGAAGTATTGTATAAAATGATAGGCCTTGGAGCCCTCAAATATTATATTCTAAAAGTAGATCCAAAAAAACGAATACTTTTCAATCCTGAAGAGTCTGTCGATTTTCAAGGCAATACGGGCCCTTTTATTCAATATACCTATGCCCGTATACAATCGATATTGCGAAAGGCCGACTTCGATACCAGTGTAAGCATCGCTTTTAGTGCACCTGATCATTCGGGCAGGGCCGAAGATGTCATCCTGAGCGCAATCGAAGGACTACACCCCAAAGAAAAAGAACTCATCAAACAACTACAACTTTTTCCTGAAACCGTTCAACTGGCGGCCGAGAATTATAGTCCGGCCTTGATGGCCAATTATGTTTATGATCTTGTAAAGGAATTCAATTCGTTCTACCAAAATATATCTATTTTGGGTGAGACCGATCATCAAAGAAAAGTACTTAGGGTACTGCTTTCAAAAAAGGTAGGAGAGGTGATTAAATCAGGGTTCGGACTTTTAGGTATTGATGTGCCTGAAAGAATGTGATAACTACTTAGAACTTCATTCTAAAACTGAGGTTGGGTGTGATGCCCAACGAAATATTTTCAATGGCTTCTATTTCATTGTCATCGTTTATTCTGTAATACATATTCAAGATGTTGGCCCTATCGGTAAAGTTCAAGACCGATGCGCCTATTGAAGCTTTTATTTTAGAATTCAAATCAAAATCATAGATTACCGAGGCATCGGCTCTTAGGTATTCGCCAAGCCGATTACCGTTCGGTTCTTCGTAATTTATTCTAGCAGGAAAAAACGAGTTGTCAATAGGGTTATCGGCCAAGGGCGCGGTAAAGGGCTTTCCGGTTCGATAGTTCAACCCTACGCCTATTTTTAATCTGTCAAAGGTATAGGTGCCCGCAAGGGTGGCCGTATGTCGAATATCAAAATTATTCGGAAAGTTGGGGGGCACGATATCGGTAAACGTATAATTATTGATATTGTAGGTGTAGCCCGCCCATATACTATAATCCGATGTTTTTTTGTTGATCAAGAACTCAATGCCCTTAACTTCGTATTTGCCGAGTTCGCCATTGAACTGGTTTTGGTTTTGAAAGCCTTGGGTAGCCGTGCTGATACCATTTACCTGTTTAAAAAACCCTTCAAGGCCAATGTACAGGTTTTTTTGATCGTAATTGAGTCCGAACGAGGTCTGTTTGCTTTTTGTTACCGGTAGGCTTTCACCATTTGAAATGACCCATCTGCGTTTTTCGATTCCTAAAAAGTTCTGTTCAAGATCGACTACCTGATTGGTAGCCTGACTTTTATATTCACCAAGAAGAATTGCTTTCAACTCTTTCGTTATCGCATAGTTGATATTTAATCTAGGTTCGATGATGAATTCATTGAAAGTATCAGGGTTGTCATAATAGTTTAGGCGAAGACCCCCTTTAGCATGAAATCTTTGATCCGTAGATTCATAGCCCAGCTCGGAGAAAAACGCATGGGTCTTGATGATATCGGTTACGTTACTAGCGAAAGGCGGTTGGGTGACATTGGTTTCATTGGTGATGCTGGTTTCGGTCAATTGGTAGCCATTTAGCCAGTTTAGGTTTTTTTTCAATTGATATTGGGTGTTGAGCCCGACACCTTGTTCAATCACTTTGTTGTTCTGAAATAATAGCTGTTGTATGTTGGCTGATGTATTTCGGGCATCTAGGTTGTAACGGGTATGGTACACGTTGAGAAAGGTAGAGAAGCGATTGTTCCATTTGCTTTTGAGGCTTCCACCAAAGGAAAGATTGGTTTGGTCAAGGTCGCTTTTTGTTTCTTCACCGGTATCCAAGGTACGTTCTTTGTAATCCAACAAGTTATTGATGTTGATAAAACTCAATCGAAATTTATGTCGAGGGTTGATATCGTACAATAGTTTTGCGGTAAAATCATAAAAGTAAAACGAGTCATCACGTTCGATGTTTGCCGTTTGGTTGCTGCTACCTACCACCTGTTCGTCAAGAAAAACCCTATTAAAAAAGCTATTAAAGGTAGGGGTGTCAAAAAAATCGGTCACAGAGCGCCTACCGGAAAACTGAAAGGCCAGTTTATCGTTCAAGGGTAGTTGTGCGTACAGATCCCCGCTAATTAAATTGAAACCTGCCCCGCCATAATATGAATCGGTGATTTTATTTTTGGTGCGCATATCGATTATACCACTGACACCATCACCGTATTGGGCACTGCTTCCGTTTTTTACCACGGTCACTTTATCGGTCAAATAGGGGTTGAAGGCCGATATCAATCCGAAAAAGTGTCCTGATTGGTACATTTTTATTCCATCCCATAAAATAAGATTTTGATCGTTGCCACCACCTCTAATATTGATATCGGAAACCGTTTCGTCAATACTCTTGATACCGGGTAGAACTTGAATCGTTTGTAGCACATCAGGTTCTATCAAACCGGGCAAAATAGCGAAGGCCTCGGTGTTCATTTCTATACTGGCATCAAATTTCTTGGTCAGGCCCTTGGTCAAGAATTCGTAAACCACAACCTCTTCGAGCTGTTGGTAGAACTGGCCCAACAGCAGTGTTGCGCATGGATTGGTATTCACCAGTTTTTCAACGTTTATAAAAAGGGTTTTGAACCCTTGGTGTTTGATTTGAAGAATGGCATTACGGGGTACATTGCTAAGAGAGAAGTTACCGTCAAAATCGGTAATTACAGCTACTTCGCTTCCTAAGATTTCAATGGTAGCCCCGGTAACCGTATTTTGTTCAAAATTATCTAATACGGTACCACATATATCAATGGTGGTCTTTTTGATAAAGGTATAGTAACGATCGTTTAGTTTCTGAATTCGCAGTTGTGTCTGAACTTTGATGCTAGTGAGAATTTCTTCTAGAGCAGCGGTTTTCGGAACTCTGATTTCTATATCGCGAATATCAGTATCTACATAAGAAAATTTTATTGAAAAACGGTCTTCAAGGCTTTGAATAAAACTTTCAAGAGGTATTTTGTCAGAGGTGTTTTCTTGTGCATAGCCGGTTTTTAGAAGAAAAAGCAATGCCAAACCGAAGAGGATACCAATACGTTTACTCACTAAGTGAGATTTGAAATGCTCCGATGCTTGCACCGTTATGTTTTCATTCAGTTCCGTCGAATGTCTCGTGGGCTTTCTCCGAGGTAGTTTACTTTGCGTTATCGCCATAAAAGAGCACTTTATTGCCCTCAAATTTAAACTTTATTTGCGAAGGAATACTAATACTCTTTAAGGCAAGATCGGCATTGGTATTGCTAAAAGTACCTGTAAACAATTGATCGGTATCTATATTATTGGTTTCAACAAGAATATTGTGCTGTCTTTGAAACTCATCAAGAACATATTTTAGGGGGATGCTCTTGAACGAGCTTTCATCGCTCAGCCATGAAGGTTGTGTCATATTCACTGTTTTGGCAGTGATGATTTTACCGTTGACGGCGATAAAAGAGTTTCCGGCGGGTAGTTTTGTTTCTTTTCCATTATAGGAAACACTGACCAGCCCTTCAAAACAAGTAACTTCAAAGAAACCTTTTCTATTTTCGACGTTAAATTGTGTGCCAAGCACCGTGACCGTACCGATTTCTGTAGCTACGGTAAAACGTTTTCCTTTGGCCACTTTGAAAAAGGCCTCGCCGTTCAAGGTGATATTTCGATTGGCATCCCATTTTCGTTCACTATAGGTTATTCTTGAATCGGCATTGAGCACAACTTCAGAGTTGTCGGGCAATGTGATCTGTTTGCTTTCTGCATATTGGGTAGCAATATTTTCATCTAAAGAATTCACGTAAAAATAAGAACCAACCATAAGAACCGCTACTGCAGCTGCTACGCGTAGAAATTTTTTGAACGGATGCAATTGCACAACCTTTGGCTCTTGCAATGTACGTTTGTTATTCACGGCCTTAAGAGCGGCCTCAATATCAAAATCAGGGGCTTTCAAAGTGCTTGAAACATCGGTGATTCGCTGATAGGAAGCATACTCGTCGGACTTTTTAAATTCCGTAAGCTCCGCCTCAGAGAGGTCGTTGTTCAGCCATTTTGCCAAGTAATTTTCTTGCATGATTTCTAAGGTTACACTATAATAACAATCTTTTGGACAAAAACCCTACCTAAAATCGGTTACTAAGTTATTGATTATTGGGTTATTGTTGTTCGACCCTGCGTTTTTTCTTGATTCTCTTAGCTTGTAATCAGCCAATGACCTTGAACTTTTGTATACCATCTGCCTCTTTATTATCAAATTCCATCGATTTGTTCCCTAAGTGTTTTCAGTGCCAAGTGCATCCTTTTTTCGATAGCTTTTACGCTTACACCTTCCATTTCAGCAATTTCTCGATATTTTTTCCCGTCGATCCGGTTTAATAAAAAAGTAGTGCGTTGGTTTTCGGGCAAATCGTCAAGAGCCTTGTCGAGTTTGGCTTTGAACTCCTTTTCCTCCAACAAAAATTCAGGAGACTCGTTTACGGTTTTTAAGGTCTTGTCAGCATATTTCAAACGTACTTTACCTGCTTTTATGACATTCAGATATACGTTATTGGCAACGGTATAGACATAAGACTTGGCTTTTTGGGGAGAAACCTTCAAACAGTTCTCCCAAAGTTTAGTAAAGGCCTCTTGAACAGCGTCATGCGCCTTTTCTTCATTGCCGAATTTATAATAAATGTAATTAAATACCGTTTTAGAATTATCTTTGAATATAGAGCTAAAGACCTGGTCCTCACAAACGTTATCAATATTTTTGGTTTCCAAACAGTTGGTTTTTTTCAAAGGTATTTAGAAAAATTTTAAAAATCGGGGTAGGGTGTTTTTAATATGAATTGTTTTATAATCGAATTAACAAAATAAAATCCAAATCATTATGAAAAAGTTTTTTAAATCGGCAATGTACGCAAGCCTACTTGTGGTTGCCCTGAGTTTTACCTCTTGTCAGAAAGAGTCTCCAGTTGATGTACAATTAGATGATGAACAGACCCTTGTGGCTAATTCAGCTACAGCGAAGTTAATCGAACGCACCGTTTCAAATGACGGTTCTTTTGACAATATTGTTGATGGTTCGAGTTGTTTTGATATTCGTTTTCCGTATACCGTAGAGGTAAACGGATTGGAAATCACGATTAACTCTGAGCAAGATCTAGAGCTGATCGAAAAAATCTTTGACGCTTTGGAAAACGATGATGATATCTTGGATATCCTTTTTCCAATAACCATTATCCTAGCAGATTATTCTGAAATAACGATCAATGGTGTGGAAGATTTACGGGAAATTTCCGAAGAATGTATTGAAGGTGGTGGTGATGACGATATTGAATGTATTGATGTTGTATATCCGGTAACGCTCTTTACATATAACCCGAACTTACAACAAACAGGTTCTGTAACGGTAGATAGCGATAAGGAATTGAGACGTTTTTTCGCAGGCTTGAGCGAAACCGATATTATAGGCATCGATTTTCCGGTCGTTTTTGAAATGTACGATGGAACCAAAGTGACTGTAAATAGCAATAGTGAATTAGCTCAGGCTATCGAGCGAGCTAAAGAGGCATGTGATGAAGATGATGATAATGATCATAACGATGACGATTTCACAGAAGAACGTTTAGACAGCCTTTTGGTAGAATGCCCATGGTTGGTAAAAGAAATAAAAAGAAATGACCAAGATAATTCAGAGCAGTATGCTGATTATTTATTGACCTTCAAGGAAGATGGTAGTGTTGTGGCCCGTGATAGAGAAGGAAATGTACTGCATGGAGAATGGAACACTCGAGTTTCAGATTATAGGGTACTGTTGAAGTTGGAGTTTGAAACTTTGGTCGATTTCACCTTGGAATGGTTCGTACATGATCTAGATGGGGAGAGAATTAAATTACATGCCGGCGATGGAAACAAGATTATTATGAAAAGTGCTTGCGGACATGAACCTCACGAATGTGGTGAAGGTTTTATTAAAGAGGTTCTACAGACCTGCAAATGGGTAGTTTCAAATGGAGAGAGTAGTTTTCTTGATGATTTGGCTATTGATTTTTCAGATATGAACATTCATGTTCGAAACCCAAACGATGTAGTTGTGGACGAGGGAAATTGGATGATCTCAGGTACGACCCTAACGTTTAACAATTTGAGTGAGACCTTAGCAAACTATGTTGGTGAATGGCAGGTCATTGAATGTAGTAATGAAAGATTTAAACTAAAAAGAGGAACCGAAGATTTCCTAGTACTCGAAAAAGATTGTGAATAGGATCTACAACGCTTTAGAACAAAAGATTTTTAACACCTTTTTTGCCCCACATTTTGAAAGGACGCCCATCGTAAGATGGGTGTTTTTTTTGGATCAATTTTAGATTTGAAGATAACCATATTCTTGACACAGGGTATAAATTCCGCTATGTTTATCAGTAGCGAAGGTTAGTTGGCCGGCTCCCCTCCTTTGGAGGGGCTGGGGGGAGGACGATTATATTTTTAATGCTATACCTCTTTCATTCCCCTAGTAATCATTAAATTTGCTTTTCTTCAAAAGAAAGCAAGCCGATGTTCGATAATTTAAGTGAAAAATTAGATAAGGCCCTACATGTTCTCAAAGGGCATGGGCAGATTACCGAGATCAACGTTGCCGAGACCACCAAAGAAGTGCGTCGGGCTTTGTTAGATGCCGATGTCAATTTCAAGATAGCCAAAGAGTTTACCAATAGGGTACGTGAAAAGGCTTTGGGCCAGAACGTACTGACCACTTTGCAGCCGGGCCAATTGATGGTCAAAATCGTAAAAGATGAACTCACTCAGTTGATGGGTGGTGATAGCGAAGGTATAGATCTTTCGGGTAACCCTTCGGTGATTTTGATGTCGGGTCTTCAGGGTTCTGGTAAGACTACTTTTTCTGGCAAATTGGCAAATTTTTTAAAAACAAAAAAGAGCAAAAAACCATTGCTGGTCGCATGTGATGTTTATCGCCCTGCGGCGATTGACCAATTACAGGTTGTGGGCGAGCAGATCGGAGTTGAGGTTTATTCTGATCGAGATAATAACGATCCCGTGGCCATTTCTACAGCTGGTATAGCCTATGCCAAGGCAAATGGTTTTAATGTCGTCATCGTCGATACCGCTGGCCGTTTGGCCGTCGATGAAAAGATGATGAACGAGATTTCGAACATTCACAAGGCCATACAGCCGCAAGAGACCCTTTTCGTAGTTGATTCGATGACCGGTCAAGATGCGGTGAATACGGCAAAGGCCTTTAACGATATATTGAATTTTGACGGCGTTGTTCTCACGAAGTTAGATGGTGATACTCGTGGCGGGGCGGCCATATCGATCAAGTCGGTCGTAGACAAGCCCATAAAGTTTATCGGTACAGGTGAGAAGATGGAGGCCATTGATGTTTTTCATCCTTCGCGAATGGCCGATCGAATTTTGGGTATGGGCGATGTGATTTCTTTGGTGGAAAGGGCACAGGATCAATTCGATGAAGAGGAAGCACGAAAAATTCAAAAGAAGATCGCCAAGAACAAGTTTGGTTTTGACGATTTTCTCTCTCAAATACAGCAGATAAAAAAAATGGGAAGCATAAAAGACCTTATGGGTATGATTCCCGGGGCAGGAAAAGCCTTAAAAGGTATGGATATCGATGATGATGCCTTCAAGCACATAGAGGCCATCATACATTCAATGACCCCTGATGAGCGATCCACTCCCGCTAAATTAAATGCGAGTCGTAAAAAACGCATTGCAAAAGGTAGCGGTCGTGATGTAAAGGAAATAAATCAATTGCTAAAGCAATTCGATCAAATGAGCAAAATGATGAAAATGATGCAAGGCAGTGGGGGAAAACGAATGATGCAGATGATGGGCGGTATGAAAGGAATGAAGTAAATCACTAAAGACTAAAGTGGAGGCCTTAAAGCTTTTTACTCCCGATTGGCACTAATAAAGAGAACATTAATAGGGATATATGGAAATTTTAGACGGTAAAAAGGTATCAAACGAAATAAAGGAAGAAATCACTGCAGAGGTTACGAGAATGAAAGAGCGGGGCGAGAAAGTGCCGCATCTTGCCGCCGTACTTGTTGGTAATGACGGTGCCAGTCTTACCTATGTGGGCAGTAAGGTACGATCCTGCGAACGGGTGGGTTTCGAGTCTACCTTGGTGCAATTGCCCGATAGCACAACAGAGCAAGAACTTTTAAACAAGATCGAAGAACTGAATACCGATCCCAATATCGACGGCTTTATTGTACAGCTTCCCTTACCTAAGCAAATAAACACTCAAAAAGTACTGATGGCCGTTGACCCCAATAAAGATGTAGACGGCTTTCATCCCACCAACTTCGGTAAAATGGCGTTGGATATGAGCACTTTTATTCCCGCCACTCCCTTTGGTATTTTAGAACTGTTAAAACGTTATAAGATAGAGACCAATGGCAAGCATACCGTAGTTATCGGCAGAAGCCATATTGTAGGTCGCCCCATGAGTATTTTGATGAGCCAAAAAGGTTGGCCGGGCAATTCTACGGTAACCCTTACCCATAGCCATACCAAAAATATCGCTGAGATCATCTCGCAGGCCGATATCGTTATTTCGGCCTTGGGCATACCCAATTTCCTAAAAGCCGATATGGTGAAAGAAGGGGTTGTGATAATCGATGTGGGCATTACCCGAGTACCTGATACCAGTAAAAAAAGAGGCTATTATATTACAGGTGATGTTGATTTTGAGAATGTCAGTAAAAAGGCTTCTTTTATTACACCTGTACCGGGCGGTGTAGGGCCAATGACGATTTCTATGTTACTTAAGAATACACTTTTGGCTCGTGAGCGGCATGCGGACAGTGTGGGATCGTAAGATTGCAAAAAACTGATTTTCTTAGGTAGATGTAAATTATTCGCATTGATTTCTTGTCTTGTTCTAAAAATAGGTTTACAAAAAAATGCTTCCTATTAATAATTCTATTCACCAAATTAAGGCCTACGCATATTCTTTTTATGTAGTGTAGGTAATCTTGATTTTCCACTTTTGAAAGAAATAAACTATCTTATACGACATTTTGCAGTTAAATTGGTATTAAAGCAAAGTACCTTGTTAAATATGTTTCTTTGGCATAGGTACGAACTAAATAGACACATATGAAGACTCGAAAAATCACCTTATCTGAAAAAGAGATACCTGAAAAATGGTATAATATTGTGGCGGACATGCCAAATAAACCGCTTCCTCCTTTACACCCTGGGACAAAAGAGCCTATTGGGCCTGAAGATTTAGCGCCTTTATTTCCAATGAAATTAATTGAACAAGAGGTTTCAACAGAGAAATGGATCGATATACCCGATGAGGTAAGAAATATTTATTCGATTTGGCGACCAACACCATTATATAGAGCCTATGGCTTGGAAAAGGTTTTGGACACACCAGCAAAGATTTATTACAAATACGAAGGGGTAAGTCCGGCAGGTTCGCATAAACCCAATACAGCTGTTCCTCAAGCCTATTACAGTAAGCAAGAGGGCGTCAAAAAAATCATCACAGAGACCGGTGCGGGCCAATGGGGTAGTGCCTTGGCCTTTGCCTGTAACCATTTTGATATTAAGTGTGAGGTCTATATGGTGAAACTTTCTTATGATCATAAACCGTATAGAAAAATAATGATGAATACATGGGGAGCAAAAGTTTTTCCTTCTCCCTCGAATGCAACAGAAATTGGCAGAAAAATATTGGCTGAAAACCCTGATGCAACAGGCTCGTTGGGCATTGCTATTTCCGAAGCAATAGAAATGGCAACTAAGAACGATGATACCAAGTACGCTTTGGGAAGTGTGCTTAACCATGTAAAATTACACCAAACAATTATTGGTCAAGAGGCTATTGTACAAATGGAAAAAGCGGGCGATATGCCTGATATTGTTATCGCACCCTTCGGCGGAGGTTCAAACTTTGCTGGTTTGGCATTTCCGTTCCTGCGCTTGAATTTCGAACAGGGAAAAAATATTAGATGTATTGCAAGTGAGCCTACCTCATGTCCGAAATTGACTCGGGGTGTATTTAGGTATGATTTTGGAGATACCGGAGGAATGACTCCCTTGTTGCCGATGTATACCTTAGGTCATAATTTTGTTCCGGCGCCCATTCATGCAGGAGGACTACGATATCATGGCGCAGGCGTAATTGTAAGTCAATTACTGAAAGATAAGTTAATCGAAGCAGTGGCCCATGATAACCTTGAAGTGTTTGAAGCGGGTGTTACCTTTGCTAGAGCAGAAGGTATTATTCCCGCTCCTGAAGCGGCACATGGTATTGCTACTGCTATTGCAGAAGCTAATAAGTGTAAAGAAGAAGGGGTCTCAAAAACCATCTTGTTCAATTTATGCGGACACGGAAATTTCGATATGAAGGCGTACGAAGATTACTTTGCAAACAAGATCGTCAAGCATGAATTATCTTCAGAGCAAATTCAGGCTTCCCTCTCCGAATTAGATACACCGGAGATACCATAATACGGTAGCTAAAGGGTCAATCTATATCAAGAAAATTTGATGCGGCGGGTATTTTCACGGTAGTGAGAGCCTGTCGTTGCCGTTCTTTAATATCTTCTCACTAGTAATAATTGCCTCCTATTCTTAAACAGTATTGATTAGCGATCCAATCATGCCTTAAAATAATAATTGCTTAATTTTGAAATGGTATTTCAAGTGAGGTTTTAGGTTTTACTAAAAAATACGAAGAGAATTATTTCAAATAAGAGATTTAATGAAAAGAATAAGAATAACAATAATTATAGCACTAGCGGTTTCAACAGTATTTTTTACGGCCTGTGGCGATAAGCTAAAAGAAACGAAAGAAGAAAAAATAATCTCTGAAAAAACAGTGGAGAAAACAATGCCAATGATGCAAGTTGACGATGGCCGTATTTCATTAGGGTTAAACCCTATGCAGAAGCAACATCAATTAAAAAATATGAGAAGTCATTTAGAAGCGGTTCAAGAAATCATTGCGCTGCTTTCAGATGAAAACTATGATGACGCATCAGAAGTTGCTTATACCAAATTAGGTTCAACGACCGAAATGAAACTTATGTGTGCATCTTTCGGTGATAAAAAATTCGAAAATTTAGGATTGACATTTCACGAAAGTGCTGATAAAATGAGTGAAATATTCAAAAAAAGAGATAAAAAAGAATCATTGAACGCCTTGTCGAATACAATGAATTACTGTGTTCAATGTCATGCTACATTTAGGCAATAGAGCAGTGTTTCTTTCTTTTTAGTCTGTTTGGTACTTTCCAAGAAAACAGAAAAGGCAACTTCAAAGGCGGAAGCTTATGCCAAAGAAATACAAAGTTTAGTTTCAAAAATAAGCATTAACAGTTTCGGAAAATTCGCTGGAGTTTTGAATTACAGCAAAATGTCATTCGGACTTCGTACTTTAGACCCAAAGCCCTTTTTGCAATTCTCGGGTAAAGAAAGGTGATTATAGAGACTGGGCGGCCATTGAAAAATGGAGCAGAGGGTTAATATATTAAACAAAAGTACTAATGGGTATTAATCAAGCTTGGTGCAGGGTATTAGGTATATTAGGTATGCTCGGTGGTCTTGTATTATTTGCTGGTGATATGTTGTTTTATTATAACGATACCAACACTGACTTATTGATGAACATGGGTCAGGCTTCTGATACTAGAATTCTATTGAGCGGTATAAGTGCAATGGTCGGTAGTTGGTTGTATATGTTAGGGCTTGGGCAGGTGTACTACGCTTTTAAACCCTCCTCTACAGTGGTAAGAAACTTGGTCTTATTGTGTTTGGCCGGTATTTTTATAGCCTATGGTGTTGTTCATGCTGCCTATGTGGCCATAGCAACAACGGCAAAAGTAGCAGTCCAAAATCAACTTGATATAGAAGCGACATCAGCCCTCTCTTTAAGAATTAACGACGCACTTAGATGGTTTGTTTATCCGCTTTTTGCCGTATTGTCTTTTTTGTTTATAAAGCAGGTGTGGCAATTAAAAACATTATATCCAAGATGGGTTATACTTTTTTTTCCTTTTATTCCCTTTCTATTTCAAAGCTTATTTAATAACGTTTTATCAGGTACGGCTTGGGTCGTGATTATGGGTGGGTATTTGAATTTGATGTTGGTTTTGTTTTTTGCAGCTTCTACCATTGCCTTGTGGAATCGTACCTTCGAACAAAAGAAATAAACGGTAGAACAAAAGTGTTAAATCGGCGTTGTTTTCAATAGAATTAGGTTTAATTTCACTCCCAAAATATTGCAGTGAATTTAAAAAAAAGCCTCCCAAAAAATGTATGGATATTGACGCTGGCCCAAGCGCTCATGATGTGCGTGAGTACCATTGTGGTCTTTGTGGGCGGCTTGGTGGGCACTGAACTTGCTCCTGATGAAAAATTGGCCACATTACCCATAGCGAGCATTGTAGTAGGCAGTGCCGTGACCATAGTACCCGTTACGCTATTGATGAAAAAATGGGGTAGAAAACAGTTGTTCCTGTCCATTGCCATATTTTCGATCTTAGTGTCTTTTTTATCAGGTTACGCCATTTCAATTGGTAGTTTTTATCTGTTCTGTTTTAGCGTTTTTTTGTTTGGCATTACCGTTTCTTGCGTGATGCAATTCAGATTCGCAGCGATGGAGAGCGTCTCTTTTGACCAAATCACAAAAGCAGCTTCAACAGTGCTGTTGGGTGGAATCGTAGCGGCCTTTCTAGGCCCTGAAATAGCCGTATTCGGTAAGGACCTTTTTGAAACTCCGTTTACAGGTTCTTTTTTCTTGTTGGCGGGCTTGTTCTTAGTTGCTTTCTTTATTTTAATGATGTTCAAAAACCCCGAAACGCACAAAAGTGAAGAAGTAACCTCTCAGCGTTCGCTGAGGCAAATCTCGAAACAATCTGTCTTTTGGGTCGCTATTTTGAGTGCGGCCATTGGCTATGCGGTAATGAGTTTTATCATGACGGCTACCCCTGTAAGTATGCATGTTATGGATGGGCATTCACTTCAAGACACCAAATGGGTCATACAAAGTCATGTTTTGGCCATGTTCGCCCCTTCTTTGATTACCGCTTTTATTATTGAGAAATTAGGTATCGTTAAAATGTTGTTGACGGGCTTGATCGCCTATTTGGTCTGTATCGCAATTGCCTTTGCAGGTCATGAACTGATGAACTATTGGGTTTCATTGGTGCTCTTGGGTTTAGGCTGGAACTTTTTGTTTATCGGTGGCACTGCACTCTTGCCCCGTAGTTACCGACTTGAAGAACGTTTTAAAGTACAGGCATTGAACGAATTTATCGTTTTTGGTACGCAGGCGGTGGCTGCACTATCAGCAGGTTGGTTTGTCTTTGCCTTGGGTTGGGAGCAGATGTTACTCTATACCTTGCCCATTGTATTGTTTCATATGTTCATAGTAAGTAGGTGGGCCATTAAAAAGAAGACATACGATTAGGTTAATGATCTGTTCAAGGCTTTGAAAGTCGATGTCAAAAAAGTACTACCTTTAAACGTATCAAATTAAGTTACTGTTGAATAAGTTAGCCAATATATACCTGAGTAGCGGCATATCTGACTTATTGCAATTCAATTTCTAATTTTCGATTCATGAAAAAGTTTATATTGATTCTTAGTGTATTCTTACTATTAATCAGCTGTGATGACAATGATGATAAGGTGGTAGCAGTTGAAGACCTTGGTTGTTTACAATCATTGGTCACTGATTTTATTGAGAATTCGGATTCTCAGACCCCAAAGGCGAATATTGAAAAATACAGCTATAAAGGCGATGAGGTGTTTGTTGTGAATTTTCAGAATTTTCCCGATGGTCAATCGACTATCATGTCGTTGAATTGTGAAACAATCTGTATGATAGGAGGTATCGATGGCGATGAAAATGATTGTTTGGATTGGGATGATGCCCAATTCATAGAAACCATATGGGTCGATAACAGATAAGTCCTCCAATAGAATTTCAGTAATTATTTCTTTTTCACAGGTCTTTCTTCATGCGTACTTGTGCAACAAAATCAGTCATTTCCTTTTTATTGAATAGCTCCCCTAGAGTTTTAACAAATAAATTGTAACAAATGTCACTATATTGAGCCCAATTGATCAGAACATTAGATAAGAACAAAAATAACCTGAAAATGAAAAAACTAGTTACATTACAATTTTTAAGCATCCTATTTTTTATAGGAGTTTATACCACGTATGCGCAAGAAGGTGCATCGGTAGAGGTCGATAGGCAATTATCCTCCGGTATTATCAAAGAGAATATGGATCTTTCGGTAAACCCGGGAGACAATTTCACCGAATACGTAAACGGTACTTGGATGAAAACCAACGAAATTCCTAATGATAAATCGTCTTACAGTATTGGTACGATCCTTCGCGAAGAGTCAGAAGACAAGGTAAAGGCGATTATCGAAGAATCAGCTTCTGGTGATTTTGCCGCAGGTACCGATGAGCAAAAAGTGGGCGATCTCTATGCTTCTTATATGAACATGGAAAAAAGAAACGCAATTGGCATTGCGCCCTTAAAATCCGAATTCGAAAAAATAGATGCCCTAAATGATTATGCCGAGTTAGCGGAGTATTTTGCTTATGCGAACAAGAACAATATCAATGTGCCTTTCGCACTTTTTGTATACCAAGATTTTAAAAACCCTGAAATATATACGGTATACTTATGGCAAAGTGGTCTTGGTCTTCCCGATAGAGAATATTATTTAAAGACCGATGAACGCTCTGAAGAGATTAAGGCCAAGTACGTAGAACATATTGGTAAAATGTTCGACCTGGCCGGTCTGCCCGATGGGACAACTGCCGCTACCACCGTAATGACCTTGGAAACCACCTTGGCGGAAAAGCACCTTGAAAAAGAAAAGACCCGTGACCTGGTAAGTTTATATAATATGTTGGATGTGGCCACTTTGCCTGACGTAATGCCTGATTTCAATTGGTCTGGCTATCTAAAGGAAGCAGGGCTTGACAAACAAGAAAAATTAGGTGTACTTATGATCGACTACACCAAGGCATTGAACAACATCATAACCTCGACCGATATCGATACTTGGAAAACATACCTGAAATGGAGTGTTGTTGACGCATATGCATCTCGTCTGAACGCAGCATTAGACCAACAGAATTTCGATTTTTATAGCAAAGAACTACGGGGTACAAAAGAACAACGCCCCTTATGGAGGCGCGGGGTCTCTACAGTAAACCGCAGTTTGGGCGAGGTTGTTGGAAAGGTGTATGTCAAGAAACATTTTCCGCCAGAGGCAAAAGTACGTATGGAGACCTTGGTGGGCAACCTTTTGAAAGCATACGAGGTAAGTATAAAAGACCTTGACTGGATGAGCCCCGAGACCAAAGAGGAAGCCTTGGATAAATTGGGCAAATTCACGTATAAAATAGGGTATCCCAATAAATGGAAAGAATACGATATCGATGTAAAATCAGATGATCTGTACGGCAACCTAAGACGTTCAGGAGCGATGGAATACAATCGTGAACTCGCTAAATTGGGTCAACCCATCGATAAGGAAGAATGGGCGATGAACCCGCAGATGGTGAACGCGTATTACAACCCTACGATGAACGAAATCGTATTTCCAGCGGCTATTTTACAACCTCCCTTCTTTGATATGGAAGCTGAAGATGCCGTAAACTATGGTACCATAGGTGCCGTAATCGGGCATGAGATCGGGCATGGCTTTGATGATACCGGTAGCACCTTTGATGGTGATGGCGCTATGCGCAACTGGTGGACCGAAAAAGACAAAGAGGAATTCAAAAAAAGAACCAGTGCCCTTGTCGAACAGTACAATGAGTTTGAAGTACTATCAGATCTTAAAGTGAACGGTGAATTTACTTTGGGAGAGAATATTGGTGATCTTGGCGGTTTGAGTATTGCCATAAAAGCATATAGATTATCCTTGAATGGCGAAGATGGCCCTACGATGGATGGTTTTACCGCTCGGCAACGAATATTTATCGGCTGGGCACAAGGTTGGTGTGGTAAGTCTCGCGATGAGGCTTTGAGGGTGCAGGTCAGCTCAGACCCACATTCGCCCCGTGATTTTAGGGTCAATGGCGTAGTTCGTAACGTTCCAGAGTTTTATGAAGCCTTTAATATCAAAGAAGGCGATGCATTATACCTACCACCTGAAAAGCGTGTAAAAATCTGGTAGACCATTAAAATAATGATCAAGAGGCTGTCTAAGAAGTAACGATATTTGTCAGTTTGAGCGCAGTCATTTGTCAGTTTGAGCGCAGTCGAAAACTATATCTTAATAGAAGTGAGTATCTTTCGACTGCGCTCAAGGTGACAAGTAAGAGAAGAGGTTGCTTTTTAGACAGCCTCTTTATTTTCGTAGACCTTAGTACTCAACAATACCTGTCTCTGTAGAGTCATTGGGTGTTAGAACATCTATATCGTTGCTATCATCGTATTCACAACTGCTCATTCCGATAATCAAGGCTAAAATCAATGCTGTAAATAGTATCTTTTTCATAACGAAGTAGTTAGTGTTTATAAGAAGACCGTTTATAGCAAACGATTGATTCTCACCCAATATTGTCTTATTATAAACGAGTTTTGTACCCTTCGGATTTTTTCAAAAGAGAATTTGTTGAAAGACCTTTGAAATGTGTACATGTTTTTGAAATTATCAGACCCTTATTTGATTCCTTATCGAAAACCAGTATCTTTTGTGGCAAATAGCCAAACCATGAAAAGATTTTTTTCAATCATCATTTTAGCCCTATTGTGTTTGATGGGATGTCAGACCAATATAGATTCTTCTGCTGGTTCGGAAAGAAACTTTACCATCAACGTATCTTTTTCTGACGCTGTAAGTGCCGAAGCCAAAGATGGTCGCCTTCTATTGATGCTTTCAAATAACGATGCAAAAGAACCTCGGTTCCAGATCAATGACGGCCTTAAGACCCAACTTATCTACGGCATGAATGTAGATGGTATGGGTTCTGGGCAGGCAATGACCTTTGAGAATAAAGTATTTGGTTTTCCGTATTCAAGTTTGGCCAATGTGCCAGCGGGTGAATACACTATACAGGCGTTGTTGCATGTGTATGAAACCTTTAACCTGTCAACTGGGCATACTGTAAAATTACCTATGGATAATGGAGAGGGCCAACAATGGAACAAATCGCCAGGTAATCTGTATAGTAAGCCATTTAAAATAACCATTACCGAAAATGGCATCGAAAATGTTAACGTGGTCATGGATCAGGTGATACCACCGATCGAAGAAGCCAAAGATACAGAGTGGATAAAGCACATAAAGTTCAAATCGGAAAAGCTGTCAAAATTCTGGGGAAGGGATATCTATTTAGGCGCACATGTTTTATTGCCAAAGGGATTTAAAGAACACCCAGAAGCAAAATATCCGTTGATGGTCTTTCATGGGCATTTTCCAACTGATTTCGGAGGATTCAAAACCACCCCGCCCGATCCCAATTTAAAACCTGAATATTCGGATCGCTTTAACGTAGAAGGCTACAATATTATACAAGAACAGGAAGCCTATGATTTTTACAAACGCTGGAACGAACCTGATTTTCCACGTTTTCTGATTATCGAAATACAACATTCAACTCCGTATTATGATGATTCGTATGCCGTAAATTCTGCCAGTCAAGGTCCCTACGGTGATGCGATCACTTATGAATTGATTCCACATATCGAGAAAGAGTTTCGAGGAATGGGCGAGGGTTGGTCGCGTTTTTTGTACGGTGGTTCTACAGGCGGTTGGGAGGCCTTGGCCGTACAGGTAAAATACCCTGAGGAATACAACGGATGTTTTGCTGCTTGCCCTGACCCAATAGATTTTAGGGCCTATTGTTTGACCGATATCTATAAGGATAAAAACGCCTATTATTATGATAGCGACCATAAAAAACTGGAAGTGCCCAGTCATAGAAACAATCTGGGGCAGGTTCAATCTACATTACGTGAAGGCAATCATTTAGAGCTCGTGCTGGGCGACAAATCAAGATCAGGACAACAATGGGATATTTGGGAAGCCACCTATTCCCCTCAAGGAGAAGATGGTTATCCTGTTCGAATTTGGGATAAAATGACGGGAGACATTGACCATAAAGTTGCCGAATATTGGAAAGAGAACTATGACCTAAAGCATATTCTCGAACGTGATTGGGAGAAATTGGGTGACAACCTCAAAGGCAAAATACATATTTATTGCGGTGATATGGATAATTACTATCTCAACAATGCCGTATATCTTATGGAAGATTTCTTGGAAAACACTACAGATCCCCACTATGATGGTGAAGTCTTGTATGGCGATCGTGCCGAACATTGTTGGAACGGTGATCCTGAACTGCCCAATCACATTACACGTATGCGCTACAATAGCATGTACGTGCCCAAGATTATGAAACGAATTGCCGAGAGTGCTCCTATAGGAGCTGATTTAAAGAGTTGGCGGTATAAATAAGGAACAATGAAGAACACCACAAATAGAGTAGCTTGGATCGTATTTGTCATTTTGGCGATTATTGTTGGCCTGTACCCATTGCTCTACTTTTTTATCGACCGCCAGTTTGGGTTATTAGCTTCAAAGAGCGATGAATTGTTATCGAACACCTTTTGGAACATTGGTTTTTACGGTCATATTCTTTTTGGTGGCCTAGCACTTTTAATCGGATGGATCCAATTCAGTAAAAAGTTGCGAAAAGCGAATTTACAACGGCATCGAACTGTTGGTAAAGTGTATGTAGTGGCCGCATTGATCAGTGGGGTTTGTGGAATTTTTATAGCCGTGAACGCAACAGGTGGGCTAATTTCAACATTGGGGTTCATAGGCTTGGGCTTAATTTGGTTGTACACTACTACAAAGGCATATTTTGCTATCCGTAAGGGAGACGTGTCATTGCACCAAGGGTTGATGATCTATAGTTATGCGGCCTGTTTTGCTGCTGTTACCTTACGTATTTGGTTACCGCTCTTGACCATTGCATTTCAAGATTTTATAGTGGCATATCGAATAGTAGCATGGCTTTGTTGGGTGCCGAATATTGCGTTTGCCTATTTTTGGGTACGACGTAAGGGGTTGATCATAGGTTGAATTTGGCAAGGCCATCATAAAAACATGGGAATGAAAAATCATACAAGAAGAGATTGGATACAACGAATGGCCTTGGCAAATACGGGAATTCTTCTGACACCCGCATTCCTCTCTTGTATTGAAGGGCAGAAAAAAGAAATACAAACGATCTTAGTGGTCTCAGGTTGGCAAGATGTCAATATTGGCGACATTGCCCATACCCCGGGTTTGCTTCATATATTGCAGACCTTTTTGCCAAATTCAAAGATCATACTTTGGAAAAAAAGCAAAAGTGAAAAAGTAAAACAACTGCTCAAGAAGAATTTTCCTGAAGTAAAGATTATTTACGGAGAAGTGGACGCGGATAAAAACGTAGAAAGTGCTGAAGTAAAAAGTGCTTTTGAAAAAGCCGATATCATGATTCATGGATCAGGACCCTATGTGGTTGGAAAAACAAATCTTGAGGCTTGGAAAAAACACAGTTCAAAACCCTACGGAATATTTGGTGTCACTATAGATAAGATTGATGAAAATATAAAGAAATTGCTCTCTGATGCCGCATTTATTTTTACTCGTGAAACTGATTCGCTGAAAGTGCTGAAAGAAAATGGTCTACAAGGAGAACATATCGTATTCGCACCTGATGCTACCTTTTATTTGAACATAAAAAATGAAGACGGGGCAAAATCGTTTTTAGACAGCCATGGTTTAGAAGACAAAAAATTTATTTGTGTCATACCTCGCTTGCGTATTACCCCATATCATAAATTCATACCAAACCTAGGTTGGACAAAAGAGCGGATTGAGGAAATAGAGGAGCTGAACAGTAGAAAGAAGGAAGTGGACCATGCCAAAGCGAGAGAGGCCATGATCGCATGGATCAGAGAAACAGGCAATAAAGTCTTGATCTGTCCTGAAATGACCTATCAAGTAGGTATTATGGACGAATTGTTGATCGATCCGTTACCTGAAGATGTAAAACCTTTTGTGGTCAAACACGGGTATTGGATGCCTGATGAGGCAGCTTCCGTCTATGCAAGGGCCCATACCATTTTGAGTTTTGATTGCCATTCTCCCATTATAGCAGCCAGAAACGGAACGCCCATGTTCTATTTACGACAACCTGAAGATACCATAAAAGGCCAAATGTATTATGATCTAGGGTTTGACGATTGGGTTTTTGAGATAGAAGAAACTACTGGTCTGCAAATAACCGAGCAGTTGAGAGAAGTTTGGACCAACTACGATAAGGCAAAAGAAAAAGTAGCTGTTTCGATGGGCAAAGTACAGCAAATATATGTTCATGGCACTAGTATAATAAAGAATGCCGTACACTAGAGCGAGTTCACTGAAAGGGGTTGATTTTGGGTTGAGCTTGATTAAGATGGCTTCAATAACAAATGGTCAATCGTAGTATTAGTAATCGGTTACCCCTTAATTTGTATAGGGATATCACTATATTTATTGATGATATAACAATTTGGCAAAGGTTAGGTGCTTAATCAAAGGTTAGTGCAATTTTGTTAGTTCTGATTTTCCTGTGGAAAACCCTCGCACACAAAACCGCAACTATTATACAAACATGGTGTCACACGTTTTGAACAACAACATTTTGAGAAATATATATATTATTTTTTCTTTGACTATCATCGGTTTTAGTTGTAAAAATGAATCGGAACTAAAAACGGATTTGAAACCAACTTATTCTGATTTTGAAAATGATAGACAGCAAAGAAACTTATACGGAAAGGTAAAAGAATTGGAACAATTCAAAGCTACTTTTCAAGATGGAAAAACTACAAATAAACCATTACCAGTATTAAAAGAAGAGTTTTCTGAATTTGGCTCACTAACCAAAGCAGAATACTTCGACAATTATGGAAAGACAACTCAAGTCGACCAATTTTACTACAATGAAAATGACTATTTGATGAAATCGATTTCTAACAACCAATTAGCTAATCAAAAAACAGTTCAGCTAGTTTCGTATGACACTATCAATAAAACAACTACTAGAACTGTTAAAATCAATGATAGTTTAAATTACAAGTTTATTTCGACCTATAATAATCGCGAAATTATTACAAAACAGGTTAAAATTCAGAACAAGGACACAATTGTCAGAACATATGAATACATATACAACGATGACAATAAAATTGTCCTAGAAAAGGAATTTGAAGAAGGAAAAGAACTATCAATCGGAACATATGAATACGATAATGAAAACAATCTGATTGAATACTTTAACAAGTATGAATGGATGGAGCTTTTAAAAGTAAATGAATGGAAAAACAATCGGATTTCAAGACAAACTGAATATACAATATCTGCTGACCTGAAAAAGCATTTGGACGAATTAACAGAATACGACAAACTATTTAATCCTGTTAATTCAAAAATATATGAGAACTCGGAATTGAACCGAGAATTAAAATATGATTATGAATTTGACAATTTTGGTAATTGGATTAAACGGATTGTTGCAATGAAAGAACATTTTGCGAATTCTGACAAGTTCATTCCAATTTATATTGAGTCGAGAAAAATAAAATATTGGAAATAAAAAAAGTGTGACAACAATGTGACCGAAATTGCGGCGGATTCGACTACGTCCGAATCCACTTGGAATTGCAAACCTCTGAATTTAGCCGAAAATTAGTAACTTAAAACCCGTACTAACGATTTTACGAGATAGTTATACCTGATTAGAACTAAAACCAGAAATTATGAATAAAGTAGCACAAATCAAGTATGCTGTTGAACAACTAATCGGACAAGGCAATTTAGATGTGATAAATAGTGCTTTTACTACTGATTATATTGCATACGCAGAAAATAAAGAATACAAAGGACAAGAATTTATAAAACAATTTTCCAAACTTCTACGAACATCGATTCCTGATATCAAAGTCTTAAAAGTTGAAATTCTTATTGAAGAGAATGATTCCATATCTTGGCAACGAACATTGCAAGGAACGCACAAAAAGAATATGATGGGAATTCCACCATCGAATAAAACGGTTAAATGGAATGAAATGGTGGTCAGTCGTTTTGAAGGAGATAAAATTGCGGAAGAATGGATAGTTTCAGAATTAGCGGGTCAATTAATGCGCCAATTGTCTTAGAATTTATGCCACAAGCTTTTCATCAAATCAAATCTTGACCAAATGAACAAAAAGAAGATAATCTCTCAAGTTATTGCCGGTGTCATCTTGTTTACCATCATTTCAGTGGTATTGGAGAAGGATTATTCACAAGCGGTTTGGCTTGAAAAGTTCAAAACGGCATTGTTGTTCGGCGTACTATACGCTATTTTTATCCTTATTAAAGAAAAATTCAAAAAGAAATAATAACATGATCTACAGAAATTTTGGAAGAACGAACTGGCAGGTAGGTGAAGTAGGCTATGGCATGTGGGGTATGGCCGGTTGGACGGAATCAGATGATATACAGTCAGCAAAAAGTTTGGATCTAGCGGTAGAAAAAGGAGTGACTTTTTTTGATACCGCTTGGGGTTATGGCGAAGGGCATAGTGAACACTTATTAGGAGAATTAGTGCGAAGGCATCCTTCTAAAAAATTGTATACGGCAAGTAAAATTCCACCTAAAAATTTTCAATGGCCCTCAAGGCCCGAACATACCCTAGAGGAGTCATATCCTACAGACCATATTGTGGCCTATACTGAGAAGACATTGAAGAATTTGGGATTGGAACAATTAGATCTGATGCAATTTCATACTTGGGATGATGGTTGGTCGCACCAAGAAGAATGGCAACGGGCCATCGAAGATCTTAAAACCTCGGGAAAAATCGCGGCAATGGGCATCAGTATGAACCGTTGGGAACCTGAAAACGGAATCAAAGCACTGAAAACCGGTGCGATAGATGCGGTACAGGTAATTTACAACATCTTTGACCAGGCGCCTGAAGACATACTTTTCCCCCTGTGTGACGAACTGAATATTGGTGTGATTGCCAGAGTGCCCTTTGATGAGGGCACATTGACAGGTGCTATTACAAAAGAGACGACGTTTCCTGATGGTGATTGGCGCGGTACCTATTTCGTGCCAGAGAACTTGATTTCAAGTGTTGAACATGCAGATGCATTGAGGCCTCTTGTACCCGAGGGAATGACCATGGCCGAAATGGCACTTCGTTTTATTCTGATGAACAAAGTGGTAAGTACGGCTATTCCCGGAATGAGGAAACAAAGAAATGTTTTGGCAAATACCGCCACTAGTGACGGAAAAGGCTTGTCAAAAGAGCTGTTTCAAGAATTGGGAAACCATAGATGGGATCGGAAACCAACTGCTTGGTCACAATAAAAAAAGTACTTGTTATATAGCGATATGAAAGGGACTAGGCTCTTGCACGATAATTTATTTTTTACTCTTACTAAATTACGTTTTCCCTTATGATTTCAAGAAATCGGTTATCTGGTGGTTAATCTCACCTTGGTGCATTGAATGCCCTAGACCTTCTGTGGTAATCATGATACTGTCTTTCCAATTCGCATGAACTCTTTCAGATGCATGATAGGGTGCTATACTGTCTGATCGATCATGAACAACGAGTCCTTTTGAAGTGTTGGATCTTGCAAACTCAGAGGTTGAAAAATCTCGAATATGAAAGCCGAACCTTCCTTTTACATGGTTATCAAGCCCGTTCATTACCCTAGTGCTCAATTTTAAGACATGTTGGTAGTCACCCATTATTTCATGAAATTCTGAAGGCGCGCCGATCGTGACGATTTTTTCTATATTTTGGTTTCCATGTTTATATTGGTGGTAAAGTATGGTCATACCTCCAACGGAATGCCCCACCAGAAAATCAGGGTTTTGTTTTTCGATTATATAGTTCAAAGATTCGGCATATAGGGGTACGTTGAGGTGGTCTCCAGTAGAATGGCCATGACCGGGTGCATCAAAGGCAATGATATTGAAATCGGCCTCGCTTAATTTTTTGATAAGATTTCGCCATCGAAACGCATTGCTCTCCCAACCGTGTACCAAGAGAACGGTCTCTTTGCTGCCCGGCCATCGATACGATTGTATACGATGTTTACCTATGACATGTACCTCATCTTTTGCATCTTCTAGATAGTCTTTTTGAGGGGGCGATACTTTGCCTTTGCGAATGGTGCAAAATAGCTTAAAGGCTTTTTCGGCCGAGGTCTTTTTCGAAAATATGGCAAGTATATTGAAATAGAGCCCGAAGACCTTCGGAATGATTTTCTTGATTCGTTTACGTATGTTTTGCATAGGATGGTTACTATTAGTAACTTAGCTTTAAATAGATACCAAAAATAAACATTCTTTTCTTCATTTAAAAGAAGTGTCTTAAACGATATGTAGTATGGAAATGGAAACTATTACTGATAATCAGAAGAGTAGGGTTGCAAAAAGAATAAAAAAAATGTTCGACCATGTCGATTTTAAAGATCGTCCCAAATATTGTCCTATTCGTCATGTGATGGCGTTGGCCTCTGACAAATGGAGCATACTCATTATACTGTACTTAGGCTATTTTCCGGTACTCAGGTTTAATAAATTGAAAAAGTATGTAGACGGTATTTCGAGTAAAGTACTCAGTGAACGACTAAAGGTGTTGGAAGCGGACGGATACCTATCTCGAACCATGTATCCTGAAGTTCCTGTTAGGGTCGAATACGAACTTACCGATTTCGGCCATTCCTATTTACAAAAATTATTGGATTTGACCGAATGGGTAACTTTATATAGTGATACTATTTTGGAAAGTAGAAAGCAATTCTATAAAAGATAAACTTTCTTCAGTTGAATACCCAGATGACTCGGCCTTGGGAATCCTTTATTGAACTCAAGATGAGTTCATTAAATAATTACAAACTTGTCAAAAGAAATAAAACGTTTCCTCCCAAATTTTCGCCTAACAAATAAACGCTGAATATAAAGATTTGTACCAAGAAATAGGGGTTTGCTATCAAGACCTTTTTTTTGAAAACCCTATTTTTGAAAGAATTGCCAAAATATACTTTACATACCTGGCCTTAAACTTGTTTTAGTGACCGAAAAATCGAAATCATATCTCTATCCGCTACTAGTTATCGGGATGCTGTTTTTTATCTTCGGATTTCTTACCTGGATCAACGGAGTACTCATACCATACTTCAAGATCTGTATGGAATTGAGCAACTTTCAGGCCACGCTAGTTGCGTTTTGCGCTTATTTCGCATATTTTGTTATGGCACTTCCGTCGGCATATTTATTGAAGTTTACCGGCTATCGAAAAGGCATGGTTACAGGGCTCTGTGTAATGGCATTGGGAACCTTGTTGTTCGTTCCAGCTGCCTATTTACGATATTACCCACTTTTCTTGTCCGGACTGTTCGTTACCACCGCTGGCATGGCCTTGGTACAAACTGCCGCCAATCCATACATTGCGGTAATGGGGCCAATTGAAAGTATGGCCCAACGCATCGGTTATATGGGGCTTGCCAATAAAGCGGCCGGGATTATCTGTTTGGTTGTTTTGGGGGGCGTGTTTTTGACGGATGCCGATGGTCTTTCAGTTAGTCTTGAAGGCTTGAACGAAGCTCAAAAATCAGCCGCTTTGGATACCTACGTGCTTAAAATCGTGAATCCCTATATCATTATTTCTTTGGTATTGTTTATGGTCTCGGTTATCATTTATTTTTCAAAGCTACCTGAGGTCGATGAATCGAGTACTAAAGATACGACCGATCAGAAAACACCCGCAAAAGACCGTGACGGTGTTTTGGAATATCCTTATCTGGTTTGGGGCGTTCTGTGCTTATTTGTGGCAGGGGCCTGTGAGGTCATTCCCATTGACGGAATTATCATTTATGCAGATGTATTGGATATTCCCCTTAGTGAGGCAAGGCATTTCAGTACCTACACCCTATATGTAATGATTTTGGGTTACTTGTTTGTATCATTGACCGTTCCCAGGTTTATATCACAAAGTAAAATGTTACGGTTCGCTTCGTTATGGGGCCTGATATTCACTATTGCGGTATACTTGACAGAGGGACGTAACAGCATTTACTGCCTTTTGGCACTCGGCTTCAGCGCATCTATGTTATGGGGTACCATTTGGGGCCTTGCTCTTAGAGCTTTGGGCATTCATACCAAAAAGGCTTCGGCTTTACTTATTATGTCTTTGATCGGAGGAGGATTGTTCCCCTTGATCTTTGGTGTGCTCTTGGATGCTTACCCTAGTCATCCACAGACTTCTATATTGGTTCTTATACCTTGTTATCTTTATATTCTTTGGTATGCGGTTCTTGGACACAAAATAAACCATTGGAAACAAACACCCAAACTAAACGTATGATATGGGAATGAGGAAAACATTTGGCGCAGGTGCTGCGCAAGTTCGCATTACTCCCAATAGGGGATCTATACTCGGAGTGGATTTTATTTCACACTACGCCCGCTTTATCCATGATGAACTGTATGCGAAATCTTTGGTGTTGAAAAGTGGGGAGCACACTATCGCATTTGTAGTCGTTGATATATGTATTATGCCCTCTGACTTGCTAGCGAAAATCAAGAAGAAAATTACGCATGCGACAGATATACCTTTCGAAAATATCATGTTGTGCTGTACACATACCCATGGTGCTGGTAATGTAGCCGGCTTGTTGGGCAGCGCGGTCGATATCACCTATCGCAACAGCTTGCCTGATCTGGTCGTTACTTCGGTCAGGGAGGCTTTGAATAATTTAAAACCTGCTAAAATGACTGGGGGATCCGTAGCTGTTCCCGGTCATCAGCGGTGCAGGAGGTACGCTATGGATGAGCAGTACAAAGCAACAAACCCTATAACTGGACTTGTAGATAAGATAAAGACCAATCCGTTCGGGGCTGAGCATTTGATAAAGAAACCAGCTGCCATGGTTGATCCCAATGTTGGTTTTATCGGAATTAAAGATTTGGATGACAATTGGATATCTGTCATAGGAAACTATGCATGCCACTATGCTGGCGATTATGATGTTGATACCGTTACATCAGATTATTATGGAGCCTTTGCAAGACATCTGAAAAACAATCTTGATGCCGATGAAGATTTTGTGGGCATATTGACCTACGGAACAGGAGGCGATGTCAATACTTGGGATTTTGGTATGACCAAACAAAAATTCGAAAATGATTTTGAAAAAACCGAATATATTGGTGAAGATTTGGCCGAGAGGGTTATAAAAGCTGTCTCAAAATTATCTTGGGAAGCAAAACCTGAATTTAAGAGGGCCTATGAAACTATGGAATTGCATATTAGAAAACCATCTAAAGAACAATTGGAAGAAGCAAAAATACTTTTGGAGACCCACCGTTTTGAAAATCTGGTGGTAGACGAACAAGGTATAGTGATGGTCTATGCACGAGAGCAGCTATTGTTGTCGGCCTATTCTAACACACATACCAGTGCCCTACAGGCTTTTAAAATTGGAAATACTGTTATTGGTGCAATGGGAGGGGAGCTATTCTCGGAGACTGGATTGTGGTTGAAGTCGCAAGTATCAAAGTATAACTTTTTTACGATATGTTTGGCCAATACTTATGACGGTTATGTGCCACCGGCCCATGAAATAGAAAAAGGAGGTTACGAGACATGGCGTGCCAGAAGTAGTTTTTTAGAAGAACAAGCCGAGGAAAAACAACGAATGGCCCTTTTAAACCTAATTCAAAAAATGGATGCCCGATACTAAAAATCAATCGATTATTCACTAATCCCATAAAGTCGTTGGCAAGTATTTTTACACACCATAACAATGGTCGGCAAAATAAAAAGTTTATACGGATTCACAGTGTGAACGGAAAAGATAAAATCTTAAGCAATAATTTTTTGTTCCAACTTTTTTCGATAAGTTGTTGGAGTACAACCTTTTATTGATTTAAAATGACGATTAAAGTTAGAGAGGTTTTCAAAACCAGAATTGTAGGCTACCTCGGAAATATTGTAACTTGGTTCTGCTAACAATCGACAAGCCGACCCAATACGCAACTTCGACAAATAGCTTTTGAACGGCATGCGATACGTCTTTTTAAAGGCAAAGAAGAACTGTGTGTTACCCATATTGGCGACTTCCAATACATCTTTCAATTTAATATCTTCTTTAAAATGCTCCAAGATATATTCCACCACGTTATGCAGTGGACCACTTTCCGTTGTTTGCCGTATGTTGTAAAAGGCAGGACTGCTTATAAGCTCATATTCCGTTGTTGTTGCTAAAACCCCGAATATGGCAAACAGGGCATAAAACCGTTGAGTAGGTTTCATTCGCTGCATTTCCAAGACTTTCTCTGTCAGTAGCTGCTTGGTTTTCCCAAAAAACCGGCAACCCCTTGAGGCATATACAAGAAATTCAGCTAGGCCCTTATTTTCGGGAAGTTCAAGAAATTTCTGACCAAAAAAACCTTTCGTAAATTGAATTACGTAACCTTTGCCAGTAAATGCACCGTCGTTCTGGATATATTTTGAATCACATCGCCATACGTGTGGGAGATTAGGGGCTAAAAAAACCAAATCACCTTTCTTAAAGTCATCTATAGTGTCTCCAACAACACGTACACCACTGCCTTTATCGATCAATACCAATTCATACTCGGGATGGTGGTGGTAAATTCCGAAATCGCTCTCTTCAATATGATAAATGAATGATTGGCTAGATTCTTGAAATAAACGTATTTCCGCAGCTTCCATATTCCTGATTCGTTTATTGGTATCCTTCCTCTTCATTTTGTCCCAGTTACACCGTTTAGTGGAAGAATATATATTAGGGACTGTCCTGCTTTTTAGTGTCGGCCACGATATTTCTGGGTCATGGGCTTTTTGATCCAGTATTGGGTAATCGCCAGCCGGTAGACTAGAAAGATGCATAAAAACCAATTTACAAATTTCAAAACAGTCTCTAAATGAGTTGGTATTAAAAGTAAATAAAATGATTCGTATTGGAAAATTGGTTTTTACTACCAATCAGTTGATGGAATAACAAATAAATTTGTTGAACATTAAGGTCGAAAGTATAACCGAAACTCGTGTGGTAATCTATAAATTGATGTATCCTAATCAGTACATTTATAAAATCTAAAAAGTCATGGAAAAAGTAAAAATAACGCACCCCCAAAGAGACCCCAACTTCAATACGGGATCTTATTCCGACGCAATAGCCTACAACGGTATGCTATTTTTGAGCGGCCAAGCTTCTGTTGATTTTATCTCTAGCAAATTCGTTCTTGGTACCATTGAAGAGGAAACAAGGCGTACTTTAGACAATATAAAGGCAATCGTTGAGACCGCCGGTGGCACCATGCAAGATGCGCTTAAGAGCACCGTACACCTAAAAGACATTGATGATTTCGACAAGTTCAATGAGGTCTATTCTTCTTTTTTTTCAGGAATAAAGCCAGCTAGGACTACAGTACAGTCGGTTTTGGGAGAAAATATTAAGGTGGAAATTGATATTGTGTTCAAATTGCCCGGCAACTAATGCTGCACGATTTTAGAAGCCAAGAAGTATATCTTTTATAACGTGTTTTTTCATTGAGAGCGCTAGAACGTATGAAAAATGGTAAGAACTGGCCTGAAGACGTAAGATAACTATTTGATTCATGAACAAAAAAAAACCTTTAAATCACACTAAATCGGCCGAACTATTAGAACGATCCAAAAGGGTGTTGGCGGGTGGTGTTTCCTCAGAATTCAGAAAGTACAATTACCCCCATGCCCTTTTTTATTCTCATGCAGAAGGCGTGTATATATATGATGTAGACGGTAACCGATACCTTGATTTTACGTTGAGTCAAGGGCCTATGATCGTTGGGCATTCACATCCGCACGTATTAAAGCGTGTTCGGGAATACACTGAAAGGGGGCAGTTGTACGCTGGGCAACACCTATTGGAGGTGGAGTTGGCCGAAAAATTGAACAAATACATTCCATCTGCAGAGCTCATGCGCTTTTGTCTTGATGGTTCAACGGCAGTTCAGACCGCTTTGAGAGTGGCAAGAGCCAAAACTGCACGAAATAAGTTTATCCGTTTTGAAGGCCACTATCACGGTTGGCTTGACAATGTTGCTTGGGGATTGACTTTAGACGAAGAAAAAATGGGTCCACGGGAGAATCCAAATTCTTTGCCTTGGACATCAGGGTTGTCAGCAGGAGTTCCAGAAGAATTTATAATTCTTCCTTGGAATGATTTGGCACTTGTTAAAAAAATCATGGCTGAACGTAGTGAAGAAATAGCCGCCATAATTACCGAACCCATCATGTGCAATAGTGGCTGTATCCTCCCTGAAGAAGGTTTTTTACAAGGCCTTCGAGATTTGTGCGACCAATACGGTTCCGCCCTTATTTTTGATGAGGTCGTTACTGGTTTCAGAACAGGATTGGGTGGTGCGCAAAAACATTTTGGAATCATTCCTGATATATCAATTTTTGCAAAGGCCCTTGCCAGCGGTTTCCCAATATCTGCCATTGTGGGCAAAAAGGAATGGATGAACCTAATCTCTGAGAGTACCGTAATCCATGCAGGAACAATGAACTCGGCCTGCCCATTGATCGCTGCCGCACTTGGTACCCTTGAGGTACTTGAAGAAAAGGGAACCCAAGAACGTATTTACAGGCTGGGACGTAGATTAATGGACGGACTGCGCCGAGTATCAGAGGAAACAGGTCAGAACCTTTTGGTACAAGGTCTGGGTCCAATGTTTCATACAGGCTTTACGGATGTAAAAAAAGTAAAGGAATTTAGGGAACTGACTAATTACGAGCAACCGAAATCAAAGCTGTTTGTGCAAGGTATGCATGAGCGGGGCGTACGTGTTATCGGAAGAGGACTTTGGTACATCTCGGCAGTGCATACCGAAGAACATATTGATCATGCAATTGCTGTTGCCAAGGAAACCTTACTCGATTTGTAAAGGACCATCAGGGTGGTCGATGGTAAACAAAAGATGCCACAACCGCCCTTGTTAATATATAGAACAATGACATTAAAAAATAACAATACCGTCGGAATAGTAGGCCTTGGACATATGGGCAGTAGTATCGCTGCGGCTCTTTTATTGAACGGGCAAAAAGTAATTGCCATATCCCCAATAGGTTCCCATTTGGATAATAGTGCCCCCGAACGGATTAAGAATGCCCTCGAAGAATGCAAGACACAACAACTTACCGATAAGGATCCTATAAGCCTCTTAAAAAATATCGTTTTTTCTCTCGATTATCAAGCACTGGAAAAATGTTGGTTGGTAATAGAATGCGTTTTAGAAGATATCGAAATCAAAAAATCCGTATATCAAAAAATAGAACCTTGTGTTTCGAACGAGGCCATTATAGCCTCTAATACCTCGGCCATACCCATCAGCATTTTGCAAAATCACCTGAATAGACCAGAACGCTTTTTTGGAATGCATTGGGCAGAACCCGCCTATACATCTCGTTTTCTTGAAATCGTATGTGGAGAAAAGAGTCCGGTTGAACTGGGTGAGCAATTGTATGCCATAACTGAGAAATGGGGCAAAGAGCCTACTTTAGTACGTAAAGATATCAGGGGGTTTATAACCAATCGAATAATGTATGCCATGTACCGTGAAGCATTTCATTTGGTAGAAAACGGATATGCCACTGTCGAAGACGTAGATCGGGCGTGCAAGAACGATGGCGGACATTGGATGACCTTTTGCGGGCTTTTTCGATATATGGATTTAACAGGAATAAAGGCCTACCATGCCGTTATGAAAAATCTTTTCCCTGAACTGAGCAACCAAACTACCATCCCCAAGCTTATCGATGATATTGTCAAGGAGGGCGGTAACGGTATCTTTAATGGCAAAGGTTTTTACGATTATACTGAGGAAGAGGCCAAAGAATGGGAAAATGCCTTTGAGAAATTTTCCTTTGATATAGATCGACTTTCTTTAAAATATTCAAAAAAGACCAATAAAATAACCTAAAAGTTATGCCTCCCGAAAATATTTTTATTATTGATGGACATTTGGATCTGGCCACGAACGCCATGGCAATGAATCGCGATTTAACCCTCAGTGTAGCGGAAATACGAAAAAAGGAACAAAAACTGGGTTGGACTGATTTTCAAGATCGGGGCAAAGGAACCGTAGCATTGCCCGAGCTGCGTAAGGGACGCATTGGTTTGGTTATCACTACCCTGATATCAAGATTCTCGAAAACAGGGAATCCACTAGAGACCTTAGCGCTAACCGGATGGCATTCTCCTGAACAAGCCTATGCAAACGCCCAAGGTCAATTAGCATGGTATCGCGCAATGGAAACCTCAGGGGAAATGGTACAGATAAAAGAGAAACAAGGCTTAAAAAATCATCTAGAGCTGTGGCTGGGTAAACCTGAGAATTACCATCAAAAACCAGTTGGTTATATACTGGCATTGGAAGGTGCCGATTCTATTGTGAACCTTGACTATCTCTATAAGTACTATGATGAAGGGCTTCGTTCCATAGGTATTTCACATTTCGGTCCTGGGCGGTATGCCGCGGGCACCCATTCAGACGGTAGTGGTATTACCAAATTGGGCAAGGATCTGCTTAGAGAGATGAACAACATTAGTATTTTGCTCGATTTGACCCATTTGACGGACATCGGCTTTTTTGAGGCCCTGGGTATTTTTGCGGGCCCAGTAATAGCAAGCCACCAAAATTGTAGAAGCCTAGTTCCGGGCGAACGTCAATTTTCAGATGAGCAAATCAAATGTATTTTAGAGCGTGATGGGGTAATTGGATGTGCTCTGGACACTTGGATGATGCACCCGGGTTTTAAGATGAATGTTGACGATCCTAAAGAATTAGGTATAAATATGGAACGTTTGGTCGAGCACTTTGACCATATTTGTCAAATGGCCGGTAATAGTAAATGTGTAGCAATAGGCAGCGATCTTGATGGCCTTTTTGGGCTTGAACAAACACCCTATGATATGGAATCTATTGCCGATATGTACAAATTTGAAGATATATTGAAAGGGCGGGGCTATTCAGCGGAAGATATAGATAATATATTTTATAAGAATTGGATCGATACTCTAAATAAAGTACTAGAATAGAAAAAAGGCGGATGAATCCGCTTCTCGATAAGATCTATGGCGAATACTGTAAACATAAAATAGGGCATAACCTCCAGACCCCGAAAAAATATCTTTAACGGGATACTTTTCATTTAAAATTTCAACCAACGAACAAGAAATGGGATACCCGTTTTCGGCAAAGCTTCGTGGCCACCATCAAATACGTCTATTTCAATTCTGTCGCCAATATTCAATTTCTCATAATGCTTTTTTGCACTGTTGAACTCGTCGATAACTTGCGGCCAGTGGGCAATCAGATCTTCCTTTCCATGCTGCACCAATAAGGGGCGTGGGCATATCAAAGAAGTAACGTCGTGATCAGCGAACGCCGTTGCCCAACCCCTGAAAAAGGCATGCTCTTCATCTACCACCATAAAACTGACATAACGATCATCGGGAACAGCCATCTTGGTAAGCCTGTGATTGTACCACCCGCTAACCACACAAACCTTGATTCGAGGTTCTAGAGGTGCCCAAAACATGGTTGCCATTCCACCCAAAGAAAGCCCCCACATGCCAATACGATTAGCATCTATACGCGGATCTTCGAGTACAACATCTAATAAATGCTGCATTCTAACCAATTCTATGCCTGGCAAAGTGGTATCTATTAAACGGCAGAGGCGTTCGACGTAGTTACGACGAACCATTGATCGTAGATTTAATGGTGCTAATACCGCAAAACCGGCTTTTAGCAATTCCCGGGCATATTCATGATAGTTCTTATTGTCGATTTCGAAAGGTGTTTCGGGTGTTGAACCAATCCCATGCTGTACAATTACAAGAGGTACTGGATTGTCTTTGCTGGCTTCTGGAGGAAAAACAAGAATACCTTCTGCTGTGACAGGGCCAAGGGGAAGTACTACCCATTCTGCCCGAATATCTTCCAAATAGGGATGTGGTTCCTTTTTTAACGGCCCGGTCTTTCTAAGTGTGGGCGGATTTAGTATTTCTCTCCAAGCTTTACGATTAGGTTCTACACTCCTTTTAAAAGCATCAATACTACTGTAATCTCTGTGCCATACTTTGTTCGCCCGGTCTTCGTAGTATTCAATAATCCAGTTTTGTAAATATGTTTCAATTTGATCTTTATACGCATCTGTGCGTTCTTCCTCGAATTGTACCCACTCCTCTTTTTTAGTATTTTCTTGTGCATGAGCACTGTTGTCAATAAAACCCAATAACACCAGAAACACTATAATTCCGTATCTTTCTTTGATTTTTCTCATAATACCACATTGTATTTCTTTACAATCCAATTTACGAATTATTCTAATTCGTTTCATATACTATTCTAAATTTTCAATGGTATTGTCAGGGATATTATTCAGTGTATACCAGGCTTCAGAAGACCATAGAAATTCGCCAGTAGCACTTTTCAGATCATCATTCAAGCGAATATAAACTACATATTCCTTATTTAAACCTGGAATTTTAAGGTTAACCCTGGTACGGTCTTCAGAAAGTTCCACGCTTGAAATATTCATGTTTTCCAAATTCATTTTTGGTCCACCATAAGCTTCGGTGGGAAGATACCACCACTGTTGGATCAAATAATCAGATGCCTTGGTTCCCTCCCCTTGTTCCAAGGGTTCGGTAAATTCAATTTCTAATCCATTTGATTTGGCTCGTACAGCAAGCATTTCAAAAGTGGATTTTCCATTGTACTTCATACGTTGAAGTCCGTACTTGGTCCCTTTCCAACTCCAGCCTCCAACCATACCAATTCCCCCAACATATAGGGCATCATCAGGACCCCAACGCATACGATGAACACCGGCCTCCAGTCCTTGCGTGAAGCGAAAAACCACTCCTTGATAGGCTCCATTGATTTTCTCCAAGAATACTCTTTTGATACCTCCGTGGGAGACATCACCGTATAACATCTGTCCCTGATAAGGGCCATCTTTCATAATCAGGGGTTCCGAGGGTGAATTGGCAATCTCATGTTCAGGGAGCCAAACGGCCGGAGGAGTCATTTTAAGATTGGGCAAAGAGTCCTTAAGCAACCATCGCATGCCATGAAAATCACCATGACGAACATGAATTAATTTGTTGGCAGGAAGCCATTGGCCCTGATTATCGGTTACAAAAATTTCTCCATCTACACCCAATCCAATCCCATTTGGTTGCCTAAGGCCATGATTGACCCATTCAAAACTACCATCACGGGCAATCTTGATCGTCTTGCCCCGGTCTGGATGCTGTTTTTCATAATTCAGTGGCCTCATGGCCAACGAAAGGTTGGCATAGAAATATCCCTCTTTATAGACCAAGCCAAAAGCAAATTCATGAAAATCGGCGGTTACCCCAAAACTGTTGCAAATAACTCGGTATTCATCAATAATGTTGTCTCCATTCAGGTCAATTAGTTGCGTAAGTTCATGTTTTTGAAGGACATAAATTTCACCGTCAACAACTTCGATTCCCAAAGGTTCGGCTAATCCGGATGCTATACGTTGAATACTAATTTGGCTAGCATCTCCCTTTTCCACCCCTTTTAGTAAATACACTTCTCCTTTTTGGTCCCAAGTGGCCAATAACAATCTCCCATCAGGAAGAAAAGCAATCCCTCCTACCTTAGGCTTAAAATCTTTTTTCCGTATACTACTGAGGTCGTAGCTGGGGTGTAGCCCATTCAGGGCCGTGCCGAAACCGGGCCGCGGACCAATTGTGTCAGCTATCTTTTCATCCTCCACATTCAAATTGAGCTCGAGGCTCTCTTCTGTATTCAACGAAAGTATATAGTCAACCATGGTTGATAGCTCTTCTTCTGTGTGTTGAGGATGTGCATTCATAGGGTCTTTGCCCCAAACACCACTTCCACCAAACTGAATTTTTTGCACCAATTGATCGATCGCTTTTTTATCTTTTGGATACCGTTGTGCGATCTGCTCTAATGAAGGTCCCACTGTTTGATGTTGCACTTCATGGCATGTAAAACAATCACTTCGTTCCATCCAGTATTTACCCATATGATCGTAATGAGGTAGATTAACAGGCTGGGTTGGCTTTGCTACGACGTTAAAAAAAGTGCGGTTAAGAATCTGGCGGTTTCCCGGAATCTTAATAATTTGGTCTTTTGATTTTAAGAAAATTGACACATTCTCAGGAACATTCATTGCTTTGAATTTCCTTTTTATACCTGGTTTTCCGATTTTGTTTTGAATAAATTCAGGGTGCTCTTCCAGCCGAACAGTATCTCTTCCATCTATTACCATATCATATCGAAAAAATATCTGTTGATCCTTTAGAACATATCCTTTGAAAAATACTTCAGGTATATGGTTAATCCCACCGATTTCTACAAACCAAATATCTTCCAGAAGCTCATCGGAATAATAATCTATTCCCCAGGTGGTAGGTTGTACATTTTTAATATCCGTATAAACGGCTCCTTCCCAATTCACGCCTCCCCTCCAAATCTTATATATCCCACACTTGGTTAAATCATAGGCAACAAAATAATCAGGATGTAAGTTTAAAGTAATCATACGTGGACGCCCATTTAATACTGAGCGGTGTACCCATGTATCAGTAGGTCTTTCGATTAGGGAAGAAGGCGTTGGGTTACAGGAACATAACCAAAATATAATTACAAAAATAGAAGAAATATAAAATATTTTGATACGCATACGACTTATACATTTTTATATTAAAAACCCGTTGTGCATATTTGAGTTATTGTGTAGTTATTTCAATTTACTGATAATCAGTGGCGTGTACAATTTTTTCAACCTAAATCATAATGCACAACGGGTTATATAAATATTTAAGTATGAAACTATCTACTCTTCTAAAAGATTAGATTGCATTGCGGTAAGATCATTACGTATCGTTTAAAACTATTCCCAACCGATCATCATGTATTTTGTTCTTGCCGCATCAGGTATTTGTACCGCTTCTATATTGACACTTGAGGAATAACGTAGGCTAGAGGGCAATTCTCTTTTATCAATGGTAAAGTATAGATCGCTATTTTTAATGAATATCACCACATTGTTCATAGAGGTGATTACTTTGTTAATGGCATACTGCTCTTTGATTTCCTTAAAAGTACTGTTAGGTCCAATTCCTTTTTCGGTTTTAAACCGAGGGTCGAACACACGAATGTTACCAATGGTGGGTATACTATCTGAAGTTGGTGTCAAGGTCAATAAATGAGCGCCCCCCTTTTCAAAGATCTTGATTTTTTTTGCACCAAACCCTTTAATCAGTTGTGTAGTATCTTTTACAATGGAATCTTGGTGATAGATGACCTCTAGATCACGGGCAAGACTAGATCGATCCAATTTGCCGATACTGGTTCTTGTAATCAGATAGGTAGTGTCTTTTTCTTCTTCGCATTGTACGGCAAGAACAGCTAAACCCAAGAGTATGACGAGAATTGTTTTCTTCATGTTTATCGCAATACTTTTTTTAATACGCCCAGTACCCCACGAATAAAGGTAGCACTGGTCAATACTTTGATTACCGGGTTTTGACGTGTGCTTTTTCTTCTTGACGTTCTTCTGCCCGAGGGTCGGTCTCTTTCTTTTTCAGCGACTTTTTCTGCCTTTTCTATTTTCTTGTTCAAGATCTCATAGGCACTTTCCCTATCGATGTTCTCACTATATTTTTTGACCAGATCTGATTTATCTATAATTGATTTCAGTTCTTTATTGGTAAGCACGTCCATTCTGCTCATGGGGGCTCTGAGTAGGGTAGCCGCTAACGGGGTAGGTCTTCCTTTTTCATCTAAGGCCGAAATCAAGGCTTCGCCAATACCCAATGAGGTCAATACCTCTTTGGTATCGTAGAATTCAGATTCTGGATAATTCTCGGCAGTAAGCTTGATCGCTTTACGATCTCGTGCCGTAAAGGCCCTAAGGGCATGTTGTATTTTCAATCCCAATTGTGCCAATACTTCGTTGGGCACATCTGTAGGGTTTTGGGTAACAAAATACAGACCGATGCCTTTTGAGCGAATCAATTTCACAATACTCTCAATTTGGTTCAAGAGGGCTTTTGATGCCTCTTTGAAAATAAGATGGGCCTCATCAATAAAAAGAATCAATTCAGGTCTATCGTTATCGCCCTGCTCAGGAAAGGTATCATAAATTTCGGCCAAGAGGCTCAACATAAACGTAGAGAACAGTTTTGGCCGGTCTTGTATATCGGTCAATCGTATGATATTGATATATCCCCTTCCATTTTCATCTATTCTCGTCAGATCATCTATATCAAATGATTTTTCACCAAAGAAGCGTTCAGCCCCTTGTTGTTCGAGTTCAATGATTTTTCTAAGAATGGTGCCCGTAGAACTGGTTGAAATACGACCGTAATTTTTCGCGAATTCCTTTTTGCCGGTTCCTGTGGCGTATTGAAGTACTTTTTTGAAATCTTTTAGATCCAGCAGGGGCATTTTATTGTCATCACAGTATTTGAAAACTACGGCAACGATGCCTTCTTGTGTTGAGGTCAGATCTAATATACGCGATAAAAGTGTGGGTCCGAATTCAGAAACGGTGGCTCGTAACTTCACCCCATCTTGTTCTGAAAGGGATAAAATTTCTACGGGAAAGCCTTTTGCTTCAAAGGGTAGGCCTATTTTTTTGTGGCGTTCGTCGATTTTTGGGTGACCGGGGCTCGGTTGTGCGATGCCACTTAGATCTCCTTTCAGATCCATCAATAAAACCGGAATTCCTTTTTCAGACAAATTCTCGGCGAGTACCTGCAATGTTTTGGTTTTTCCTGTTCCTGTGGCCCCGGCAATAAGTCCGTGACGGTTCATGGTTTTCAGGGGAATTTTCACATGGGCGTTGGTCACTGCCTCACCATCGAGCATTGCTGCTCCCATAACAATGTAATCGCCTTTTGTGGTATATCCTTTTTCAATATGAGAAAAGAATTGGTCTTTGGTACTCATTTAGTTTTGTTTGGTATAAAAATAAAGGAAAATTCACGAATAGAAGGCATTTGCTTCAAATTGAGGTGAAAAAATCGACCTATGGTCAAGATGTCTCTTTTTTCAGGAAACAAGGGTTCAGAATTTGGATAATGGTTTTCGCATGGCCTATCTTTGCCAAATGCTCAAAGATGATGTAATGATATTGGTCGATAAGGGTTTGATGCTTCCTTTAATGGAGGAGTTTTACACCATACAAGGTGAAGGCTTCCATAAAGGTACGGCGGCTTATTTCATTCGTGTGGGTGGCTGCGATGTAGGCTGTCATTGGTGTGATGTAAAAGAAAGTTGGAATGCTGATCTGCATCCGCCAACATCCATAGAACATATTGTTGCCAATGCCGCCAATAATTCAAATACAATTGTCATTACCGGTGGTGAGCCATTGACATGGAATATGGATCCCTTGACCAAGGCCTTGAAGGTCAAAAATGTACAGACGCATATCGAAACTTCGGGCGCATTTGAATTGACGGGTATTTGGGATTGGATCTGTCTTTCGCCAAAAAAGAACAAACTCCCGTTCGGAAAAATCTACGATGAGGCCCATGAACTGAAGATCATTGTTTATAACAAACACGATTTGGTCTTTGCCGAAGAGCAGGCTGCCTTGACAAATAAGAACTGTATACTCTATTTACAGCCTGAATGGAGCGTTCGCAATAAGGTTACGCCTTTGATCGTCGATTATGTGATGCAGCACCCCAAATGGAAGATCTCGTTGCAAACCCACAAGTATTTGAATATTCCTTAATGGATGTACCCGTATTATGCACTCGAAAACTTATTCCGTGTTGAAACTTCCGCAAAATCGCGCCTGCCATGCTGGTTGCATTTTCACCGCTCATGACGAAGTTCCAATGCATAACTCGGTAAACGGATGGAAATAGAATTACGAACGACCTGTCAACGCCCCCAATAAACTTGGGCATTGGCAAGTTTAAGCTAAAGGGTTTGGAAATGTTCTGTTTTTTGTTGATTTTAGGCGAACGTTGTATGCAATGCAGATTAACTGCAAAAAAAAGCAATTGAACTGCTATATGGAGTTTAACAAAACAGAATTGAACAAAGTAATTCGCGGAGCAAAAAAAACTAACTATAATAAAGATGAAATCTATTCTATTTTAGATGCAACGGAAATTTGTAACATAGCTTTCAATTTTAAGGGAAAGGCTTTCGTTCAACCGATCAATTATGGTAGAAATAGTGATTCATTGTATATACACGGTTCTACAAAAAATAGAATGACAAATACATTGATCGAGTCTGGGGAAGTATCGTTAAGTGTTATGATCTTGGACTCGATGAAACTTACCAGATCTGCATTTCACCATTCTGTCAATTATCGCTCTGCGGTCATATTTGGAAAAGTTAAGTGAACTGACTTCTGACAAGGAAAAGTTCATAGGATTAAAAAGTATAATAAATCACTTTGTACCGAATAGGTGGGAATTCTGTAGACAACCCAATGAAAAAGAGTTAAAAGCAACAAAAGTGATCGAGATCAAGATCGAGACTGCCTCGGCAAAAATCGCAAATGCACCTCTTAAAGATAATAAGGCAGACCGTAATTTAGATTTTTGGGCAGGAGAAATACCTGTTAAAACAATATATGGGTATCCTGTTTCCGACAAAGAATTAAAACAAGGTATTGAAATCCCTTCCCATGTCTTGGATTTTTATAACAAGAGGAAAGATGGAATATAATGTATTTAATGAGCATAACTGAACCGTTAACAAACCATTTTAGATGTATGAAAGAGAAAATAATAGTACCGATATTGGTTGCATTTTTCATGTCAACAAGCTGTAATGAAAAAAAGGACAAAACCGAACAGGCAAAAGATGAACCAGTCCTTTTTCCTTCAGAGCTAGTTGATTTTGTTCCTGCTGCGAAGGCCCCGGTTTTTTCGGGTACGGGTACCGACACATGGGACAAAATGATTCGTGAACGGGGCTACATACTGAAAGAGAACGGAATTTATAAAATGTGGTACACCGGATTTGGCGATTCTCACGAAAACCTATCCCTTGGGTATGCCACTTCAACAGATGGTATGGTTTGGAAGCGGTATTCCGAGCAACCAATATTTGATGGGTATTGGACCGAGGATGTGCAGGTGGTAAAGCATAATGGCACCTATAGTATGGTAGCCGAAGGGGTAGATGATATTGCCCATATGCTTTCATCCACCGATGGTATTCATTGGACACGTATGGGAGATCTGGATATAAGAAAAGTGAATGGGGAACCGATCGGTCCAGGGGCCTATGGTACACCAACGCTCTGGGTCGAAGATGAAAAATGGTATTTGTTCTATGAACGCGGAGATCTTGGTATCTGGGTGGCGACATCCGCAGATCAAAAAGTATGGACCAATGTCCAAGATGAGCCCGTCATTGAGCTGGGACCTGGAAAATACGATGCCGAAGGAGTGGCAGTAAACCAGATTATTAAACACCAAGGCAGGTATTATGCCTATTATCACGGAACCCCTGACGAAGATTGGGCAACATGGAATTGCAATGTTGCGGTATCCGATGATTTGATCCATTGGAGCAAGTATGGCAACAACCCTATCATTGTTGGAGATAGTATTACCAACAATTATTCCAGTCCCATTTTAGTTCATGATGGTGATAAATACCGACTTTATACCATGCACGGCGCAGTTAGGGTTTTCTTCCCCAAGGAACATTAGGTTTCGGGAATTTTTTTATTTTCTATAAACATTTTGACCCCAAAAGTCATTAGGTTATTGAATATTGGGTTATTAATGGGTTCCGACTAAATAACCAATAATATCATAATGGTATAACATAGTAACTCAATAACCGTTGGCAATTTTATGCTTTTACAAACATAGGAGTGGTTTAGTGAACCCGCCTTGAGTTGTTTCATTTGAACAAAAAACAAAGATATGGCTGTAATTACCTGCCCCCGTTGCCCTGTAGATCCAGAATACATTCCGCATCTAAGGTAGGCAAAGCTGCAGATCCTTTAGCGCTCTGAAGCTGTAACATGTGTAGCATGCTTTGGCCACTTAAAGAGCACGCTGACTTTAGGCCCTTGTCAGATTTACCAGCTGTCGTTGTTGCCGATTTGCCTGATCCGCCAAACTGCAGTTCTGCACGCATCAAACAGCCATTAACATTACAATGGTTCTCAGCTTCAACATCTTCATGGTCGTTTATGGGATCGGTACCCAAATTCACCAACCCGAACAAATGGCCGAACTCGTGGTTGACTGTGGCACCCTCAACATCGGCAACAGAGATCAGGCTACTTAGATTGGCCAATTTTCGAACGGTCACCTCGTGAATGATCATTGAGGTATTTCTATAGACCGCACCCAAGGTCACCAAGCCTTCTTCTTCTTCATCGTCTTCTGCAGGTGCATCGGCAAAATATATGTATATGGCCAAGGTCTCACCGTTGTTATATAGGGTTCTATTTTCCTTTTCGAGATCGTCTATTTCCTCAAGGGTTAGGTTGTCTTCATTGGGCGATGGTAATTCTTTAAATATCAGTTCGACCTCTTGTTTGAAAGTTCGCCGCTTTAGATAAGCGACAAATTCGTTCATTGCCTCTTGGGTGGGCTTAAAACCTGTTACAAAAGCGATTTCCACTTGAATTTTAGTGAAATCACCATTCGAGAGAATGTCTTTGGCAGAGTCGCCGGTACCCAAAAGGTTTGCTGACTTATCAATGGGTTTGGTTGGGGTGGTGTCATCTGAACTCTTTGAACAACCTAGAATTATGCTAAAAGAGAGCAATATCAATAAAACGCGAAACTTCTTCATCTATACTTTGTTTTGATTACGACCCCAAGAGGAGCCTTATACCATTTACCATTTGAATTTACTGTAATAAAACACCCTTTTTTCCTTTCTATTTCATTATAAAATGAAACCGTAACTAAGGCTATGCTTTAATTTTCCAATTCATATAAAGAAAAAAATCATCGTTTTCTTTTACAGTAAATTCAAACAATAACTGGTATTACTTGAAATAACGTAAAAAAGTGGGTATTTGTATTTTCAATGGGTCAATCTAGCTAAATAGTCGTAATGTTCGCCCTCGCTTACAAGTTCACAGGTTAAATTAATGGCCGCTGCGGCATTTTGTAAAGTGTTGAAATCTATATACAGCCATGAAAAAGCATCTCCTTTTTGACCTTTATAGCTCATAGTGAAGGCCACTTCGCCATAGTAATTTTTGGTGGTGGGAAGCCATCGCCCACCGTCACCATCTTCATCGAAGATATAGATCAGGTCGCTAGAATCCAATAGAATTTGTCCGTTGCTTTTTAAGAGTGATTTTAAATGACGGAGTAGGGCATCAAGCTTGTTCAATGTGCCCGCTATACCTATACCGTTCATTAGCATGAGCAAAGTATCGAATTGGTGGCCTTCGAAATCTTGAATATGGGAAAGCACGTTATTCTTGACGCCCCGAAGGCGGCAGGTTTCTATAGCACCTTTTGAACTGTCAAGGGCGGTTACCTGTATTCCTTT
>CAZEUV010000002.1:6506-70283 GCA_964515285.1 uncultured Maribacter sp. | reverse complement strand
GTCTTTGACTTCTTTTGCGATGCGTTTTGCTATTCCGTTTTTATCCAACATAGTTAGTAATGTAACAATTTACCGATGAATCCAATGTATCAATGACTTATTTTTATTTGGTCGAATTTCTTTTGCTAGTACTTACAATCTTATACATTATTAATCCCAACTCATGGATGCTGGTTTTCATATTCGAATTAAATGGATAGGATTTGGCTCTTTCACAAAGGATAAGCCAATATTTGGTTTCTTCAAGTTCTTTAAGGGCGATTTTCATTTTATGAATAAAATCAGCTCTACTTTCAGCATTTTGGGCTTCATGAACATTGGCACCAATACTTGTTCCTGCTTTTAAAAGTTGATTGGCTATCGCAAACTTTCTTTTTTCTTCCAATAACTCACAGAACTCAATAACCATCAAAGCAAATTCGATTGATTTCTCAGTAACTATATTTTCTTTTTTGACCATCGTTACATTTTTACATTAAAAAAATTACATATTGCGAGAACGTACCGTTCGCTGTTCAATTCGCTTCTCATAATCCTTCCCCTGAAAAATACGTTTTACAAATATGCCCGGCACATGAATTTGATCGGGATCTAATTGCCCTGCCGGCACTAATTCTTCTACCTCGGCAACCGTTATTTTTGCCGCTCCGCACATACAGGGGTTGAAATTACGTGATGTGCCCTTGAAAATTAAGTTGCCAGCCTCATCGCCTTTCCATGCTTTTACGAATGAAAAATCAGCCTTATACGCCGATTCTAATACATACATTTTGCCATTGAACTCTCTTGTTTCTTTCCCTTCTGCTACTTCAGTACCATACCCTGCAGGGGTGTAAAATGCAGGAAAACCTGCTTGGGCAGCTCTACATTTTTCAGCCAAAGTGCCCTGTGGCGTAAGTTCAACCTCTAATTCACCGCTCAGCATTTGGCGTTCAAATTCTTCATTTTCACCTACATAAGATGAGATCATTTTTTTTATCTGGTGCTTTTGTAACAACAGTCCCAAACCAAAATCGTCGACTCCGGCATTGTTCGAGATACAGGTAATATCAGTAATTTCCATAGCGACCAATTCTGCAATGGCATTTTCGGGAATGCCACAGAGGCCAAACCCACCCAACATAAGGGTCATTCCGTCTTGTACGCCTTGTAATGCTTCTTTGGCATTGGTAACTTTCTTGCGAATCATCTGTTTTGTTTAAAAAGATTATCGATTGGTATCACTGCACTAATTTACGGCAATTTAACCAAACTTTTATGACCAAAAGAACCTTAAATTTTAACGAAGATGATTGTTTCGGACATATACTATATGTCTGAAAATCAAACATTGGAAGCCTATGTTATTTAGAGCTTTCTAACTATGTGCCAACAAACTATTTGTAGAAATAATGTCTATTACTGAACTCTGAATTGAGGTTGGTCTAAGCCTTCTTCCCTAAAAATCTATATCATCTAAATCTCCATCATCGGGATCGACGTTCTCTTGGATTTCTTTCTTGATTTTATTACAATCTAAATCAATCGACATATTGCTCGGTTTCGGAAAGGCTCCGTCTGAAATACTCAATGCTTCATTTTCATAATTCTTCTTCATATACAAGCCCCAAATAGGTAAGGCCATTGAAGCCCCCTGACCATACTTAGTGGTGCTAAAATGTATTGGCTTGTCATCACCACCGACCCATACACCAGTAACCAGATTAGGCACCATACCCATAAACCAACCATCACTTTGATTTTGGGTCGTGCCCGTTTTGCCCGCTATTGGGTTTGTAAAGCCGTAGGGATATCCCGTTATGATTTCTTTGTAAACCGTTGTGTTCTTTAGGTAACTATGCCTTAATCGTGCGCCCGAACCACCTTCGGTAACCCCCTGCATCAAATTTAACATGGTATATGCTACTTCTTTGCTCAAGACATCTTTGGTTTTAGGCACATATTCATAAAGTACCGTACCGTTTCTATCTTCAATTCTAGTGACTGTTACTGGTTTTACGTAGACCCCTTGGTTTACAAAAGCACCATATGCCCCTACCATCTCGTACACATTGACATCAGATGTGCCCAATGCAATAGAAGGCACTTCAGGAATATCACCGGACAAACCCAAATTCTTGACAATCGAAACTACCGATTTTGGGCCGACCCGATCGATCAATTGGGCGGTTACCGTGTTAACCGAGTTCGCTAAAGCTCCTTTTAACGTATAGTTTTTGCCCGAATACCTGCCGTTAGAATTTTTAGGGCACCAAGGTTCAGGATTACCGTGCTTTTCTGCCTCAATACAATATTGGGTATCGGGTAAGGAATCACAAGGCGATAAGCGTAGTTGGTCTATAGCTGCCGCATAAACAAAAGGTTTGAACGTCGACCCTGCCTGATTTGTGCCCTGAATTACATTGTCATATTGAAAATGCTTGTAGTCGATACCCCCCACCCATGCTTTTACATGCCCAGTTTGGGGTTCCATTGACATCATGGCGGTACGCAAAAAGGTTTTGTAATACCGTATAGAATCTAAGGGGGTCATAATCGTATCTTTCTCTCGCGTTTCTCTTTTCCAGTCAAATACGGTCATTTCGGTTTTCTTGGTAAAGGAAGCGCGTATTTCTTTTTCAGATTTTCCTTCAGACTTCATCATGCGCCATCGATCTGAGTTTTTCATACCGCGTTCAATAATTCTGTCTATTTCACTCTTCTCAAGATCCAAAAATGGGGCTGTTTTGTTACGATCTGGTGTGTTTTGATGAAAAAACTCGGCCTGTAAATTTTTCATGTGTGCACTAACGGCTTCTTCGGCATTGGCCTGCATTCTAGAATCTATAGTGGTATAGATCTTTAACCCGTCTAGATACAGATTGTATTTATCACGTTCACCTTTCAAGGCCGGTTTCGGGTTCTTCGCTATCCATTTGTTCATAAAACGTTGAAGGTGCATTCTAAAATATGTGGCCAGCCCTTCGCGGTGCGATTCGGGACTAAAATTGATGTCCATCTTCAAGGCCTGAAGCGAGTCTTTTTCTTTTTCGGTGATATAATTGTATCTGGCCATTTGGGCCAGCACCACATCTCTTTGGTTCTTGGTCCCTTCAGGATTTCTATGAGGCCTAGGATTATATAAGGAGGAGTTCTTCAACATGCCTACCAACATCGCCGATTCTTCAATCTTTAGATTCTTGGGTTCCTTTCCAAAATAAATTTTCGAAGCCGACCTGATGCCGTCAGCATTATTGCCAAAATCATAAATATTGAAATACATAGCTATGATTTCCTCCTTGGTATAACTACGTTCGAGCTGTACGGCCAATACCCATTCTCTGATTTTTTGGGTATACCTCCCCCGTCCCTTGGCTTTTTGCCCCACAAACAACTGTCTTGCTAATTGTTGAGGTATAGTACTTGCCCCGCCTTTATTTCGAAATGTAATTTTAGCAAATACAGCTCTTAGAGTGCCTCGCGCATCGATTCCCGAATGGTTATAGTATCGCACATCTTCTTTTGCGATTAATGCGTTCACCAAATTCTCAGGGAGATCTTTGTAATCGATCGGGGTGCGATTATCATCCAAATAAAATTTTCCGAGTGTTTTACCATCAGAGGACAAAATCTCGGTAGCCAAATTGGTCTGTGGATTCTCTAAATATTGGTAATCGGGCATATCCCCCAAATAACCCCAAGATGCCGATAAGAAAATTAGTGTCACGGAAAGGATTCCTACGAAAAACAAAATCCAGAACCATTTGATGAATTTGAAAAAGCCTTTGTTCTTTTTCTTTACGGCCTTTGTCATATTTTTATTTTTTGCTTTGTACAATTTCGAAACCTACATCGGTAATGCCCTCAAGGTTGACCACGCCGTCAACATTGCCGTTTTTTCGCATGGCATGTGTGAAACGTAAGGTATATACGCCAGCCGAATGAAAAACGATGTTCTCTTTATACCACAATCTACTTTCTTTAAGGCTTCCGTACCCCTTGCCCAACCAAGTGCCATCGGGCAGGGCCATTTCATACTCTAAAGTATCGGTAACAGTTTCCCCACTGGGAAAATTGAGTTCTGCTATCAAAAAAAGATTGTTGTACGGAAAATTTTCATCATTTCTCACATTGATGAACATATCATGTTTTCGAATCGTATCGATTTTTGAGAAGGTAAATTCAATGACATCGTCCTTCGCCCACACCCCATTGTCAGTGGCCCGAAATTCAGATTTGACCATACCATCACTACAGGAAACTACCACTGAAAGAGCTAGTATGGCACATAAATTCCTAAGCATTTTTTGGGTTTCTATTCGGTTTGTTCGAATGATTTCTTTTGCCCTTACGACTATTTGAGTTGTTTGCCCTGTTTTTGTTTTGATTGTTGTTATTACGTTTTTTGTTTCTATTTCGGCTTTTCTTGCTGTGTTTAGGCTTGTCAAAACGGGTAAGGCTATCTTGGCCCACTACATTTTCAAAGACCGGCTTCACTTCGATTATATGCTCTACAGCATACTCTTCAAGACTTGCAACTTTTTCTTTTTTCTTATTTTTCTCCAAAATTTCATTCACCTGCTCTTTTGATAGCACGTGCCAATTGGCAGGGTCTTCTTTGTAAGAGAACCAAAGTGTAGATTTGAAAATATCGGTTTTTTGACAAAATGCCAATCCCTTTTCGGTAAGGAGTTTTGTGTTTTGTGACGGAAAATCTTTTAATGCATCTAAATAAACATCCAACTCAAAGTTCAAGCAACATTTGAGCTTACCACATTGTCCCGCTAATTTTTCAGGATTCAGCGACAATTGCTGGTATCGCGCTGCCGAGGTGCTTACTGATCTGAAATCGGTCAACCAAGTTGAGCAGCACAATTCTCTGCCACAAGACCCTATTCCTCCCAAACGCTGCGCTTCTTGGCGATACCCTATCTGCCGCATTTCAATACGGATCCCAAAGGCCTTCGCCATGTCTTTTATCAACTGGCGAAAATCTACACGCTCTTCTGCGGTATAATAAAATGTTGCCTTAGAACCATCGCCTTGAAATTCAACATCTGAAATCTTCATTTGAAGCTTTAAAATGATGGCAATCTCTCTGGCGCGCTTCTTTATCTCGCCTTCACGATCTCTACATCGCTGCCAAATATCAATGTCTTTTTGTGTTGCCTTTCGATACGCTTTTGGTAGTTCAGAATCATTAAAATCCACTTTTTTGCGCTTCATCTGTACTTTCACCAATTCGCCCACAAGGGTTACCATACCAATATCATGACCTGATTGTGCTTGAGTAGCTACAACATCGCCAATAGAAAGGGAGAGGTTCTCAGAATTTCTGAAAAATTCTTTTCTGCTGTTCTTAAATCGCACTTCAACACAGTCAAATGATTTTTCGCCATTTGGTAGCGACATATTCGAAAGCCAGTCAAAAACCGTCAATTTATTACAACCATCGGTACCACAGGTGCCGTTGTTCTTGCATCCACGTGGCTGTCCGTCCTTAGAGGTCGAACAACTGCTACAACCCATATTTTATATCTTGGTTTGGTAAAAAACGAATGTTTTCTGCCAAAAAAGGTTCATATTAAACTAGAAAGTAAAGATAGTATAATTTGTGATGGTAAGAAAGTTGGGGTTACAAGCCTTTTCCTATTTACTATAATTGCATCAGGTTTTCTTGGTTGTGATTATTTTTACCGGACACGATTTTTGTGCCTTTACACAAGATTCATAGATGCTATTATCATGTGATTTTATGGTGAAAAACCCTTTTTTTTCAGTACTGTGCAACAAAACACATTTACCATCTTTTTTTGACATTTTAAAATGGTCAGGTGCGAGTTCAACACAATAGTTGCAGCCAATACACTTAGCTCTTTGCAGGGTGACGACAACCATTACGCTTTTGCGAATTCTGTTGTCACAATTTTATAGAGCTTGTCAGAAGGTCTAATCCTGAATTTCAACGGTATGGTAACAGAATCACCTTTGACCGCAGTGTTTCCTTGCTCATCGTTCACGTACATTTCTTTTAGTTTCAACTCTTCAACCCCAGTAGTTGGGCCCGTTACCATTATGGTATCTCCCAAAGCAATTGAGTAGGCTTCAATTTTAAACTCGGCAATATTCGATTTCGGAAAAAAATGCATCCCCTTGCCCACATATACCTTCTTTTGAGTTGCATTAGAGCCAGGTTCTTTACTCCACTCCCCCAGTTTCTGACCTAGGTAATACCCGTTCCAAAAACCGCGATTGTAGACTTTTTCCAGCTCTTGCATCCAAGAAATAACTTTTTCTCTATTGTAATTTCCTTCTGCAATGCTATCAATGGCATCTCGATAACACTTAATTACCTTGGCGACATACTCAGGCGCCCTGCCCCTACCCTCAATCTTTAATACTGAAATACCCGCCTCTGCTATTTGGTCTAAAAAATCAATGGTGCACAAATCTTTTGGTGACATTATGTACTCATTATCAAGCTCCATCTCAAACCCGGTTTCTTGATCGATTACCGTGTATTTTTTTCTGCAATTTTGTTTACAGGCGCCTCTGTTTGCCGATGAATTGTATGAATGTAAACTCATATAGCATTTGCCCGATACCGCCATACACAATGCCCCGTGCCCAAATATCTCAATTTCGACCAAACGGCCCGACGGCCCTTTTATCCCTTGTTTTTTTACTTGTTCGGTAATATGTCTTACTTGTCGCAAGCTCAATTCTCTACTCAACACTACGGTATCGGCAAATAGAGCATAAAATTTTAACGTTTCAATGTTGGTGATATTGATCTGTGTTGAAATGTGCACTTCCATTTCTTCTGCACGAGCAACTTGAATTACAGCCTGGTCCATGGCAATGACCGCTGTGATTTTTGCCTTTTTCGCTTTAACGATAAGTGTTTTTACTATGGATAGATCATGATCGTAAATAATGGTATTCAAAGTCAAATAAGTACGCACCCCTTTTTCATCACATCTTCTTGATATTTCCTTTAAATCATCTAAGGTAAAATTAATGGAAGCCCTAGCTCTCATATTAAGTTGTTCTACACCAAAATAAACAGAATCCGCCCCGTTGTCAAGTGCTGCCTGCAATGACTCAAAACTTCCCGCAGGTGCCATTAACTCAATTTTTCCTCTGTCTTTCATAAACAACCTACCCTGTTTTTTCGTGCTACAAAGATACCTTTTTATATGAAAATCATATCGGATTATTGTCTCGGTAAACAACACCCTTAGTGTTTTCAACATATACTAAAAGAAAAGAGCCTTGAAGTAATCAAGACTCTTTAATCGGCCGTTCCTTGTTTTCTTCCTCATAGCGATTTCAGAAGTACTCGATAAGGAATAGACCACCGTTGCCCACTAATGAGTAAAATAGTGGATATCACATTGAGTTAGTATGTGCTTTTTTATATTAGATGCACCTTTTTCAAAAAGGTTGCGTGGGGCATTGTTATATGCAAAAAGAAATGCTAATTTAGCATCCCTAATACGAGAAAAAATGAGTTCTGACAAAGAAGCAAAGCTAAAAGCCCTAAAGTTGACACTTGACAAATTAGACAAAACCTACGGTAAAGGTACTGTCATGAAAATGGGGGATACTGTGTTTGAGGACATCGACGTAATCCCTTCAGGTTCTTTGGGTTTGGATATTGCGTTGGGCGTTGGGGGATACCCGCGTGGAAGGGTTGTTGAGGTCTATGGCCCCGAATCTTCTGGTAAGACCACTTTGACGCTTCATGCCATCGCAGAAGCTCAAAAACAAGGGGGCATTGCAGCTTTTATCGATGCAGAACATGCATTTGATCGTTTTTATGCTGAAAAATTAGGTGTTGATATCGATAACTTAATAATTTCTCAACCCGACAATGGGGAACAGGCTCTCGAAATCGTTGATAATTTGATACGTTCAGGAGCTATTGATATTGTGGTTATCGATTCAGTTGCGGCCCTGACCCCTAAAAGTGAGATCGAAGGTGAAATGGGAGACTCGAAAATGGGACTTCATGCAAGATTGATGTCACAGGCCTTGAGAAAATTGACAGGATCTATCAGCAAAACCCATTGTACGGTAATGTTCATTAACCAATTGAGAGAAAAAATAGGGATTGTGTTCGGAAACCCCGAAACCACTACTGGGGGCAATGCACTTAAGTTTTATGCCTCTGTAAGGTTGGATATTAGAAGGTCAACACAGATAAAAGATACCGATGGTCGCGTATTGGGCAACAAAACACGGGTAAAAGTAGTCAAGAACAAAGTAGCGCCTCCTTTTAGAACCACCGAATTCGATATTATGTACGGTGTCGGCATCTCAAAAGTGGGTGAGATCATCGACCTTGGGGTCGAATACGAAATCATTAAAAAAAGTGGGTCGTGGTTCAGTTATGGTGATACCAAACTGGGGCAAGGCCGTGATGGGGTCAAAGCCATTTTGATGGACAACCCTGAACTTTTTGATGAGCTGGAAGCCAAGATACGGGAAGCCATCGCCACAGTGAATTAAATATTTTAACAGGTCATATTCTTCTTTACAACGCAACCTTTGCCCCTTGCTTACATCTTAAAGGCAAACGTTTGATGATGAAAAGGTTCTTTTATACATTTTTGCTAAGTACTGCAATACTGCTGGTCAGTTCGTGTAGTGTTGAAAATGAATCGAATTTTAGTTTCGTGCCACTACAAATAGTAAGTGCTGAATTGCCGGAATCGTTTGACCTCGATCATACATACCGAATTAGCGTAACCTATATGAAACCAGATGGGTGTACTAGCTTCGCTGGTTTCGATATCGTTGATAAAGAGATTACAACACGTAATGTTGTGGTCATAGGCACTGCCCGAACCGATCAAACGAATTGTACCCAAGCCATAGTCGAAGAGACCCGAACGTTCGATTTTATCGTACTTTACAATCATACCTATGTATTTCGCTTTTGGAAGGGTGAAAACACAAATGGCGAACAAGAGTATTTTGAGGTAGAGGTTCCGGTAAGCTAGGGCCTAGACCAAGTCTCAACCTAACCAACATTTTAAAACTGGAAGAGCTCGTAAACCATTGTAAGAAAGGGGATAGAAAGGCACAAGAACAACTATATAGGAAATATTCTAATATACTGTTCGGTATCTGCCTCAAGTACTCACGCAATAAAACCGAGGCAGAAGACAATCTTCACGATAGTTTTATGACCATTTATGAAAAAATAGATCAATACGGTTTTAAAGGGTCTTTTGAAGGATGGATGAAGCGAATAACCGTGAACACCGTATTGCAAAAATATAGAAAAGAAGAACATTTGAACGTGGTTTCTGAAAATGAGGAAGAAGTTGTGGAAATCGATTCTGGTTATGTCGACATAGGCATTCAGGCCTTGTTAAGGTACATTCAAGAATTACCGAACAAATACCGAATAACATTCAATATGTATGTTTTGGATGGATATTCACATAAAGAAATCAGCGAACAATTAGGGACATCAACAGGAACATCAAAATCAAATCTTGCACGCGCGAGAACAATCTTAAGAGAAAAAATAAATACAGAACACAACAAAGCCATTATCGGCCTGCTTATCTTTTATTTTACATAATAATAAGGATGTGCTATGACCGGTGAAAAAACAAATTATCAAAAAAACACCACTACCTAAAACAACTAAAAATGGGTAAGAAAAATATAGACAAACTGTTTCAAGAGAAACTAAAAAATTTCTCTGAAGCTCCCCCCCATAATGTATGGCGTTCGATCGAGGCATCTTTGAACGAAAAGAAAAGATCACGTAAAATCATTCCCTTTTGGTGGAAATTAGGAGGGGTTGCAGCACTATTGGCCATTTCACTGTACGTCTTTAATCCCTTTAAGAGCATTGCTGATATTTCTAACCCCGTGGTAACCGGGGTGGAAAATACTCAAGAAAAAGAAATCGAAAATTCTTTTGAAAAACCAATCCGCAATGATGTACAAATAGTAGATGTAGAAAAACAACCCGATACAAATCATCAAAATGGTATAGATGAGGGTTCTTCAAATCAAACAATCGATACCAATGCACGTGTAAAATCAACGAACACTAAAAATGTTACTCATATCGACCCAGCTGATATCTTAAGCGAGCAAGAGAACCAGATTACCAATGTTAAGCGCAATAACCAATCTACTGAAAAGGTCGACCCTACAACCACATCGAATACCTATTCAAACAGCGAACCTAAAAGTAATGAGACATCTTTAGCGATAACCGATAAGATCGACAATCGTAATTCTATTGAAAAACAAGATGCTTCGAATGGCATAAGTACTGATTCAAAAAGTGTTTTGAAACAAGAAATCATTGAAAAGACCGAAAAAGAGGCTATTGCTCAGCTTGAAAAGAAAACCGTCAAAGAGGATGTAGAAGAACCAAAGAAAAAATCGATCTTCGATGAAATTGCTTCACAAAAAGAAGAAGAGGTCTTGGTAAAAAACGGGGAGTCTAAATGGTCGGCTGGGCCTAGCATAGCCCCCGTCTATTACGATGCTATTGGTGAAGGTTCGCCCATAAGCACTATTTTCGTTCCCAATTCAAAATCGGGTAATATCAATCTCAGTTATGGCCTTTCGGTCGCTTATGAAATAAGCAAAAAGCTGAGCATTCGGTCGGGTCTTCATAAGGTCGATTATGGCTATAATACGAACGATGTTGAATTTTCCTCTTCTTTGGGCTCGGTCAATGGACAAATAGCCAATGTCGATTATACGTTGGCCTCTAAAAATATTATTGTGGGCAGTAAGACCAGTACTACCCCCCGTGCAGGTGTACAATCTGAAAGCCCTCTTTTCTCGTCTCAAGATGCTATTTCGGCCAAAAGTGCTTCACGAGAGGGCATCATGGCGCAAGAATTCGGGTATTTAGAAGTGCCTATGGAACTCAACTATGCCGTAATCGACAATCGGCTTGGCATAAACCTTATTGCAGGTGTTAGTTCGTTGTTTTTGATCGACAATTCCATTTCCCTAACATCAGGGGAATTGACAACTGAAATAGGTGAGGCCAATAACCTGAACAAGGTCGATTTCAGCACCAACATAGGTTTTGGCATAAACTATAAATTTTCGAACAAGGTACAATTCAACATAGAACCTGTCTTTAAATACCACCTGAATACCTTTTCGGAAACCGATGGTACATTTCAGCCCTTTTCAATAGGTGTTTACAGTGGTCTGAGTTTTAAATTTTAAGCTTCTTGCACCAAAAAGGCAAGAGGTAGTACCAATTTAATTATAAAATGATGCATAAATAAATTGAATTATTTTTAGTTTGACTTAGGCAAAAAAAATAAGCATAGCCATAGCTACGGTTCTATTTATTAACGACGGGCAAGCATAAAAGAAAAGATTTATATGTAACGTTTTATGGTTAAATTGGTATAACACAAAGTTGGTTGGTTATCCATTGTTGAAAAACAATGGGTTTTTAAACGCTCTGCAGATTTTGTGGGGCGTTTATTCTTTCATCAACTCTTCTAAAATAACCTGCCTCACCTCTTTGCGAAGTGTGATTTTATCTTCTTCGTCGAGTAGGCTTGTTTCAAAAAACGTATGTACCTTGGCTCTCACCGCACCTGGCCCACCACTTAAGAATGTAAAGGAAAAGCGTTTTTTGTTATCGTAAAATGTTATCGGCACTACTGGAATAGTATGTGAAATAGCCATTTTGAACGCGCCATCCTTAAATTTATCCAACAAAATATGCTCTGGTGGCACCCCACCTTCAGGAAAGATGCAAATACTCAACCCTTGGTTCAACCGCCGTTGGGCCCGCCTATAAACCCCTGTTCTGCTCCTGGTGTCTTCACGATCCACCATGATACAAACACGCTTGAAAAAAAAACCAAATACGGGAATTTTCGCTAACTCTTTCTTTCCTATAAAAACAAAAGGACTTCGGCTGACCTTCAACATGAGCATAATATCCAACATACTGGTATGGTTCGCCACCAACATATAACTCTTGCCCTTCTCCATTTTTTGTTCTCTTTCAATTTTTGGCAGACAGCCCATACCATATAAAATAGGTATGGCCCAAACATTTCGCATCAACCAAAAAAACTGGGGATACCATTTTTCGGACAAAGTAAAAAATACTAAAAAAGGGAAGAATACAAAAATGGGCAGGGCGACCATTATATTAAACCAAATACGGTACAGCACGTACCCTATGTTTTTGAAAAAGTCAAGCATGAAACCAAAAATAGCAATTTAAAAGTTGTGTTTAATCTCTATACTTCAGGTCAACCTATAAATTTATGTAAAGGAGATGTTTGACTTCTATTATTCGATACTAAAGATCACTTGAAAAGAAACTAGGCCATAATCTGAAAAAATTAGTATCTGTACAACTCCGGCCTTTTTATGATTTGTTTTACCTTTGTACACTTTCAGAACAGCTATATGGCAAGAATCTTAACGGGCATACAAAGTACGGGCATACCCCATTTGGGAAATATTTTAGGAGCCATCATACCAGCAATAGAAATGGCAAAGGATTCTAAAAACGAGTCTTTTCTCTTTATTGCAGATATGCATTCGCTCACCCAAATAAAAAACGGAGAAGAATTGCGCCATAACACCTATGCCACAGCAGCTACATGGTTGGCGTTCGGGCTTGATATCGATAAAACCGTTTTCTACCGGCAGAGCGATGTGCCGCAGGTAACAGAACTGGCTTGGTACCTTAGTTGTTTTTTTCCATTTCAGCGTTTGACCCTTGCCCATTCTTTCAAGGACAAGGCCGATCGATTAAAAGACGTAAATGCCGGACTATTCTCATACCCCATGCTAATGGCCGCTGATATTCTACTGTACGATGCCGATATCGTACCCGTTGGAAAGGATCAATTGCAACATTTAGAAATGACCCGCGACGTAGCTTCTCGTTTTCACAGCCAATTTGGAGAGACTTTTGTATTACCGGAAGCCAAAGTACAGAAAGATAGCATGTACATACCCGGCACCGATGGCGAAAAAATGAGCAAAAGTAAAGGAAACCTTATCAACCTATTTCAAACCGATAAAAAATTGCGAAAGCAAATTATGGGTATTCTCTCTGATAGCACCTCTATGGAAGACCCTAAGGATCCTGATATTGATACTACCTTCGCTCTCTACAAAATTCTTGCTTCAAAGACCCAAATCGCTGAAATGCGTTCTAATTATTTGGGTGGCAACTATGGCTACGGTCATGCGAAACAAGCACTTTATGAGGTGATTTTAGAAAGGTTCAGTGATGCCCGTGAAAAATTCGAGTACTATATGAGCCATCTTAATGAGATAGATGATGCCTTAGCCTTGGGGGCTGAAAAAGCTAAAAAAACGGCAGATCAGGTACTCAATAGAGTTCGAAGCAAGGTCGGATACTAATAGATAGTGAACCGACCAAGTGGTCGGTTTAACATTCTCATTGCTGTATCAACAACACCCCTAACCCTAGATTTTAGGTGGTATTTTATCGATGAGACACCATTAAACCTGCCTTATTGGAAATAATCTGGCCCCAACAAACCAACCAGTTTGTAAAAGCCCCAAAACCATTAATCGAATTTATTGATAAATGCCACTACATTAACTGAAAATACTTGATGGCTATATGGCTTCGAAGAGTTTTCCCGGCAATGGGCGAACCACCCCCTTCATTTCCATATTCAACAAGGTTGAAGACACCTTGAAAATAGGAAACCGACATTCTATCGCGATACTGTCGAGCAACTGCTTCCCGTTTTTTTGCAAATACGAGTAAATCGATTTTTCGGTATCGTCCATTTCTACAAAAAGTTGTTTTTGAATGGTTTTGGCCTCTTTTTCATCCACATCCCAATTCAATAAATACACTAGGTCCGCTGCCGAGGTGAGCATATGGGCTTTTTGTTGTTTTATAAGGTTGTTGCACCCCAAACTGAACTTGTCTTCTGCACGCCCGGGCACGGCAAAAACATCACGGTTATAGCTATTGGCAATATCGGCCGTGACCAAACTACCCCCTTTTTCGGCAGATTCGACCACTATGGTCGCTTCGGCCATACCAGCAATAATACGGTTTCGTTTTAAGAAATTTTCACGATCAGGATTGCTGGTGCTCCAAAAATCGGTCATAAAGCCTCCGTTCTTTTCAACATCGGCCATATACTTCGAGTGCACTTTTGGGTATATTTGATTCAGCCCGTGCGCCAAACACCCTATGGTCTGCAAGCCGTGTTTTATTGCAGCCCTTTGAACGCATATATCAACGCCATAAGCAAAACCACTGACAATAATAGGGTTCAAGGGAGCGATATCGGAAATGAAACGTTCACAAAAAGCGGAGCCATAACCGGTAATGTTTCGTGTACCAACTACACTTATGATCTTCCTGCCTTCCAAATCAATATTTCCCCGCTTGAAAAGCAATATCGGGCTGTCGATACAATGTTTTAGATTGACAGGGTAGTCGGCATCCATAAAAAAGGAATATCCGATGTTCTTATCTTGTATATATTGATATTCGGCCTCTGCAGCTTCACGATGCTCACTGTCATAAAGGCCTCTGATGGTATAGGTGCCAATACCATCGATCTTTAATAAGTTTTTCAACTTGTCGCCAAAAATTGCAGATGGACTGCCACAATGGGCTATTAGTTTTTTTGCGGTTACATCACCAATATTAGGAATATTCTGTAGCCTTAAAACCGCAATCAATTCATCTTTAGATATTTGAAAATCGTCCATAGTTATTCACAACTTACAACAAATATAATGTTAATAAAAAGTTATGTAGAGGGTTTTGAACTGCGATAATTTTTGCAATATTTGTCTTGTATGGTTCTAGAACACTATATCGCTGAATTACTCTATAGATACAACTGTGTGACGGTACCCCATTTTGGTGCTTTCTTGACACAGGTGAAATCTGCTGCTATCGACGAGGCCACCCATACCTTTCACCCTCCATCAAAAGTGGTTTCGTTTAACGAACAGCTTGTTTCCAATGATGGTTTGTTGATCTCACATATGGCCGAGGTCGAGAAAACGTCCTATGAAGATATTCTAAAACAGGTAGCTAAGACCGTAGTCACTTGGAAAACCCAATTGCAAAAAGGTGAAAGATTAAGCCTTTCGAATATAGGCGAATTATTGCTGAATACTGAAGGTAAAGTTCAGTTTCAGCCCCAATATCAGGTCAACTACCTTACCTCTTCCTTTGGTATGCCATCTTTCGTATCGCCTTCGGTAACCCGAGAGACCTTAAAAGAAGAAGTAATGGAATTGGAAGAGAAAATTCCATTTATTATCACCCCTGAAAGAAGACAGGCATCATCCTTTAGGCCTTATTTAAAATATGCAGCTATATTATTATTGGCCGTTTCTACGGGATTAACAGGGTTTCATTTCTTCAATGAAAAAGTGAACGACCAAAAATTGGCGCGAGAAAATGCCCAAGAACAAGTGGCCAAACATATTCAGGAAGCTACTTTTTTTGACACGACCCCGCTAGAACTTCCCGCTATTTCTTTAAAGATAATGACCACCGCCAAAGAAAAGGAAAGTATTAATGTACGCGTACATCACATTGTCGCCGGGGCATTTAGAATACGCAAAAATGCTGACAGAAAAATACGCCAGTTAAAAAGACGCGGGTATAATGCAACATATATCGGCACAAACGATTTTGGCTTGCACATGGTCAACTATGACAGTTACACCGATGTTGATGAGGCTTTAAACGCCCTAAAATCAATAAAACGCACACAGTCACGTGATGCTTGGTTGTTGTCGACAAAATAATATCCCTTCCATTTTTATCCCTAAAATTACCTTGTATCTTTGCTGAAAATTTAAGTTATGGAAAGCAAAAAACCCAATGATTCACGTACCGTAATGACCGATATGGTACTGCCGGGTGAAACCAATGCACTCAACAATCTGTTCGGGGGCGAATTGTTGGCCAGAATGGATCGAGCAGCCAGTATTGCCGCACATCGCCATTGCCGTGAAATCACGGTTACCGCCTCTGTAAACCATGTAGCTTTCAATAAAGCCGTTCCCTTGGGAAGCATTGTCACCGTAGAGGCAAAAGTCTCAAGAGCCTTCAAAACATCTATGGAGGTTTATTTAGATGTATGGCTCGAGGATCGACGTACTGGTGAGCGTACAAAGGCCAATGAGGGTATCTATACCTTTGTTGCCGTTGATAAAACAGGGAAGCCGGTAGAAGTGCCTCAACTAGTACCAGAAACCGAACTCGAAAAAGAGCGCTATGCGGCCGCTCTTCGTAGAAAACAATTGAGCCTTGTTTTGGTCGGTAAAATGAGCCCGAACGAAGCTACAGAGCTCAGGGCCCTGTTTATAGACTAACCGCTTTTTTATGCTCTGTGCAAAACGTAAAATGTTCCGCTTCGAGGCAGCGTCTTCGAAGTACTCACAAAAACTAAAAAAATCGCCACGAATGCACTAATTTTAATTTTTGTGTTTTTTTCGTGATAATGGTTTTCAAAAAATTAGTTACTACAACTGATACACCCAATCTTCAGGGTTCAAACGCGAAGTGTCTTTATATAGGTAGAATTTTAAACGGGTCTTACCGTTCGTTCGGTTGGTATAGATCTTTCCCAGTTCGGCCTTGGTGGCCACTTTATCTCCCTTTTTTACATAAAGATCCGATAAGTTGTAATATGTGCTGATAAAATTACCGTGCTTGACCTGCACTCCTTTTTTTCCGCCTGGAACCGATAGAATAGCGATGACCTCTCCTTCAAAAATAGCTCTGGCCTTCGCACCTTGGTCGGTAGCGATGATCACACCGTTGCTCTCGTGTTTCAGCCCTGGATAAACGGCATCGTTGTAAACCCCGAACCCTTGACTTTTTATTCCCTTTTCAACGGGCCATATCAGTTTCCCCTTGTTTGCTATAAAATTATTCGCTACAACGGTAGCTTCCGGTGTCAATAAGAACTTACTAGTGTTCACTACTTTTTTACCCGATTTTTTATTCGATGCCACAATCGCTCTCCGAATTAATTTCTCTATCTGCCCGTCTATCTTTTTAGCTTCTTTTTTCTTCTTTTGAATAGCAGCCGTATACTTGCTTTCATTCTGTCTTATCGATACCAATAAGGCCTTTTGGCTTTTGATCTCTTTGAACAATTGGTTTTTTGCCTTACGGTTTTGGGTGATCAATACCTCCTTTACTTTTCGTTCTTCGTTCAGGTCTTTGTTGAGTCGAGAAAGGTCGTCGGTCTTGGTGACTATCTGCTCGCCCTGTTCTCTTCTGTAATCGGTGTACTGTTTCATATACCGCAACCGCTTAAATGCCTGAAAGAAATCTTCTGAAGAGAGCAAGAACATTAACCTGCTTTGCTGTGACCTGTTTTGATATGATTTTTGAATCATCAGGCCATAGTCTTCTTTCAAAGTCTTTAAATCTTCCCGCAGCTTTGTGATGTTCCTGATATTGGCATTGATCTGACGGTTCAACAAGTTCGATTGCTGATTGGTGACCCGTATCAACTGTTGGCGTACATTGATTTTTTTATCTAGTGCCCTCATTTGATCTAATATATTTCCCTTTTCTTTCTTTTCGCTAAAGAGCAAACGATTTATGTCTCTGATCTCGGTTTGAAGTCTTTCTCTTTTGGCCTCAAGTGATTTTTGTTCGTCAGTCTGCGCTAAGGTACTTTGGGGCATTAAAAGCCCTACAAATAGTATAATCCAAACGATATATGTCTTTTTATAGGTCATCTTTCTTCAAAACCAATTCTTTATACCCTTTTGGTATTTTATAAGGGAAGGATAGTTTTTGGTCGAATTCAATATTTCGATATTCAATAGCTATTGTATTCTTGGCGTCTTTCTCAATGGCTGTTATCATTACCTCATTGGGCAAAATCCATTTGTTGATCTTTTGATAGTTGGTATACACTATCTCGAGCAATCTTTTCTTTAGTGGCTGCGACAATTGTTGTGTTGCTATTTTGAAATTTTTGGGTTCGATCTGAAAGAGTGTTTTGAAGAGTATTTCACTTTTTCTTGGTTTTAATTGGTAGTTTTCGTTCATGACCTCCATCTCGTATTTCTGCTTCCGTAAATCGAACAGGGCATTGCCCAAAAGCAGGTTCTGTACTTTTTCGAAATCCAGTTCGGTTCCTAAGAGGTTGTTGAGGTACGAGAAATCACCATCAAAATATTCGTTTTCCAATTTATTGTAAAAACTAACCCGATCAGGGGTTATATAGGCCTTTACCAAACCTAAGGGAGCGCTCATCCAAATGGCTTTGTCTTTTTCCATTCGAAGGCTTACACTTACACCTTGAGTAGCATCGCCATCAGAATATTCGATTTTCATCTTACCGCTCAAGGTCTTAAAATCAATCTGGTTTTGATAATGTGTTCTGATTATCGCCTTAGCGGATAGGTTCTCGTCTATAGTGCCGTTGGTCAAGACCTTGCTCGATTTACAGGAAATAAAAAGTGCCAAAAAAACACCAATGCCCATTCGCCTTGGTATACCTTGAAATAACGTGTTCATAGTTTAAAACCCGGGTTTTATCTTACGAAGATACATATTTGCCTTGACTGAATTATTAAGGCCGTTATACGCATCGACCAAGGTGGTATAGATTTTATTGGTTAGGGAAATATCGTCAACAAGATAATCTAAAGCTGCTTCAAGGGTTTCCACGGCCACTTGGTGCTTCCCGTTTTTGGTGAGGGCATACCCTTGGGCATAGTAGAAATAGGGCTGTGATGGATACGACTCTAAAGCCTCTTCGGCAACTTGTTGTAGCATAATATAGCTCTTCGCTCTGATAAAACCATCTATTTGCATTTTGTAATTTTCCAACGGATTTGAGGCACTATTGTTGGAAATAGAAAATTCTGTTTTTTTGACGTTTTCATCCCTTTTTCTAATAGAATCGTTGATTTTTGATGCTAAATCGACTGAAAATGATGATTTTTTGATATTTTTCAATAGTGCGAGTGAACGCTCATAATCTTCATTTTTATAATAACTCAGTGCTAGGTTCTCTTTTAATTTGTTATTTTCAAAGGGAATATCCCCTGAAATAATATCTATCGAACTACCCTGCCGTTGAAGTATTTCAACAAGGGTTGCTAGATACCAAGGGTTTTCAGGTTCTGAATTCACCGCAGAAACCCCATATTCTTGGGCAAGTACATATTGTTTATCTGCCAAATATGCTTTTGCCAGTTCATGGTCTACCACCATGTTATCGGCATCCAAACGTTTACATTCCAGAAAAAGGTTGATTGCCTTGTCATGGTTTTCGATGCCCTTTTGTTTTAGGGCCTCAAAAAAGCTTTCCTGAAAATTATCTGAATACTCTTCTAAAAACAGGGCTGCGCTTTTCTCTACATCAATATCAAGCTCTTTTTCTTGGGCAAGAGCCGTGAAAGGAATTAAGTATAATCCCAAAGTAAAAAGTAAAAAGAAAACTCCATTTTTCATAGAATGGTTCTAGGTACCCAAATGATTATTCTCTGCTAGTATCATTTTTCAAAAACTCTCGAAGTGTTATTCCATAACAGAATAATCACCAATACTAACGGTCTCAAAATTGCCATTAAAAACCACGTGATTACCAACCATTGCGTTATCTAGGTTAGCATTCGAAATTTTAGTCTGTGTCTGTATCAAGCTGTTTTTTATGGTCGAATTTTCAATGGTAGTATTATTACCAATCGATACATATGGGCCAACAGTAGTATTCTTCAACACCACATTCTTACCTATAAAACAAGGGGCGATGATTTTGGCGTTCTCCAATTTTACAGAATCAGATATCAGTGCCTCGCCATCTTTTTCTAAAAAACCCAACATACGCGTATTGGTGTCTACTGTTGCGTTTTTGTTTCCGCAGTCCATCCATTCATCTACCTTGCCCGGAACAAACTTCATGCCTTTTTGCATCATTTGTTTGATGCCATCATTGATCTGGTACTCGCCACCATTGATAATGTTATTGTCCAACACGTATTGAAGTTCATTCTTAAGTACGCCAACATCTTTAAAATAATAAATTCCGATAACGGCCAGATCCGATACAAATTCCTTTGGTTTTTCTACCAGTTCCATAATCTCATTGTCTCCATTGAGCTTGACTACCCCAAATGCCTCGGGCTGGTCTACTTGTTTTACCCAAATGACACTATCAGCTGATTTGTCCAAGTCAAAATCGGCTCGAATCAATGTGTCCGCATAGGCAATTACGGCAGGACCACTCAAAGATTCTTTGGCGCACATAATCGCATGACCTGTACCCAAAGGTTCGTCTTGACGATAAATAGATGCTTTGGCACCCAAGCCTTGTGCCAGTTCTTTTAAGCTTTCTACAACATCATCACCAAAAAAAGCAGGGTCGCCCAAAATAAAAGCGACTTCTTCTATTGGTTCTCCCAATACCTTTGCTATATCACTTACCAAACGATGTACAATGGGTTTGCCCGCAACGGGAATCAAGGGTTTTGGCACTGTTACGGTATGCGGTCTCAATCTTGAGCCACGACCCGCCATGGGGACTATTATTTTCATGTGCTTTGTTTAAAATATCAATTCATTAATGTGAAAATGCAATAACTGCAATTGATTTCGTTGTTTCATTACTTTACCCCAGTACTGCCAAACCCACCTTCGCCCCTTGAGGTTTCAGAAAGCTCTTCTACTTCGATCCATTCGGCACGTTCATGTTTGGCGATGACCAATTGGGCAATACGCTCCCCGTTTTCAATGGTAAATGGCTCATTGGATAGATTAACTAAAATCACCCCTATTTCGCCACGGTAATCAGCATCGATAGTGCCAGGGGCATTGAGTACGGTGATTCCTTTTTTAGCGGCCAAACCACTTCTTGGCCGTACCTGAGCTTCATAGGCCACAGGAAGCTCAATAAAGAGTCCTGTTTTTATGATCGCGCGCTCTAAAGGTTGTAACGTAACAGCTTCTGAAATATTGGCTCTTAGGTCCATTCCCGCAGAAGCACCCGTTTCATAGTTGGGTAGGTTATGGACTGATTTGTTGATGATCTTGATTTGCATATATTGTTTATTTCTTCAAAAATACTTGTCTGAGTTTCTCATTTTCCAGTTTATATACCAAGCCAAAAAATAGCAAGAGCAGAACGATACCCACAGTCAGGTTTCGGTCAAAGACGTAAAATGAAATTGCTGAAAAGAAGATGGAAATACCGAGATAAAAGGTGATTTTTCGAAAATTATAGGGCACTGGATAATGAGATTTTCCAAAATAGTACGACAGTACCATCATAGAGCCATATGCCAATACGGTGGCAATCGCCGAAGCCATATATCCGATCAAAGGAATAAAAACAAAATTTATACCGATTGTTATAATTGCTCCGATAAGTGAGATAAACGCGCCATAGCGTGTTTTATCAGTCACCTTGTACCATACAGAAAGGTTGTGATAGATACCCAAAAAGAAACTGGCCAAAAGAATCAATGGCACGACCGACATGGCCTCCCAATACGCCTCATCAATGAACATGGTTTTCAAGACATCGGAAAAAACCACTACGGTCAATAAAATAATACTGCCCAACACCACAAAATAGTTGGTAATCTGCGCATATGCCTTTTGCGGATTTTCAGTGCCGGCATGGCTAAAAAAGAAGGGTTCAATACCCATACGAAAAGCGGTAGCAAACAACATCATAAACATACCTAACTTGTAACAGGCACCATACATGCCTATTTCGCTTTTGGCAACATCTTCTGGTAACAACCACCCGAGAAGGATCTTATCGAAGACCTCATTTATGGTAAATGCGATACCCGCTACCAAAATGGGCCAGGCATAGCGCATCATTTTTTTCCACAGTTCTTTATCGAAAACATATTTACAGTCAAGATACAAGGGCAGCATAACAACTAGGGTTATACCACTCGCGATCAAATTGGAAAGAAAAATGTACGAAATTTCGAAATTAGGTCGGTACATCAAGCTAAAAATCCCATCGGGGTTACCTTCCACAATTTTGGGTAAAAACACTAGAAAAAATACGTTCAAGCCCAAGTTTATAACCACATTGCCAATTTTAATAAGGGCATACTTCATGGGCTTTTCATTGGCCCGTAGCCATGCAAAAGGTATGATGGCAAAGGCATCAAAAACCAAAATAAAAATGGCGTACCGAACAAAAATCGGATCGATATTGGTCATACTTGCCATAGCTCCCTGAAACAACAAGGCGATTAATGCGAATATCAAGGTCGACACCAAAATAGAAATCAAGGAGGTCGACACCACCTTCTCTTTATTGTCATTACTGTTGTAAAAACGAAAAAAAGCGGTTTCCATTCCGTAGGCCAAAAAGACATTGAAGATGGCGATCCACGCGAATATTACAGTCACTTTACCATAACCTGCCGTTACTAAAATACCAGTATACAAGGGCAATAAAAGAAAGCTAAGCATTCTGGGCAGCACAGTGGCCAGCCCATAAATGGCAGTCTGTTTAAAAAGTTTTTTAAGCGGATTCAATAGTGCTGAAGTTAAGGGCTAAAATTAGACATTTAAAGGCTGCCAACAAAGTTTAGTTCTTGGCGAGCCACCGTCTGCATTCCTGAATTTCGAAAATTACGTGCAAGCGTATATTTAGTCTGAATTTCTAGCCTCTAAAGAGGCGTATACCTTTACAGGGTTTTGCCGAATACCATTCAACTTAATATATTTTACCTTTTCGTTATGTAAATAGCTTAGAACAGCTTCTGTATCGGTCAGCTGAAAAGGAAACAACTCGGTTTCGTTTTTTAAATCGACAGGTACCGTATCTTGTTCTACCGGTTCTACCTTTGAGTATTCTGCTAGGGCAACCGTTCCTATTTCTCGAAGTTCTATGGTAAGGTTTGCCATTTGGCCCTTATGATACAAATTTTGAAGAACCGCTTCTTTTGAATCAAGGCTCAAAATAGAAATGATTACTTCATAGCCCCCATCTTTTAAATTGTCTTCAACGATCCATTTTTGAGCATAGACCTCGCCCAATGTGAAAGGCGCTGTTACTTCAAGCTTCTTTTGTGATGAGCAACTTGAAACTATTATGACCCATACCGCTAAAATACTTATTGAACTTTTCATATGTGTTTTTGTTGTTAATGTTCAATAAATACGTATAAAAGTACTATTAAGATGATACGGGTGTGCCAAGAACAAAATGCTTTGTATAATCAAGTTTTCAATTCATCCAAAATCAGCAGTTCTTTCTTTATTTGTTTTGCAATAAAAATACCGAACACCACTACCAGTACTATTGACGAAACAACAATATAATTGTAAAATCCGGTCGATAAGGTTGCCTTGAAAGATGGTAGTAGCATAAAAAAGCCTATACAATACACTATGATTATAAGTGGTGTTGCTATAAAATGCACTTTCACCCTCTTTTTATGGTATTCTATCATATGCTGCCCGAACATTGTGTTATCTATAGAAACATCTATTTTTTTCATTGCCCTAACACTAAAAACCTCCATGATTATTCTAATTACCAAAACGCCGATCATCAATAGTAGGCCTACCATAACTATTTTAACCTTATACGCAGCGATGTAAAAAAAGAAAACAATAAGTACGATTAGGACAACGGAAAGTACTCCATTGGTTATTTGCTGCTTTTTTTTGATAGATGCCATTTTATCCATTATCGATTTTGGGCCATTATTAGGCGCTTCTTGTTGGGGCTGATTTTCCCATTGTGATTTTAAATTTTCAAATGCTGTCATTTTGTACACATTTAGTTAAACTGGTTTTTATACGATGTACCCGAACCCGAACGGCCTCATGGGACAACCCCATAACCTCGGCAATTTCTTTTTGGGGCAACCCCTCAAGTTCCAACAAGATAATTCCCTTGCTTTCTCTTGGTAGTTTATTTATACATTGGTACATCTGTTTCAATTGATTTTCTTTGGATGGATGTGTCTCTTCTTCAACATCAGCTACTCTTTCGAGCGTTTTTGAACTTTTCACTATTTTTTTGCCCCTAAGTTGAAGAAGACATGTGTTTATGGTTATTCTATAAATCCATGTAGAAACTCTGGCCTCTTTCCGAAATGATTTCATTTGTTGCCAGACCTTGATAAAGATTTCCTGTGTTAAATCTTTGGCTTGGGCATCATCGCCATTGACATATCCCATACAGATTCGAAGCACCTTTTGATAGTTTGCTCGGTAAATTTCTTCAAAAACGAATGCGTCCTCCTCCATTCTTTTTAGGGTAATCTTTTTTTAATCTGGTTTAAAAACCATGCTGGCCGATCGTACATGATAAAATGTGCGGAACCTTCGGCAAACTCTATCTCATAAGCTTTCAAGTTCTTATATTGGACTTCATAAGTTGATTGGGGCCATCTCCTTTCCGTAAGGATGTGTTGCCGCCAGAACTGTAACAGGAATGGTGATTTTAGAAATATCATCCCGTAAATCCAACTTTAACAAATCAGTATAGCCATAAACATAGGTTTCGCGATCTGCTTGCAACATCCATTCTTTGATTTGTGTTTGCTTTTCGATGTTCAAGGTCATTCCAGAAGCCATTTGAGTTGCCATTTTACTAAATTCTTCCGCATCCATTTCTAAGATTCGTTTACTATATGGGTTGTTGTATACCATGTTCTCACTTTTAAAATCGGGCATCATTAAAGCTCCGGTAGAAGGTAATGCGTCTACTAAAATCAATTTTGAATACGGATGGTTATCGTCAGAAGCAAGCCATAGACCCAAAACACCCCCCAAGCTATGCCCTATAATCACAGGGTTCCTTAAATTATTTTCTTCTACATAGCGAACAATCCCTTCCTTGATTTTTGGAAGCCAGGGTTTTTCAATAGGTGCCACCTTACCAAAACCGGAAAAGGTAAATATATGGCATTCGTAGTTTTCGGATAGCTCAGAAACGGTATCTTCCCATACTTCACCTGTACAGGCGAATCCTGGAAAGAACAAAATAGGTCCTCCTTCTCCCTTTACACTTACTTCAAAGGGGGCGGTTTGAGAAACTACCGATGTGGTCGTCATGAACACTACTGTAAACAGTACTTTTTTGAATGTTTTCATAAGATGTTTTCCTTTTAGATACATTTTCTTTAAAATGTTACATGTTGACATAAAAAAACCTCACAGAAATGTGAGGTTTACGATAACTCGAAAGACACTTTATTCAAACAAAGCCCATACGTTTAGAGATTCCTCTTTTCTACTATATAAAAGTTTGAAAACCGTACTACATAATCAGGGTGAAATCTATTAATGCCATCTACCTCTAGGCATCTAAGGGTATACTTACCCGGAGATAGATTAGCACCATATAAAACTCCGGGAGGTAAGTCAGGGGTAGAAGTAATTGCAAGTTCGATTGGCTCATTATTGGAATCTAACAACGCAAACACTTTAATCGCACTATATGAGGGCAAGGCTCCAAAAAACGCTTCTTCTGTAATTTCAAAAGTGTATTCGATAATATGATCTGCCTCGCCATAGGAATCTTCTCTAAGTTGTTTAGGCAAGTCATCTATAGTAGTGGGTATTGACAATATGCCCAAATCTAAATCGGAGGCCGTAGGATGTTTAAGCCCGAAAGTCATTGAGGGATCGTTCATCTCTGTCCACGTATTAATATACTCTATATAGTATTCAATGCCCGGTTGGAGAAGGTTATCAGCAAATGTGGTTTGGTTTAGGCCGTATATGGGCACTATCTCTCGGGTGTCTGCATTCCACAAATTTTTAGATCTTTCAATTGCAGAGCTATTGACCCCTATACTAAAATAAAATGCCGTGGGTTTCTCCACTTCAAAGTAAAAACGAACAAAGGCATCTACGTCTTCTCCTTCTTTCTCATAAACAGCTTCAGAAAAGTCAGGTACGGGTATTAATCCTAAATGTTTGTCTGAACCATGAAAATTACCAAAGTGAAGTTTCATCGTAAAAAGCTTCTTGGCGTTTACAATATCTCTTAATCCTATCTTATACTTGCCTGGAGGTAAAAAATTTCCTGTGCTAAATCTATAATGTTTAATATAAAAAGGTATCTCTTCATCGTTTTCATTTAACAAATAAAAATTGTCTTTGTCGAACCCATTACCATATTCAAATTTATAGTCGGCACCCTCACTAATTTCAAAGGTTAAAATAGTCACTGTATTTTCGTTTATTAGCCTTAGGTCAATTTCAATCTCATTTATCGATGGCACAGTTAATTCTCCAAGATTTATAGCTGCCTCATTGGGGTCTTCAAAAACCATATGTAGCACCCCATTTGAATTTTTTGAGCTGTTATTGAATACAACCACGCTATAAGACCCTTCGGTTAATTCTCCTAAAATCTCACCAATTTCTGAGACAATCTCTTGATTATTCACATCAAATAAAGCAATACGTTGTCCTTGATTGTTGGATATTCGAAAGGGAGTAACATTTGAAATACTAAAATTGAATGCTATTTTGCCATCTGGTTCTTCTGTCGAAATAGAATAATCAAGACCTTCATTGTTATAAGGTGTTTCAATCGCCCCAAAGTTTATATCTGTGGCATTAAAATCATAGGTTGCCGTGATTTCGTTTGATACCGATCCATCTGAAACAATTATTTTTATGGTCATCGGGTCGCTTGACAATTCATAAAAATCATTTAAGTACGTTACTTCCCCAAAATCATTGCTAGAGGGTATTTTGTGATTTTCTTCAATAATTATATCGTTTATAGATATGGTGTACAACAATTCATCACCATCAATATCACTAGCAGGTGACCAGTTGATTCTTATTGATCGGTATTCTTCTGTATCAAAATAAACGTTTAGAAACTCAAATTCACCAGGAGGTCTATTAATTTGTATCGTAATAGTAGCTCTAGCTGTTGAGGTTTGGTTGCTGCTGTCAGTAGCTTTAATCTCTATTGCCAATACTAGCTCTGAACCATTATTTTTACTTGAGTAGTTTATGATTCCGCTTTTAGAGGTAACACCACTAAGAAATTCAGTAACATCCAATTCAACTGAGGTGCCCGTAAAACCAGTTTTAATTACCTTGTTATTAACAAGAAGGTCATATTTTATAGGGTTTTTATCATCGTCAACGGCTTTACTCCAAGCTATGAGCACTTGGGTGCCAGAAATATTAGTGGCCGTAATCTCTGAAACTTCTGAAGGTGGCTTGTTTTCTTCTTTTTTCTCACACGATGATAATAAAAGAAAAGATAATAAGACAAGCAGGGGAAAGGTTGATTTATACATATATAGAGAAAAAGTGTTTGGTCTATTTCTCAAATATAAAAAAAACATCTAAAATCAATGTGTTACGAGACCGAATAATTCTATCTCTTTGAAGATTCTGTTGTTACCACTTCGCAGCATTACACCATTAATGAATTTGATACCAACAAGTACTTCTAACCGTTCAGTGCCTCGGCACCACCAACAATTTCCAATATCTCGTTCGTAATCGCAGCTTGTCTCGCCTGATTGTATGTCAACTTCAATTGATCTCTCAATTCAGTGGCGTTATCGGTGGCCTTGTGCATTGCTGTCATACGCGCACCATGTTCAGAGGCAAAGGAATCACGAATACCTTTGTACAATTGTGTTTTTAAAGACTTCGGAATTAATTGCTCTACAATCTCTATTTTGGATGGTTCAAAAATATAGTCCGTATTGGTGCTTTCAGTATTTTCAACAGGAACTATTGGTAAGAATTGCTCAGTTGTAACAATCTGGGTAGCTGCATTTTTGAATTTGTTGTATATAATATCAATCTTGTCATAAGAACCATCTGTGAACTTCTCCATAAGATCTTCGGCAATAGCAGTCACGTTCTCAAAGGTCAAATCGTCATAAACAGCACTGTGGTTGGCAATGACATTGAATTTTTTTCCTAATAGATCGTTCGCCTTTTTTCCTATGGCCATAAAGTCAACTTGCTTATTTGCATAGGTTTCTTCGGCCAATAACACACTCTGTTTGATAATGTTGTTATTAAAGCCACCACAAAGACCTCTATTTGAGTTAATGGCAACGACCAACACTTTTTTGACCTCACGAACTTCGGAAAATTTACCGCCAGAGTCAGCATCTAAACTAGCACTAAGGCTTTGTAAAAGTTCGGTAAGCTTATTAGCATACGGTCGCATGGCAGTAATAGAATCCTGAGCTTTTTTCAACTTGGCAGCAGATACCATTTTCATGGCAGAAGTTATCTGCATCGTCGATGATACCGATGCTATTCTATTTCGTATTTCCTTTAAATTGGCCATTTTTTTTAATTATGAATGCAAAATTCCTAATTAATTTACATATTTCCCCGCTAAATCTTTACAGACCGAAGTCAAGGTGTCGATAACCTCATCGGTCAGCTTACCTGATTTCAAAGTGTCTAAAACACCTCTATGCTTGGCGTTTAGGAATTCAATATAGTCTCTTTCGAATTCCTTGATTTTATTTACCGGTACGTCCCGTAACAAGTTTTTTGAACCTGCATAGATAATCGCTACCTGATCTTCTACCGTAAAAGGATCGTTTTGTGCTTGCTTTAATATCTCAACATTACGCCGCCCTTTTTCAATTACGTTCAAGGTGGCCGCATCTAAATCAGAACCGAATTTGGCAAAGGCTTCCAATTCACGAAATTGTGCCTGATCCAGTTTTAGGGTTCCTGCAACTTTTTTCATTGATTTTATCTGGGCGTTACCCCCCACACGAGATACCGAGATACCTACGTTAATCGCTGGTCGAACCCCTTGGTTGAACAAATCTTGCTCCAAGAAAATCTGCCCGTCGGTAATAGAGATTACATTCGTGGGAATATATGCAGATACATCACCTGCCTGCGTTTCAATAATCGGTAGGGCTGTTAAAGAGCCTCCTCCTTTTACCATTGGCTTTAACGAATCTGGAAGATCGTTCATGTCTTTTGCGATTCCGTCATCGGCAATCACCTTTGCGGAACGCTCCAATAATCTTGAGTGAAGGTAAAATACATCACCAGGATATGCCTCACGCCCCGGTGGTCTTCTCAATAACAAGGATACCTCACGATAGGCAACGGCCTGTTTTGAAAGGTCGTCATAAATAATCAATGCGGGACGGCCCGTGTCACGAAAGTACTCACCTATCGCAGCACCTGCAAAGGGTGCGTATACCTGCATTGGTGCAGGATCTGATGCGTTTGCAGCTACTATGGTCGTATAGGCCATAGCGCCTTTGTCTTCTAAGGTCTGGGCAATACCCGCAACCGTAGAGGCCTTTTGGCCAATCGCAACATATATACAATATACAGGCTCACCTGCATCGTAAAATTCTTTTTGGTTTAAGATGGTATCGATACAAACCGTGGTTTTACCGGTTTGACGGTCACCAATGACCAATTCACGTTGACCTCTACCTACGGGAATCATAGCGTCGATTGCCTTGATCCCAGTTTGCAATGGCTCTGTTACCGGCTCACGAAAGATCACCCCTGGGGCTTTGCGCTCCAACGGCATTTCATAGACTTCTCCTTCAATAGGCCCCTTGCCATCGATTGGAACACCCAAGGTGTTTACTACACGGCCAACAATACCTTCTCCAACATTTATAGAAGCAATGGTCTGGGTTCGTTTTACAACTGAACCTTCTTTCACGTCTCGTGAAGGACTCAATAGTACCACACCAACATTATCTTCTTCCAAATTCAAAACAATACCTTTCAGTCCGCCATCGAATTCGACCAATTCACCATACTGGACATTAGATAGGCCATAGACCCTAGCGATACCATCACCTACTTGTAGCACGGTACCTACTTCGTCTAAAGAGGCTGTTGTTTCAAAATCTGATAATTGTTTCTTTAAAATTGCCGATACTTCAGCGGCTTTTACTCCTGCCATTTGTTATAGATATAAGACCGTTAGAAACGAGAGCCCAAGCTCTTTCTCTAAACATTTATTTATAGACTATTTGTAAATTCTCTTTTTAAACTGCTCAATTTATTGGCGATGCTCTCATCGTATTGTAAATCGCCGACCCGTAAAACAAAGCCCCCGATGATACTCTCATCGATCTTGTTTTCCAAGGTTACTGTGCTACCTGTAATCTCAGTTACTTTTTGTAACACCTTCTTTTCCAGTTCTGGTGTTAAAGGAACGGCCGTGGTTACATAGGCAACATCCTTTCCTTTTTGTTTTTCGTTTAAAATGATAAATTTCAAAGCTACCTCGTTCAGCATTGAAATTCTTTTGTTATCGACTAGCATGGTAATCGCCCCTTCTGTCAAAGTATTGCTTTCTTTGAAAATCTCCAATAATACTTTTTTCTTGGCAGCATCATTAATAACCGGACTCGCCAACATTTCACGAAGTTCTGAGCTCTCGGAAATCGTACTTGTAACCGAACGCATATCTTTTTCAACAGCATCGGTCGCCTTGTTCTCGATCGCTAGGTCTAGAATGGCTTTGGCGTAGCGTATTGCTGCTCTTGAATCGCTCATGCTTGTTTAGTTCAATTTAATATCACCCAACATATCTTCGACCAACTTGAACTGACTGTCTTTGTTCGACAATTGCTCTTTGATCACTTTTTCCGCAATTTTAATTGACAGATCGGCCACTTGATTTTTAATATCGGCTACTGCCGCTTTCTTTTCACTTTCAATAGCGGCTTGAGCTTTTGATATCATCTTATCTCCTTCAATTTTGGCCTGCTCTTTTGATTCCTCGATCAATTTGTTCTTGATATCTCTAGCTTCTTTTAACATGGTCTCACGTTCAGCACGAGCTTCTTTTAATAATTTTTCACTATCGGCAGTTACGTTCTGCATTTCCTTTTTTGCCTCTTCTGCAGCCGCTAGTGCATTTTTTATTCCGTCTTCTCTTTCATTTACGGCATCTAGAATGGGTTTCCATGCAAATTTCCGCAATAACAAAAGCAATAGTACAAAGAGTAATATTTGCCAAAAAAACAGACCGAATGAAAAATCGTTGATTAATTTATCCATAGTGTTTTATTAAATTCAATTTATAATAAACAACGGCCATAACCAACCGTTATGGCCGTTGTCCAATGGTTTAGCTTGCGAACAAGGCCGCAAAACCAATACCTTCAATAAGCGCCGCTGCAATCAACATCGCTGTTTGAATTTTACCAGTAGCTTCAGGTTGACGTGCGATGGCGTCCATTGCTGAACCACCAATTCTACCAATACCGATACCAACACCGATAACAATCAATCCCGCTCCTACAATAGTTGGAATTTCCATAATATATATAAATTAAAAATTAAACATTCAAATTATCAATGTGCCTCTTCATGTTCATGCTCTTCAACTGCAAAACCAAAATATAATGCTGATAACAGTGTGAAGATATAAGCTTGTAAAGCGGCTACTAAAAGTTCTATTATTGAAAGGAAAAAGGCCAAAAACAATGATAAGCCCCCACCCATCCAATTCTTAAATATAAAAATCAACCCGATAATGCTCATCAATACGATGTGGCCTGCCATGATATTGGCGTACAAACGTATCATTAGGGCAAAGGGCTTGATGAAAACGCCCATCAATTCAATAGGCGCCAAGATAATCTTCATGGGTACCGGTACTCCCGGCATCCAAAAAATATGTTTCCAATAATTCTTGTTTCCTGAGAATTGTGTGATTAAAAAGGTCATTAGGGCCAAAGCGAACGTAATAGCAATATTGCCCGTCACATTTACGCCTAAAGGAGTAAGACCAAACAGGTTTAAAAACCATACAAAAAAGAATACGGTCAGTAAATACGGCATGTACTTTTTATACTTCGCCTCACCTATACTCGGTCTTGCAATATCATCACGAATATAAAGCACAATGGGCTCGAAAAAACGACCCGCTCCTTTTGCTATGGGGCCTTTGCCAAAAGATCTCGCCAAACCTCCAAAAAGCAAGAGCATCAAGGCGGCCGTTACAAACATCATGACCACGTTTTTGGTAATCGAAAAATCTAACGGCTTGACATTTGAAACATTATGGTCTACATCGTAGTTTATTGTTCCTTGGGCATTTGTTTTGTAAATTTTGCTGTGATATAGCTTGTAATGATTTCCATTGTTTTCGGCAACGGTTTCACCGTGGTGGAATTTTGATGACATAAACACTTGTAGCCCGTCATCCCACAAAATCACTGGGAGGGGAAAGCCATAGTGCTCATTTTCAGCTGAATCACCAAAAAACGTAAATGAATGGGAATCTTGGATATGGTGGTTGATACTTTCTTTGATTTTCTCCCTAACCGTAAGGCCTGAGTCGTCTTGCGAAGTTTCAGCAGAAGTGGCATGCCCAACTTCTTTAGCTTCATCATGCTGTGCTACAGAAATAAAAGAAACTAAAAAAAGTAAAAACGAAATCTTTTTAATCGAAAATATTTGCGGCATATCACTCAGCTAATCGTGTCTTAAAAATCCGTGCAAATGTACGTTATTCTCACAAAAATAAAAAAGCATTTTCAGGTTTATTTCCGACTTCTAAAAATGCCGGTAATCAATATCAAAGTCAATCCAGCTTTTTAAGCATTTTGGCCATAAAAATAGTCTCTATAACGAGAGAAATGCAATACGGAACAAAGAAAGCCGCAAACTCCATTCTATCCATTTCGCCATCTTCTTTATAGGCCGGATAAAAAAGCAGGAAGAAACATATGAATTTTAAAAAACTTCCCACGATAAAAAGAAAACCTATCTGATTTTTAAGCTTATACCTAAAAGCAAAGAGCAGCATATAGATTGCTGCGGCAAGAATTCCGTTTACCAAATAAGACAGAACGATCCGATTGCCGTCTTTAGGCAACCCCATGTTCTGGAGAAGAGCGGTGTGTATAAAAAAACTAAGGGCCAAAGAACAAATCAGGACCAGTAAAAAAGAAACTACAGGGTGTGTTTGGGGCATTATTGTTTTATTCGTTTTAAACGGTTCAAAACTACCCAAATAGAAATTGCCACACCTATCAGTGTGGCAACGGCTGTAAAATATCTTTTATCGGTCTGATAATGGTCGTCTAACCAAATACCCCCCTTGGCCGCTAAAAAAATAATGGCGCCCATTTCAAAGGCAATGCCCGAAAGTATTACCGCATTTCTTAAATGGCTTTTCTTCTTAGGATGCTTTTGCCGCTCCATTACCCGTACTTGTAGAGCTACTACTGCTGTGTAAAGAAGATTTAAATCCGCCTGAACTACTAGAACCAGAAGAAGAAGAAGAAGAAGAAGAGGTAGAAGTGCTTTTATTCAAAGAACTTCCGCTCAATGAGCCGCCTTTGCCCTTCATGGTACAAGAAGCATTGAAAGTAGCCCCTGGCTCAACGGCCAATTTGGTTACTGATACCGTACCTTCGATCACTGCCGAAGTTTTTAACGACAAAAGGTCTGAGACCAAAAGCTCGCCATTGAAGTTGCCTTCGATATCGGCATTTACACATTCTACTTTTCCGTTGATGTATCCGTCTTTACCAATGACTACCTTGCCAGAGGTTTTTAGATTGCCTTCTAGCTTACCGTCAATTCTAAAATCAGCTTCGGAGATAATATCACCTTTGATTTTCGTGTTCTTTTCAATTCTGTTGGGTTGTCCGCCTATTTCGTTCATCATTCGAGGTTTTTTGTTATCTGAAAACATTATTGTTTATGGTTTTGGGGTTATAACTAAATTCTTATATTCTTGTAAATTTTTATGCACCTGTACTACTTTATAGTTGGAGGATAAAATAACAAAACTCTCATTATCAACTCTATAATCTTTGTTTGTTTTAAGTAACTCTACGTAACCTAGGGCGAATTCTTTCGATTTGAACCCGTGTACGACAATAAATTGGTCTTCCAAGGTATAAATATCTTTTGAAACCACCCGCTTATATTTCAAATCTTTTATCGATTTTTCAAGCAATTCCTTCAATTTTAACGCTTCTTCGTTTTTATTTCGTTTAAACGGGAAAGCCACTTTCCAATTTCCTGTGCCTGTAGAACCTTGTTCGGGCGAAAATTCTTTGGTCGCCAATTTAGGCAGTTGTTCCGCTATCACCTGTTCGGCTTTTTTGCCTTCTGGGTTGTTCGGATATGTCAGCGCTACATAGTTCAATGCTTCTTTAAAGGGCTCAAAACCATTTAATCTACCAATGGCATTTGCTTTCAACATTTCGAACTTGGGCACAATGGGATCACCCGTATATCTGTTGATGTTTTCCTCTGCCCCGGTGATTACACTCAGAAACTCTTGCTTCTTATATTGTCTGTAGAGGGTCACGTACCTTGAATCAGGACTGTCGTCACTATCGATCAGCACGGCTTGTGGGTTCAACAAGATCTCGGCATAACGTGAATCACTGTGGTTTTGCAATATGTTCTCTTTCATGCTTGAAGCTAACGGACTTCCTTCTTCTTCATAAATCTTATACAAATTGTATTTGGATGGAAGTATCAATCTTTCTTCTGGGTCTGATTTCAAGACATCTTCCAACTTTCCGGCCGCCAAGACATTTTCTTTGAACTTTTCTTTATAAATAAGACCCAATTGATAGTTGGCGAAATTGCGTTCGGTATTCAGGCTATCTATTACGGTAACATCCGTTGGGATTTTTTCCATGTAAAAATCCACTGAATATTTCTCGTCTTCGGTAAGCTCTGTACTCACACTGTCACTTACCACTAAGGTCTCGTTAAGGGCTTCTGCTGGCAAGGCTCTATTTTTATTGCTCCAACGCCAATCATCTTCAAGTTCACGGTTTCCCCATCGGGTAGTGAAATCGTTCTTGCCATACCCAAGGCTCTGAATGTTATAGAAATAGAATTTTCCTTTGTTTTCCTTACCTCCCTTTGATTCGCCAAAAGCGGCAAAGCCAGCCGTTATCTTTTCCTCTGCTTTTTTAGCGGCTTCTTCTTCGGCTTTTTTCATTTCTGAAATATACTTCTCAAAATAAGCGATCTGATCATCTTTCGGAAGCTTGTAAAGGGTAATGACACTGTCTGAGTACTGAACAATGTCTTCGTATTTGATAACGTCTTCAAGATTGTCAAGTTTCTTTTTAGTGCGACGGAATTTTTTGGAATTTTCGGGCAGGTTGGTCAGTACGCTATCATAATAAGCCCCCGCAATTTTATAAATATTTTGGTCAAAATTGTAAACCGCTAGATTTTCGTAATTGAGGGCATTCAATTTTGGTTCGTTCTGTGTTGCCCTGAGTGATTTGTTAAAATAGGCCAACGCCAAACTGTCTGATGTGTTCGTCAAATGAAACTCAGCTACTTGACGGTAAATCAAACTTAAAAACGGACGGTTCTCACGGTTCTCCTCCATATCGGTCAAGTACTCAAGCACCTCTTCTTTGTTCTCCTCGGTCAGTTCGGTATTGCGTATTTTCTGTATCTTGGCATTGATCATGTACACCCGTGGAGATTTACGGTTCAACTCGATAATTTTGTCAAAGGCATAGTTGGCACTGTCTTTATGGCCCAGTTGATTGTACAACTGACCTAAGATATAATAGTATCTGCCCTTTTCGGGTTTCTTTTTCGTATAGTACGAGGCGATTTTCAAATTTCGAATAGCAGTGTCGGGTGCTTTTAAATTGATAAAAGCTTGGGCCAACATCGCCCTAGCATCGGCATATTCTTGATCTTTTAAATCTTCGTATTTCAATAAACGGCGTAGGTTTTTGATGGCCAAGTCTTCATTCTCTAATCTAATATTGACTTTTTCTCGCCAAATATGGGCCTTGTTTAGCTTATCGCTGTAAGCATATTTTTTAATGATATAGTTAAAGGCTTCCAAAGCGGGAATATAGCGCTGGTCAAAATACCTGGCCTTGCCCAAAAGTAGAAAAGCCTCATCGGTTTGAGGGTTTCTCTCATGGTCTCTGATATCCATACTGTGTTTTTGTATGGCCTTGGTCGCTTTTTCTTCGGCAATGATGAAATTGGGGTTGTTGTCCTCAGAATCAAGCCTGATATCTTCGGTAACTTCAAGGCGTTCTACGGGCAGAATTTCCCAATAGTCGTCTTTGTAGTTCGTGTTGAGCTCTGCACGCCCATCTTCAAAAGCGATATTGCCGTTGTAAAGCACATTGTACTTCGTATTCAGCGCATGCCAGTTACGGTTGAGAGCGGCATCTTTTTTGGTAGAACAGGCATTAAAGACCATGCCCCCCAGCAATGCGAATATGATAAGTTTAATTTGAAGCTTCGACATTCTATATATACGTACGTAACCTAAACTGAAAAACAACTGAATTATTATGTAGTTGGTCGATAAAATGCAAAAAGAATCGGGTAAGATCGAAAAAGAACAAAGCGCTTGGTTTTTTGTGGGGCTATTTTAAAAATTGTGTGAATAGTAAAAGTCTAATCCCAGTTATTTTTAATCTAGAGAGTGCGGAATAGTGTCACATCTTGATAATTGTGTAAAAACTAGCAAAACCAGTTCGGTCAACCATCAAAATATAGGTTCCTGAAGGAATATTTAAATTTTCTACTTTTAAATTTCCATTTTCATTTACCGTGGCCTCTAAACTCTGTAAAATCTGACCAGAAATACTAAAAAGCCGTACAAGTTTCTTCTTGCCAATTTCATCTTTTCCTATAGGTATGGTGAACTCAGTTTGAAACGGGTTTGGATAGGGGCCATCGTCAATAGTTTCCTCATCTACAATTTCATCATCATCATCCAACTGGCTTTGTGAACAACCATTGGCATCTACTGATTCTCCATTTGGTGTATTAGAGCATAGGTCATTGCTGTTGGTTACGTTATCATCATCATTGTCGGTATTTTGTAATTGACAAGGAGATATATTATCTAATAATATTTGAACTTTAGGTGGTATTTCTGTATCAAATGTTGATTCATAGTGTCCCCAATCGCCCCATATACTTGGTTTTTTAGCTAGTACAAAAGGCATTAAAAGAGACATGCCCCAATCTCGCATATCATTGATAACCTCGCCATAAAAAACAGCCATTTCTGGAGATCTGCTTGCCCGTAAAACTAAATCTAATAAGACAGGATCATCAATATTGTCTCCGGAAACAATATGACCATTCCCTTCATAAGTCACTGTAGGTTTACCATGATTATTTGCATTGATTATATTGCCTTTCCAATAACCATTGCCGCCATTTTTATTTTTTAAATACGCATGGTACTCCCTAGCAAGATCAACAATATCAGTTATTTTCGCATCAGAGCCCAATGCGAGCATACGATCTCTAAATTGATAGTTGGGGTCGGTTTCTCCATATGCGTTTTTTATACCATAATAGTGAGTAATTGCCAAGGCATCCCATTCACTATCTTCCATAACTTTCATCCACTGTTCACCAACATAAGGGTTGGATGATTGCCCGCCAATAATTCGTACCACTTGGTCTTCAAGTCCACTATATTCTTGCATCCAAATATTATAAACTTCTTTAGCTCTCATACCTGCTGCTTGGCTGTGATTTTCTGCACCTGGAAAACGACCATTTTCTCTATGTTCTTCTATCCATCTGGTCTGATAAAATTGCCAGTTCCATAGTTCATTTGAGTATTCTAAGTATATTTTTAAATTTGGTTTCAATGTCTGTTTGAACATTTTAGCCATTTCCTTTACAAAATCATTACTCACATTATGCGGAATGGTTATCCAAATGTCTTTATTTAAATAATTTGAAATACTGATTATATATTCAAAAGCCATTCCCCTTTGTGAAACTCCACTTTGAGTGTAATAGGTAGGCAATACTCGTTCAGACCACTCTCTATCACGCAAAAACTCATCTTTGTCATATAAAAATTGATCTTTTGTAGTATCCCAATTATTGGTTTTCATCAAATTCATCATTCGTAAAACCGAATAAGGCTTTATCTTTTCAATAAATTCAGGAATAAATGGTTCTGATTCAAAATTATCGATATATTTTTCTGGAATGACTTTTATAGCTTTTATATGATTGCCCAAAGGCGTTGTATTTATATCTATCCAACCATTGTTTTCTCCTACAACCTCAAACTTGATTTTACCTTCAGAAACGTTCTCTACAAACTTTAAAGCTCCTTTAAAAGAGATTTCAGCCTCACCTTCGTACAAGAGAAAATAATTGCCCAAGGGCATAAACCCATCGGCTGTTAACATTGACCTAACAAACATTTCTTTACCATTAATGTTCTGTGGTAAACTTAAAGGATAACCATCACTATCAACACTTAATAAATCTCCTTCTTTGGTGTTAAATGCCCCGCCAACATAAGTAGTTGCCCAGACATTTCTGTTGAGAGCATAATCTTTAAAAACATGTTGTGAAGAGTAATAATAACCTCCTGATAGCCCCATACCAATCTCCATATAGGGTTGGTCGCAATTTTCTTGTGACTGAGCTGCATTATAGCAGATAAACAAAAGTGAAATGAGTTTGATTTTTTTATGGAGATTCATGAGCAGGTTGCTTAATTATGCAGAAGGAATATTCGGACTTACTGAACGTATTAATCATGGAATTAGTATTGAAGTTATTTGCAAAAAAAAACTTCATTTGAGAACAACCCGCCCGTTCGCTCAGGTAGGAAGCATTGTTTTTTAGCTCAAATACAATAACTCAAGATGAGTTCATAATCAAAGATGTACTCTTTTCACCAACCTAAATTTTTCAATGGGCAAGGCTTTTCTTAATTTTGCCTAAAAATCGAAAACATGGCCGACTTTTATCCCCTAACGGTAAAACACATTAAACCGTTAACGCCCAAATCAGTTGCAATTACATTTGACATTCCGAAAGAACTAACTCAAACTTTTATCTTTACGGCTGGACAGTACATTACCATTAAAAAGGAAATTAAGGGTAAAGAACTTCGTAGGGCGTACTCTATAAGTTCATCGACCAAAAATGATTCGATCACCATTGGGGTCAAAAAAGTGGATAACAGTGGTTTCTCTGATTTTGCAAACTCAAAATTGGCCGTAGGCGACATACTCGAAGTGATGCCCCCTGAAGGGCGATTTGTATTTGAGCCGTCCGACAGCTCAAAAAACATCGCCGCTTTCGCAGCAGGTAGTGGCATAACCCCTATCATGAGTATTGCGAAAACGGTGCTTGAATGTAACCCCAAGAACAAATTCGTGTTGGTCTATGGCAACAAATCATACGAAGAGACCATGTTCTACACTGATCTGGTAAAACTACAGTTGAATCATCCTGACAGATTTTTCGTGTATTTCACCAATAGTAAAACACAGGAAAATGATTCCCTTTTTGGTCGTATAGATATATCGACCGTGAACTATGCCCTAAAGAACAAACATAAAGATACTGCCTTTGATGCTTTTTATCTTTGTGGGCCAGAAGCTATGATCCATCTGGTAAGTGGTGCTCTGAAGGATAATGATATCTCTTCGGATAAAATTCACTTTGAACTTTTTACTACAACGGAAATAAAAGATGAGCTTCCGACAAATGTGGAAGGGCAAACAAAAGTGGAGGTGACAATCGATGATGAAACCTTTTCCTTCGGCATGGACCGAAAGATCTTGGTACTCGATGCGATTCTGAAAGAAAATATAGATGCTCCCTATTCGTGCCAAGGCGGAGTGTGCAGCACCTGTATTGCACGTATCGTAGAGGGAAAGGCGGAAATGGTGAAAAACCAGATTCTGACCGATGGCGAAATTGAAGAAGGGCTGATCCTTACCTGTCAAGCTCATGCGTTGACGCCTGTTTTGAAAGTAGATTTTGATGATGTGTAGCCCCCCTAAGGGGTTAATTCTTGCTCGATTGGAAAACTACCTCGAAGAAAGCCTACAAAAATACTCCTTCCTAGGTTTGTAATCAACATACTCTGTTAACGACCAATTCAAAAGTTGATTTTCTTTGTAAGTTTACACGGGTTCATTTGGTACTCGGTTCAACTAGTTCTATGAAATAACATCTAATAAAAATAAAATATGGCAGATTCCTATTACGATCAGGCAGATTTAAGAAAATTCGGTAAAATCACTGAATGGAGTGAAGAATTAGGAATAAAATTCTTTGACTACTATGGAAAAGTATTCGAAGAAGGAGCGCTCAGTTCACGTGAAAAATCTTTGATAGCATTGGCAGTATCGCACGTGGTCAAATGCCCGTATTGCATTGATGCCTATACCAAAGATGGACTACAAAAAGGCGTCACCAAAGAAGAAATGATGGAGGCCGTTCATGTGGGTGCCGCTATTGAAAGTGGGGCGACCTTAGTACACGGGGTTCAAATGATGAACAAATACAATAAATTATCAATGTAAATGAAACCTAGCAAGTTTTGAAACCCGGAAATACTAGAACGGAAATACTAAAAAATGGCTACAAAATCATTAAAGGCACAGCAGAACGAACTTGCTGTTTCAAATAAACAACTCGAAATATTGAACGGTGCCATCTTTGCAGAGGGCGAACTTCCTTATTTTAAGGATAAAATTTTTGAAATCGGGTATTTTCCGCTCCGTCCCAGAAAATTGGAGATTCTACAAATCAATGTGGGCTATATGTGCAACCAAGTATGCGAGCATTGCCATGTAGATGCTGGGCCCGACCGAAAAGAGATCATGACCCGTGATACAATGCAGCAATGTTTAGAGATAATCAAAAATACCAATGCCCATACATTAGATCTGACCGGAGGAGCGCCCGAAATGAACCCTGATTTCAGGTGGTTTGTAGAGGAAGCCGCAAAAGCGGGTATTCAAGACTTTATCGTACGTTCGAACTTGACCATTATCAGGGCAAACAAAAAGTACTACGATCTGCCTGATTTTTTTAAAAAGCACAATGTACACGTCGTTTCCTCTATGCCGCACTACACCCGTGGAAAAACCGACAAGCAACGTGGCGATGGGGTTTTTGACAAGTCGATAAAAGCACTTCAAGAATTGAATGCCGTTGGCTACGGAATGCCCGATAGCAAACTGCGCTTAGATTTGGTCTATAACCCATCAGGAGCTTATTTGCCCGGAGATCAAGCGGCAATGGAAAAAGATTTCAAAAAAGCCTTGAAAGAAGATTTCGATATACGGTTTCACAACCTTTTTGCCATTACCAACCTACCCATTGCACGGTTTTTAGATTATTTGATCGCCTCTGAAAACTATGAAGACTATATGTACGCTTTAGTCGAAGCCTACAACCCTTCTGCCGTGGCAAATGTGATGTGCACCAATACGATTTCAATAAGTTGGGATGGTTGGCTGTACGATTGCGATTTCAACCAAATGCTCGACTTAAAAGTAGCTAGCAAAGTGAAACATATCAAAGATTATAACGAGGCCCTTCTCAACGATAGAAACATTATCATCTCACAACATTGTTATGGGTGTACAGCTAGTGCCGGGAGTAGTTGTCAAGGTACAATAGCTGAGTGAAAATCTATCTTAAAACCACATTTTAGGGTTTTTATCGAATTTTGATGCAAATCATCCGATCATGTATACCAAAGTGGAGAACCATTGGTTATATATGCAGACCTAGCCATCTGTTTAACGAGTAAATTCAAATCTTATGGAAAAGAACCTAAAAAGCATGGCAACCATACAGCGTATGCAAGTCATTGGATTAAAATTGTTTTATAAAAATGGCTACTACAACACCAGTGTAGATGATATCTTAAAAGAACTTTCTCTTTCCAAAGGTGCGTTTTATTATCATTTTGATTCAAAAGAGGATTTTTTTGTTCAGATTGTTCAAAATCTATTGGTACGCAGAACCTATAGTGCATTGATCGAACCCATTGAAGGACACAATAACACCTTGGAACTTATTACCAACTGTTTTGAAAATGCACTGGAGACAGCGGTACATAATGAAATGGACTGTGGTTTTGTGCTAAGTAACTTTATCAATGAGTTCAACGGAAGAAACCGTGAAATCATGAAACACTTGAACGAAATCGTAAAAATATGGGAGGTCGCCCTTGTTTCTGCCATTCAACGTGGTAAATTCAATGGCTATATTGACCGCCATATAGATGCAGAAGGTGTTGCCATTTATTTGATGGGCTCGTATATTGGTATTCGAGCGTTAATGGTAGAAACCGCCCCTTCAGCAAGAAAATATCGCTTTATGTCACAATTGCGCTTTTATTTCAAATCTATTGAGGCAAAGCGCACAACCGTGTAATCAACTTTAACCCAACAGGTTCTCTATTTTTCTTGTAATAGTATTTGGATGGATAGTCTCCATAGCTTTTTCATACCCCTCGGGCATTTTATTGCCATAGATTGAAGTCGGTATAAAAGGAAAATTTTCCCGGTCGGCCAATAGCGCATTATCCGCCTCTTGCCCAAAAGGGTAAAACCCCGCATATGGGTGCGTCACGCCCCACAAAGTAATCGTCTGGATTCCATAAATCGATGCCAAATGTGCATTTCCACTATCCATTGCCAACATAACATCAAGATTGGAAATCAATTTCAGCTCATCTGAAAAATCAAATTTACTTGCGGTATTGGCACAAGAAGGGTATTTGGTCTGCCATACTTCCAATTGCCGCACTTCTTCCTTTCCTCCTCCGAACAATAATATTTTATACTTATCAGTATTGTCTAGTTGTTCTATGACCGCTTCCATTAAATGCAACGGATACATTTTACCCTTAAAAGCAGCAAAAGGGGCAATGCCTATCCATTTTTTAGTATCGCTGCCTACTAACTTCAAAACTTTATCGGTCAGTTGCTGTCGGGGCAAAAGAGGTGCTTTTGACACATCCAACGAAAAACCCAATTGGGCAAAAACATCGGCATACCGTTTGTGGGTAGTTTTCAAAGGTTTGAAAACCTTATTTTTTTTAGCGGTAAGTTCTTTTTTTTCAGCCCTACCTTTATCAATTTGAAAAAATGGAATTCCTCCTAACCTAAAAAATAGCTTTAAAATCTTACTGCGCAGAACATTGTGCAAATCTGCAACAGCGTCTATTTGCAGCGCCTTCAGTTCTTTATACAATTTCCAAAGTCCGAAAATACCTTTATGCTTTCCCTTTACACCGGCTTCGTACACCTGTACGTTCGGTAATTCAGAAAATAGAGGGTTGAAAAATGCTCTGGTGAGTACGGTTATTTTCAAATCAGGATATTGCCGAACCAAAGCGGAAAGAACAGGTACGGTCATGGCAACATCACCCATTGCCGACAAACGGATGACCAAAAGATGTTGCCCGACCGCTCCTGAAGACAGTGCTTTCTTTTGAACCGATTTCACCTTTTTCATAGGATACTAATATGAATCAAAATGGGGTTCTCCCTTTGAGAATCAGTGAGCTTTCTTTCTTAATACCGGATTCAGCTCATCATCATTGTACATTTTCATTTGCTTGTACACCTTCATATACTTATCGCCATTCCCGATATCGGTCAACAACCTGTCGATCGCCGTTGACAGGTCTTTCTTTTGCTCTAACAGCACCTGAAGTTTTTGCCGGCATTTTTCTAAATGATCTTTAGAGGCATCCGTTCTGATCGCCTCTTCGTTCATATGATAGATTTTCAGTGACAGTATAGACAACCGGTCTATGGCCCAAGCAGGACTTTCAGTATTAATGACCGCACCATCATTTATCTGAACCGAACGATACTTGTCTAAAAAATAGCTATCGATGTATTCGACCAAGTCGGTGCGATCTTGATTGCTTGCATCGATTTTACGCTTTAGGATCAAAGCCGCTACCGGATCAATATTGGGGTCACGAATTATATCCTCATAATGCCATTGTACGGTATCGATCCAATTCTTACGATACAGTAAGTGGTCAATATCATCTTTAGGGTACGGATTGGTAAACGACTGATAAACATCATCTTCAATATGATATTTGTTGATACTTTTCTCGAAAATAGTAAATGCGGACTCACTGAACATACCTAAAATATTTTTGGCAAAGTTACCTAATTATTTTATGCCAATACCTAATAAAAAGATGATAAAGGGAACTACAATAGTGGTTATAAGAACAATTTCCTTAACCTTTGGTTTTCTGATCGACTCCACGAAATTGGTCATAAAGACAGCTGCCGGAAAAAAAGTGATCATAATAGGATACGTATCCGAAGATGCCATAAAGGAGTTCATTACCAAGCCAATTACAAAGGAAAGGGCAATCAGCCGTATAGTGACGATCTTGCCCATTCCTGCCTTTCCCGAATTGAAAAATATAAAGATAGCAGCTAATACGATTATCAAAATATAGACAGTGAGCTTTATGCTGTTGCCCCAATTAAAGAAAACGCTTGTATTGAAGTCATAAGAAAAGATATAGTGTTCAATTAGGTAACTCGTATTATTTGCCAAAATCAAAACACAGTACGATATCATAAAAACCGTGAAAAAGGCGGCGAAGGGCACCAACCAGTTTCTAATATTTTTAGGCTCGTAAATATAAATGGCCACAGACACCAAAATCAGGTACAGTAAGGCCCATTCATAGAATAAACTAGAGACCAATACCCATAACGTAGCATCGAATATCTTTAGTTTGATATCTTTTAAAGAACGCAGGCTTATCAACCTTCTTGTGGCCAATAAAAGAAAAAGACTACAAAAAATAGCATCAGAATCAATCAGGGTTTTAGGAAACACCATGACCAATACAGCATAAAACAAAATGGCAAACGCATTGGTTTCCGTTACTTTGTTTCTTTTGACGATAAAATCTACAATGAAAACACTAAACAACAAAACACTTAAAATCAACGTTTGCGCCAACAGTTCATTCATTGAATAGGCATTGTCGAGCATGAAATAATGAACAAACCAGTACAAAACGAACAAGAACGTGAGTACGATGATGAAGTTTATTGGCTTTGTTTTTCCGAAAATGCTTGAAATCATCTAAGAAACCGACTTAATATTTATCAATTGTATTTCTACCCTTGGGCAGGTATACTTATTTTTTATACTTTTGCACCGTAAATATACTATATCATGAAAGCATTTTTTGAAGCTATCCAAGATTTATTTGTGAATGTGCTTTTTGCACCCTATGACTTTTTTCGATTTACTTCAAATTGGTGGGTAGCAAATACCGTTAGCTGGATTTTAGCTATTATCGGTTTTACCGCTTTTATCTATTGGATGCTACAATTAAAAGGGCACGCCGCCTCTGGCGAGGAAGATAAAAGTATTACTTCGCATACCTATCTATAACTTCGACTACGCTAACTTCGACTGGGTTCAGTTTCCAATTATGGTTGCACTAGATTTCCAGTTCTGAACTCAACAACTCACTTGATTGAAAGTATTTTTCTTTGCCGATTGATTGTTGAGCCCCATGTTCGTTATAGGTCAAAGCCTATATCTGTACGATAGTTCATTTGATCAAAACGAATCTTTTCAATATTCAAATACGATTTTTTTAAAGCTTCTTTGTGATTTTTTCCAAATGATGTTACTGCCATTACCCTTCCACCATTGACGAGTACCCTGCCCTCTTCAAGTCTGGTGCCTGCGTGAAAAACCAATGAGTCCATGACATTTTCGATTCCCGTGATTTCTTTTCCTTTTTCATATGCCTCTGGATATCCTCCTGAAACCAACATTACGGTAGTGGCGGTACGATCATCCAATTTTAAATCCAACGTATCCAGCGTTTGATCTGCAACTGCTTGAAAGACTTCTACCAAATCGTTTTTGATTCTTGGAATCACCACTTCGGTTTCGGGATCCCCCAAACGAACATTGTACTCGATTACTTTGGGATCGTCGCCCACTTTTATCAATCCGATAAAAATAAAGCCTTTGTAGGGCAACCCGTCCTTTTTGAGGCCCTCTACGGTAGGTATTACCACTTTCTGGTGTATCTTGTCCATAAACTCTTTATCTGCGAAAGGAACAGGTGAAATGGCACCCATACCACCTGTATTGAGTCCGGTATCGCCCTCGCCAATACGTTTATAGTCTTTTGCCGTTGGTAGCACCTTGTACCCGTTTCCGTCAGTGAGCACAAAAACGCTTAATTCTATCCCAGCCAAAAATTCTTCGATAACCACTGTTTTACTTGCGCTACCAAATTTGGCATCGAGGAGCATGAAGCTCAATTCGTTCTTTGCCTCATCTAAATCTTCAAGGATCAATACGCCCTTACCAGCCGCCAAACCGTCTGCTTTCAGTACATACGGGGGACTCAAGGTTTCTAAAAAAGCAAAGCCCTCTTGTAGGTTATCAGCGGTAAAACTTTGATATGCCGCTGTGGGAATACAATGTCGTACCATAAATCGCTTGGCGAATTCTTTACTGCCCTCTAATTCAGCCGCCGCCCTTTGGGGACCGATTACAGAAACATGCCTTAAATGGGAATCTTCTAAGAAAAAATCATGTATCCCATTCACCAAGGGGTCTTCAGGGCCTACAATGACCATATCAATACTCTCGGAAAGAACTAATTCACCAATGGCTTGAAAATCATTCACACCAATTGGTATGTTTTTAGCTATTTCAGCCGTACCCGCATTTCCTGGTGCGACAAAAAGCTTCTCAAGCTTGGTGCTTTGGTGTAGTTTCCATGCCAAAGTATGCTCACGCCCACCAGAACCTAAAATAAGAATGTTCATTTTTATTGCTTTAAGGCAAAAATAGAAATGTTCAGAGCAAAAGCACTATACAAACCGATAAAACCATATATAGATCGCAAAGAAAAAGAACCGTGCTACTAGATTAGTCCAGAACTACAGTTAAAATGATTCAAAATGTAAAGTGAAATTGACACTGCGAAAATTCATTCAAAAACATGTTTTTTCTATAATGGATATTCCTCTTTTTGGCCCAAAAAGCCAAAATAACAATAAATCGTCAACAAGATTTTCAAATAGTGAAAAAATAGTGTTTTTGCATAATTTCAAACTAAAATCATCTGTCTTGTCGCCTGCTTATAGCGTTTTATAATAATCGTATACGATTATGTTCATTTAATTAAGGTACGATTATGCGTGAAATAAAGCCAATATTACCTAAACACAGCTTATCAACAAAAAGGAGGAACAAAGAGAAGTTTTTTATCGATGTTGCAAGTAATTTTGGAGCGGTTTTTGATAATTCAGTACTATGAAAAGAATAATTACATTTTGCCTTCTCTCAATTGTCGGAATTTCAAATTATGGACAGGATAAATCAATTACGGAATTTGATTTATATGGCCGATGGGTATTGGAATTAGACGAAAATGGACAATTCCCTGAAAAATTGGTTTATACACTCCGTGCAGAATCAGACCCGATTTCACACAAAAATTGGATTGCCATTTCCCTTATGGCCTTTGAAAAGTGTGAATTTGCTTCTAGCAGAACCCAAGGGTGCGGTTATTGCGGCACTCAAAGAGGATATGTTGATAAACACACTTGGGTCTATGACGAAAAAAAGGAAGTTATACTTATAACTACTGTAAAAACGTGGTTAAAAGAATTTAGCGAAACCCATCCCGAAGAATATGCCGAATTTGGTTCACTTAATTGGATAGAAAAAACCGAAATTAAGGTTATTCGCTTGGTGGATAATACTATTGGGTTAGAAAAAACACTCACTTTAGACCTCAAAAACAAAAAAGAACCCTAAAAAAGGATCCCTTTAAAAAATAGTTCAATTATTATCCTTACTTCTTATTCCTTTCCTTAAAATCGCGGTGTTCGGTTCTTTCAAGTTCTTCGGTCGACAAGGTTTTGAAGAAATCAAATGTTTTTTTCATGCCTTCCTCACGGCCTACTTTTGGCTCCCATCCCAATATTTCCTTGGCTTTAGAGATGTCGGGCTGACGTTGCATAGGATCATCTTGCGGCAAATCTTTGTAAATCACTTTTTGATCGGTTCCGGTTAGTCTAATGATTTCCTCCGCAAAATCACTAATGGTGATTTCATGTGGGTTTCCAATATTAACGGGCATACTGTAATCGCTCATCAATAATCGGTAGATTCCCTCAACCTCATCATCAACATAGCAAAAAGAACGTGTTTGCGAACCATCGCCGAAAACGGTCAGATCCTCACCTCGCAAGGCTTGCCCCATAAATGCCGGTATCACCCTGCCGTCATTCAGTCTCATTCTCGGGCCATAGGTATTAAAAATTCGCACTATGCGCGTCTCTACACCGTGAAAACGATGGTAGGCCATGGTAATGGACTCTTGAAAGCGTTTGGCTTCGTCGTAGACGCCCCTAGGGCCTATAGTGTTCACATTGCCGTAATACTCTTCGGTCTGTGGATGCACTAAAGGGTCTCCGTAAATTTCGGAAGTAGACGCAATAAGAATACGCGCTCCTTTTTCTTTGGCCAAACCTAATAGGTTATGGGTGCCCAAAGCCCCTACTTTCAACGTTTGAATAGGAATTTTAAGATAATCTATCGGGCTAGCGGGTGACGCGAAGTGCAAGATATAATCCAACTTTCCTGGTACGTGCACAAACTTTGTCACATCATGGTGGTAGTATTCAAAATTCTCTAATTTGAACAAATGTTCAATATTCTTCAGGTCTCCCGTTATAAGATTATCCATCGCAATCACGTGAAATCCTTCCTTTATAAAACGATCGCACAAATGAGATCCCAAAAAACCAGCTGCTCCTGTAATTAATATTCGCTTCATGAAAATTTTGTTGTTTGATTAGCTAACGCAAGAAAACCTTAAAAATTGAACGGATAAAAGTAGTCGCGAAAAAAAGACTTGCCAATTATTTTAGTCTAACAGCAATAAAAATAGCGCAAACAGCTTACTTTGACCTAATGCGTCTTATCTTCTGGTGAACGAGAGGGGGTTTCACCATTCAAGGTGTTTTCTAAATTGTTCTTTTCAAGAGCGTTTTTCTTTCCGTTGCCACTACTCCTTCCTTTGATTTTATCTACCTGCCTTTTTAGCATGATCTTTTGCTTAAGGGTAGTGAAATTATAATTGTACCTGAAAAAAATATAGGCCAAGAATATAACTACCGACACTAGCATAACCACCATGCCCAAGTTCTTCGCCGTACTGCCTAAAACGATGAAGAGCATCACGAAGAGCAAATTGAAACACCCTATAAGAAAGCTGGCCTGTCTGTGGCTCAGCCCCCAGTAATCGATAAGTACATGGTGTGTATGGTTACGATCTGGCGAAAAAGGGGCTTTTTTATTAGCAATACGAATGGCAAAGACCCGAGCGGTATCAAATAAAGGCACAATTAGGATGCTAATCGCAATCAAAGGGGCGTTTTCCAATAAAAATGGCAGCTCAGAATACACCTGCGGTTTTAAGGCCAAAAACTTTATCGTCAAAATACTGATAATAAAGCCTGTGATCAAAGAACCTGTGTCACCCATAAAAATCTTTTTATCAGAAGAAAGGTTAAAGCCTAAAAAAGCCATTAAACTAGCGTTTACCGTAATGCTCAGAAGGGCAAAAAAGTACGCTCCGCTCAGATAAAAGATAGTTGTATATATCACCATAATTACAATGCCAACTACCGAGGCCAAGCCATCAATACCATCGATCAAGTTGTAAGAATTGATGATGGTGAGCATCATGAAACCTGCAATGATCAGGTAGAGGTAGTAGGGTATTTCATTGATGTTCAAAAATCCGTTCAGCGAATGAATGGTAAAACCGGGGTTGGCTAAAATAAATGCGATCGCGAACAACTGTGCCAGTAATTTCGCTCCTGGTGAAATCACTACCAAATCGTCTTTTAGCCCCACAATGAACAAAATAGTAAGACCCGGAATTATATAAATGGCCTCATCAAAACTAGGCCAGCTTTTTATAAAGAAAAGTGCGAATATCAAGGTGTAGAAAAAAGAAACTCCCCCAAGGGTAGGGGTTTTGCTCTTATGTGAACTTCGCTGATCGGGGTCGTCCATCAAGCGTTTGTGCTCGACCACTTTGATTATTTTGGGTATGGTCAAATAGGTCAGTAGAAAAGACCCGATAAAAATAGAGATGGCTGTTTCGAGAAAATTCACGATAGCGTGTTAAAACTCTAAAAGTAGGTAAAGTTTATACAACATGACTACAGTCAATCTAAAAAACCGGTCCCTACTATGATATTTACCTGTTGAATCAACCGTTAGATAAATTGATCTGGCCTGGCCGACCAGTGTCAATGATTCTAATATTATTTATGAAATATAAAGTTACAATGTTTTTCTGAGGTTTTCAGCCAAACCAATTACTATTGTAATATGATTGTTAAATTCAATCTTACTTCCAGCTGCATCAACTTGTATCGAGCTCTCATTAGCAGCACTAGGGTGTTGTATCGAAAGAAAAAGATAATCATAGTTAGGTGTGAACGTAATTCCAGTGGGTTCTGAACCAATTGGAGCTATGCCAAAAAGCTTAATTTTGGGGGATTCTTGTGTATGGCCTTTTTCAACTACCCAAATATAGTTGTCGCCCCCATCTTGCAATACCCATAGATTTCCATCGCCATCAAAAGCCAAATTGTCATTTCCCAAGCCCCAAGCAACTTCAGTTTCTCCATCCTCATGCGAAATGAAATAACTCATATCGCCAACGAAAACTTCCATGGCCACATTTGCAGCATTAATGGGATCATCATCTCTAAACCGATAAATCAACCCTTCTCCCTTTACGGCAAAATACACCTTTCCGTCAGGGCCAATTTCAACATCTTCTATTCCATTAAAAACCGTCGCCCCAGCTTCACGGCTCTGTAAAAGGGTGGTGTTTCTTTCTTGTGGACTTGTATTATTAATTTGCACCCAGTTTCCATTTCCTTCCTTGGGCCCTACGTAAACATATAATTTTCCGAAGCTTAGGTCTCTAGTATGGTCTGCAACAAATTTATATAGATAGCCCGGCTTAGAATCGGCACCTTGATATAGGGTGCGCTCATTAGGGTGTATAGTGGCATTTTCATGTTTAAAATTGCCTAAAGCCCACCTTTTATCTATTACTTTTTTAAGTACTGGGTCTATTTCAACCGTCCATCCCAAATCATAATAACCGTCAGAATTAGAATCCTTTTTGTCAATTTCTTCTTCAGACGTCAATATAGTACCCCATGGCGTAACTGTTCCAGAGCAATTTTTGGCCGTTCCTGCAACACTTGAAAAATCTACACTTGTCGAAGAAGTCGTTTCCCATAATTTCGTTGTCTTATTTAAGTTAATATCCAAAATTGTAACTCCGCCAGGTATGGTTTCAGAACTTATGCTTAAATACCCGTTGAAACTGCTTTCATTAATCGGTACATATCCAGCAAAATCATTTCTAATTGGCATGATTCCACCATTGGTTAGTGCTTCGCCCGTTTCAATGATTTTTTGAAATCGATGCGACGACGGAAATACAAACCGACTACTTTGTGAAACTGGAGCGACTGACACAAATTCACCAATACTATAAGCTTTTGATGTCTTACTACAACATGTTTCATCATCCTTACCACATGATTCTATAGCCATGGCAAGCAATACAAGACTTAAAAGTATTATTTTTTTCATTTCAAAAATCAAAATTCAAATCACATGCGCAAGTAGTAACCATGTTAAAGATAAACGCCCATAGATTATAAAAAGTTGTGCTTTATGTCAAAAAATAGCGCTGGTTATTGAAAGTCTCAAGTATGTTAGACTTAACACGGGATCAGACTTCAAGATTTAAAAGGGAAAGGAATGTTAATTTTGTAAAAACCCAATCATTTTCAAGGCCAATGCTTTTCTATCAAAATCATTGAGAATAGACCTATAGTCAATGTCAGTGGTTTTGTTGCCATTTTGAAGTGCCTCTATTTTTTCAAGAAAGTCTGATTGGTTTTCGGGTTCAAAGGCCAAGCCAATACCATAATGCTCGACCAATTTCTTGGCTTCCCCTTCAACGCCCAACAAAATGGGCTTATGCATACCAGCCAGTTCAAAAATCTTTGAAGGAAGCACCGATTTGAACGTATCTGATTTTTTAAGGTTGACCAAGCCAACATCCAAGATGGAAATATATTCTTTTACCTGTTTTTTTTCAACGGGTGGTAGCAGGGTTACATTTTTCAACCCAAGATTTTCCTTTTGTTTTAAGAGGTTTTCCTTTTCCGCGCCCGTCCCCAAGAAAAGAAAATGAATGTTCTTGTTTTCGATCTGTTTGGCGCAATCCAAGATAAAATCTAGTTTATGTGCCATGCCGTGGGTGCCGATATAACCAATAATAAACTTGTTCTCAAGTTGTAGTTTCCGTAGTAGTTCTTGGTTTTTCGGCATAGGAACGAACAAATCGGTATTGATTCCGTTTTTCACGACTTCTATTTTATTTGCATTAATACCGCGATCATGTACCAACAGGTCTTTGAAAGAATCGGTTACGGTAATAATCTTCCATGCGCTTTTGTACATTCTCAGCTCTAAGTACTCAAAAAAGCGGATAATAGGGTTTGAGCCCATCGCTCCAACTGCCTTCACCGATTCAGGCCAGAGATCACGAACCTCCATTACCCATCGCTTTCTCTTCCAAAAGGCAAGCCATCGGCCTGAAACGGCCGTAAAAAACTGGGGAGAAGTCGCTATGATCAAATCGGTCTTTATAAAAAGGCCGACCCAAAAAGACATGACCATAAAGCTCAAAAAATCGATGATTCGTTTTAAAAACCCCTTATTGGCCGAAATAAACGTCCATACCCGAACGACTTTGATGCCATCGACCATTTCGGTCTGGTACAGTTTGTTTTTATAGCCCTTAAAAACCTTGCCATCAGGAAAATTGGGCGCACAAGTAATCACCGTCACCTCAACACCTTCTTTCACCCATTCTTTGCAATGTTCATAGGTTCTTGTGGCCGGGGCATTGAACTCGGGCGGAAAATTATCGGTCAAGAAAAGAAGTTTCATCCGTCGGACTTTAGTTGTTGCGCGAATTGGGCAGCACAATTTGGGTGCGCAGTGATTTTTGAAAAGATACCGCAATTTTTTGGGCTTTTTCGGTCTTATTAAAACCCATGGCATATTGGTAATGCCGCAAATCGATTTTTGAAACACCTTCCCCAAAAATGATGTTTATTCCCAAATCGTAAAGTTTTACTTGGCTTTGCCCTACTTCAATGTTTTTTATATTTGGATGGAAATGAAAAAAAGCAATTGGTTTTTCATTGACCTCATTGTTTAAAGAATCACTTATCTCAATACCGGAAGCATGAGTCAAAAACTTTCGTGTATGCCGAACACCAAGCTTTTTATATCCGTCATGCGTAGCTTTGATTTGGTTTTCAGACTCTTCTAAATGTGTGATTTTCGCACGTTTGGCGACCCTGAATCCACCCCAGACCTGTGTTTGTTCGTGATTGCCGATTTTAACCGTGTTATGTGCCGCTGTTTCCCGTTCTTGTTGTCGCAGGGCGTTCTTTTCATAGGTTGAAGTGCCCGTATCGACTACAACCGGATTTCCCCCTACATATAATTCAAAACTAAAAGTATCTGAGTGTGCATGGCCCGGTTGATAGTCTGCGCCTACCTTGCCCGCATCTACAAAAAGTTCGTAGCTGTCTTGCAAGTACATTCGATAACCACAATCTGAAAGTTGACCTTTTGGCCATTGCAAGCCTATAGTTTTGGCATAATCAAATAATTGCCGTGAATTTAGGGCGATGCCATAAGCGCTATCATTGACCATGGGAATAGTGCCGTTGGAAAAAGTAACCTCCTGCAACCAAGACAGCATTTTTAAAGCCTTTTCCTTTAAAAAAGGAAGTGCCTCATCTTTCCAAGGGTTTAACTGTACTAGGTTAATACAATCAAGCAAACGGTGCAGCATGATTTGATGGTACATGGGAGAGCGTTCAAAGTGGGCGCCGTCGTTTAGAATCTGTTCGGTCAGTTCGTTCTTTAAAATATGCCTTGCCTTGGTGTATAAACGTTCATCTTTGAGGTAATAAGCTCCAAAAAACAAGGAAAACCCATTCTCTAATACGTGGTTTCCCATTAAATGGTATTCCACATTATTATACAAGGTTTTGTAATGACCATATAAAACCTCGTTTATTTGGGGGTTTGATATGGCATTCTTTGAAAGGAATTTTACCCAATTGATGCCCCGTAAAGAAATGGGGTACGGTTCTTTGCCATCTTTTAAAACGGCATCTTTCTCTATATAATCCAAAATAAGGGTCAAACCCTCCTTAAGGTCGATATGCTCTTGGTTCAGAAAATCGAAATAGTTGAGATTATACGTCCATAATTTGCCGTATTTTCCATAATTCCAGTTAATCGTATTGCCAAAATCATGTGAAAGGTTGAGAAAGACAAAGGTGCCTTCTTTTTTATAACTATCGGTATATAAAAAAGAATCCTTCCAAATCAAAGCATCCAACTCTCTATTTAATGGTTTTGTGTATTCCTTTTTAAAGAAGCGGTTTCTGATTAGGTAATACAAACGATAGTAGATCTGCTTAAATCGTAGGTGTTTTACGGTGTGTACAAGTAGTATTAGTTTACTTGAATCCATTTGCCCAGTTTTAACGATTCAATGGCTGCAAACGAAGCTTTGGTGGTATTCACGATCTCATCAAAGGGAATAATCGATTTTCCACCCTGCTTCTGTTGCTCAATCAGTGCTTGAAACTGGTTGAAATGCCCTTTATCTTGTTTCGATGAGGCGTTGCCACCACCCCTAAAACCGTATGCCTTTAATTTTCGCCAGTTATCCATCACCAAGGTGCGTTCTTGCGAATAGACTTCAACACGTTCTTTGGAATATGCCTTGCTGCCATTCGCAAAATAGTTGATAACCGCATTCGAACCGTTTTCATACTGCAACAATATGCTCGCATTATCGGTATTCTCCTCAGGATTGATGCCCATGGCGTTCATACAAACTGCTTTAACCCTACTGCCAGTAAAATAGGTGCACAAATCTATATAGTGACAGGCTTCACCTATGATTCGGCCGCCTCCAACTTCCATATCATGTACCCAAACATCGGCTGGAATAAAACCAGCATTCATCGTGGCCACTATGTTTATCGGACTATTATCATTACCCAATAATTTCTTCATCTTTTTGGCCAAAGGTGCGAAACGTCTATTAAAACCAACACTGACACTGACATTTTGATTGTTGTATTCAGCGATGATCCCCTCAAGTTCAACGTCAGTTAATGCTAGGGGTTTTTCTACAAAGACACTTTTGCCAGCCTGCAAAGTCTCCAAAACCATTGAAGCATGCATATTGTGTTGGGTAGTTATTAAAACCAAGTCTACATCAGCATCGGCCAAAATCTCTTTGTAGTTTGAGGTGGAATTGCCAATGGCGTGGCGCTTGGCCATTATCGTTGAAGATAGACCCCCAGAACTCGCAATGTATTTTATATCGGCATTTAGCTTTTTAAGGTTGGGAAGTATGGTAGAACTGGTAAAATTTCCTGCTCCCACAATGCCCAATACCCCTTTTTTTTCTTCAAATGACTTATTGACAATGTTTACCGTACTTATAGGTGCTTCCGTACTATCATACTCAAGAATAGAGGCGATGGACTTGGAGCTTCCCATATCACCATAGATCTTTTGATATTCCTTTAGGGGAATGCGCTCTGTAATCAAAGGTTTTACATCCAAAGTACCTTTGGAGATGGCGTTCAAAACAGCTTCAAAGTTTCGTTTCTCCGTCCAACGAACATAGCCAATAGGATAATCGTTTCCTTTGTCTTCATACTCCTCGTCATACCTACCAGGACCATACGAACAGGATACTTGAAAAGAGATTTCCTTTTCATAAAAATCGGCCCTGCTGATGTTCAAGCCGATTACGCCCACTAAAATCACACGCCCACGTTTTCTGCACATCTGCGCCGATTGGGCGATGATTTCGTCACTCTTATTTGATGCCGTAATGATTACACCATCTGCCCCAATGCCGTTTGTATAAGATTCCACAAACTTTACCTGATCGGTGCCTTCCGCTGGGTTGATGCCTACAATGCCTTTTTCATTGGCAATACGTACTTTTTCTGCATCAAAATCAAACCCGATTACATTACAGCCATTGGCCAATAACAATTCTGCCGTAACGAGGCCTATAAGACCCAAGCCCACAACGACCATTGTCTCGCCAAATGTAGGGTTTAATAGGCGTATGCCTTGTAACCCTATAGATCCTATGACCGTAAAAGCCGCTTCTTCATCAGTTACATTATCGGGTATTTTGGCCACCAAGTTCTTAGGAAGGTTTACATATTCAGCATGATTACCGTTGGAAGCCACACGGTCACCGACCTGAAATTCAGTAACACCTCGGCCAACACCAACCACATCGCCCACATTGCAATACCCCAGGGGCAAAGGTTGGTTGAGCTTGTTGAAAACGGCATCCATAGTTGGTTTTAGACCATCGGTCTTTACCTTGTTCAACACCATTTTCACCTTGTCGGGCTGTTGACGGGCCTTTGAGATAAAATTGGCCTTGCCGAACTCCACCAGCATTCTTTCGGTACCCAATGAAACGAGGGTTCTTGATGTTTTGATGAGTACGTGACCCGATTTTACCATGGGTACGGGTACTTCTTCTAAAATGGTTTCTCCGTTTTTAAGGTCTTGTATAATCTGTTTCATCACCCATGGATTTCGGGCAAAATTACGAATAAAAAATTTCTTGAAACATGTCTGTTTTGATAAGGTTTTTTGAAATGTTTGATTGCCATAACCTAAGATTTTCAAAGTGATGAGACCTGCTTTCTACAGATAGAACCTGAATTGATAAATTTTTACGAAATTTAGATGCTCATTAATAAGAATTCCTATTCTTTATACCATAGAACTATGAAACGTAGAAATTTCCTTGCAAATACCGCTTCAGTAGCGGCTTTACCCTTTGTCCCAATAATAGCACCAACCAAATCGACTTCTCCAGAAGAACTATTGAAAAAACACCTGCCCGTGAATTTTACAAGAGATGGCTTAAATCTTATGCCATCACTATACACTGCCCTGCTAGAGCAACTCGTTAAGGAAAACGATTTTGAACCCGATTCATACGGACTTGGAGGTTTTATTCACCAGTTCGAAGAGAAAGTGGCAAGATCTTTAGGAAAAGAAAAAGCCATCTTTATGCCCACAGGTACCTTGGCCAATCATATCGCCTTACGTAGACATTGTGCCATGAACAAAAGAGCGATTGTTCAATACGATTCCCATATTAATAGAGATTCAGGGGATTGTGCCACCACTTTGAGTGGTATTAATTTGATTACTTTAAGAAAGGATCCCGTGGGGTTCGATGCTGATGAACTCATCGCTATTTTAAACGATAGTGACCAAGGAAAAGTAAAAACGCCCATTGGTGTGCTCGCATTGGAAACCCCCTTAAGACGAAAGCATTTGCAGCGTATACCCTTTGAGAATATCGAAAAAATAGTAGCCATCGCCCGTGAAAATCAGATACCTACACATTTAGATGGTGCCCGTTTATATATTGACGCTGCCTTTTCAGGAAAAAACATAACCGATTATACAACGCTTTTTGATACGGTATACCTCAGTTTGTACAAATCGTTCAATACCATCTCAGGTGCTATACTGGCAGGAGATAAAACCCTTATAAACGGACTCCACAATGAACGCAGAATGTTTGGGGGAGGCATCCCCTCATCATGGCCCCATATATTGATTGCCGATTACTTTTTTGACAACTATAAGCAACGCTACCAAAAAGCCATAAGCCAATTCGAGGCATTTAAAACCCTTATGGAAAAAAGCGAGAAGTATCAGATCAAGGCCTTAGAAAATGGAAGCAACATTTTCAAAATGACTTTATCAGCTGGTGTTGATCCAATAGCGGTCACCGAAAAAGCGGCCAAACATGGCATACAATTCCCTCAATGGAACAAAACAGATCGCTGCTTTTATCTAAAAATGAACGATTCTTTGGTATATAACGATATTGGCGAGACTACTGCTGCTTTTCTTTAGGGGGGCTTACAAGCTTAGGATGTAGTTGATTAAATACGTCTTCGCGAGAAACGAAGCGAGCTGTTGATTATAGACTAGTTTAATAATCATTGCTTCTTGAAAAAACGAAGCGGTCTGTGACATTGTAACCCTAATTCAAAAGCTTACTTCGTCGCTTTAAGTTCTCGTCAAATTCAACTATATGCTTTGCTTCTCGCAATGGTCGAATAAAACACTATTGGAGCGGAGCAACTAGGCATTAGAAAAAATCATCTATTAGTAAAGCGTGATTTCCTTCCCTTTTTACCAACAGTATTCTTCAAATCTTTTAAAGTTGCCCTCAAAATCGCTTGATTCTTCTCTAAAATATCAATTGAGAGTATAGGCTTGCCGTTAAACTCTTTCGCTAAACCAGATGTTAGGCTATCTAATTCAACTTGGTACTTATTGGTCAATTTCTCTAAATACTCAGGGGCGCTTACCTCTTCTAAAGCCTTGATCAAAGCCTGAATAAAAACCAGGTCGTTACTCGATTTCCAATAATGCCGAAATTCCGGTAACAAAACCCCTGAATTATTATCAAAGGCAATGGGTTCTATAATTGAGGTGATCGGGTTGTAAAAGAATCTTAGATTATGGGGCGTTAAACCGTGTACCCCTCCAAATAAATTGGCCAGAGCAGTAAATTTTGCAGTAACCTCCACATCAAAGACCTGCGATATGGGTAATTGGCCGTTCTTGTAACTATTCAATAGGTTCTTCGCCAATATAAATTGCTTATTCAAGGCTTCGTCTTCAAAAATACCTTTTAGGCCATAGGCCGTAATGATCATCTTGTTCTCCTTACCGTACCTTGGGTTGTACTTGCCTAACGTTGAAGTACCTGTTGATTTAGCCAATTCATGTGTTTTGGCACTTTCCTTCCACATATCGTCTTCGGTAAGCTTAAAGATTACGCCTGCCTTGCGCTGATTGCTTTCGATCAAACGTTTGTCAAAGGTTTCTTCAATGGCATAAAGCCCGACCTCTTTGGTCAGTACGGTATCTAATTCTTTTAAATCAACATGCAGAAATCCTTCCAAAAAGCCGTACCGCAGTGCCATAATACCCTCATCTTTTACGGCCTTATGGTAGAGCCATTCGTTCAGATAGCCCCTAGTACCAGGGTGATGAATCGAAAACTTGCGCATCCCCAGAATGGTTCGGTCGTTCTTTAATTTGATTCTAAAGCTCCATTTATCTCCTTCTAAATGATCGGTCCAATCTCCTTTTAGGCGTACATCTGCCTTATACGCCTCACCATTATAGTTGATAACGGCCGGCACAAGATCATTATCCTCGGTCTGTAGCACGCCTATGGTCAAGGCCTCATCGCGCTTTGCTTTTATCTTATTGAATCGCTTCTCCTTAAACAGAATTTGCAAGGACTCGAAATCGGTCTTTTGAACGATGGCTGGTATTTCAACTGCCTTCTTTTTAGACTTCTTGGAAGATGCCAATAATAGCAGCACGATCATCACGCAGGGAAGCATCCAAAATAAAAAGCGAGTGTTCGATTTTTTTAGTTGCACAGTATCCGTTTAATGTCGTTCGATAAAACTAAAATCTATATTGCCCAGTTTTGACAAGGCGTCTTTTGATTTTATCAGATCTTCTAAACTATTGAACTGTACGTTGAGGGCAATTTCCGATAGGTTATTCGACTCATCTATACGCTTTAGATCAACCTTAGAACAATACGCTTTGAGGGTCTCTAAGACTAAGGTCTCATCAACTCGTTTGTCAGTGCCCGAAATCGTTAAGACCAAATTCTGTTGGGCGTTGTTTTTTCTGTTCATTTTGCCCGTCAATATGATGAAAAGCAAAACGAAGGCAACACCTACCAAAACAATCACCTTTTGATCAGCACCAAAACCAAGGCCAATAGAAATGGCAATAAAGAAATACGCCAGCTCTTCAGGTTCTTTCACCGCCGTTCTGAATCGAACAATTGATAATGCGCCAACAAGACCTAATGAAAGTGCCAAAGAAGATTTTACAATGGTAATGATAATCATCGTGGTCATACTCAACAAAATTAACGTTTGGGCCAATTTGTTCCTATTTGATAGGGATCCCCCAAATTTTGAATAGACCAGACTTAATAAGTAGGCCGTGAATACGGTCAGCAAAATATTGATGATAAAATCGATTATGGAGACATCTTCAGTGCCGAATTGCGAAAATAGGTCGTTCAGTTCGTTCATAGTGGTTGGTTCATTCTGGGAAAGACATAAAATTGTTCACCCCGTTTACATATTTAGAATTTTTACTCAATCGAAACGGAAACTCTTTTGAAATAGCCTGTGCCCTTTGATCATCGTGTAGGCTATATTTCAGTTCGACCACATTAGTGGTCTCTTGCTGCGGACGTTGGTCAAAATTGTTTCTGTTTTTTTTGATGTTCCTGTATTTGATATTGTAGTCCAAAGTTATTCTAAATTTCTGGTCTGCCGATAAAAAATAGCGTCTTGAATACGAATTGACCAGCGTAGGCTGCAAACCCACCACCATTTCATAAATGGGTTTCGGCAGCCCCGATGATGAAAAAATACGCTTTAGGGCCTTTGCGTCAAAGCTGTTGTCAAATATAAATGGATCTAGTTTAAACGTCCACTTATCACCTACGAGACCTTTTTTCAACTTTATTTCAAGCTTGGGCTTTTTGTGCTCGCCCAAGGTATTGCCATACCATCGAATGCGTGCTTTTTGACGATCGGCAACACCATCAACATTATCAAAATAAAATTTATACTCATCGGTATCTAGATAGATATTATTGATTTGCCTTTCGTGGAAAACCTCTTTAAAAAAGGCCGAATTGCTCTTGGTTATAGCGACCAGTTCCTTTACCGAAACATTTGTGAGTACCTGAAATTTTCGTTCGTACCTGAAGTTGTTCGCTATCGTTAAACTATCTATTGGACTACTCTGCATTTTACTGTTCTATTATCCTTGTCTCCTTACTATCGACCCCAAACTCAACGCCGTACATCTTATCTTTTACGGCTGCTACGGTTTTACTTTCCACGCCATTCAATATAAGGGAAGATCCATTCTCAATCAAATGTTGGGTCTGAGTATTTTTTAACATCACATTCTTGGCGGTAATCTTCGAAGGGCCAAATTCGGGTTTTTTCTTGAAGGCGGTGAAAGCAAGTTTACAATCTAAGATATCAATACGGTTTCCGTTAAAGGTCGATAAGTCTTTACCTGCAATGGCAATCTCACTACTTTTTATTTCAATATTATCGGCAAATACCTTGCTGTTTTCCCCCACGCTTATTCCCTTATCACCGGCATTGTTGATCTTTACCCTAGAAAGGTGCAAAGAAGAACCCGATACGTCAATAGCGTCATTGCCAAGGTTCTCAAAGGTACAATTGGTGAGTTTTCCTGTAACAAAATCACCATCAAAGGCATCTGATTGGGTGTTTAAAAAGGTGGTGTTCACCATATTGAAATCTGACCTGATAATATTAAGGCCATCTTCACATCGATTGTCAGCGATCAAGACCCCATCTAAATTCACATCGCTCTCGTAAAAGGTGACCGCCCCTGAAATACTCCATAAACCGTGATCGGGATTGCCCAAATCACGAAACTCCACATTTTTTAAGATGGATGTTCTTTCTGCTTTCATCACAAAAACACCCTGTCCCTTTTTATCGGAAGAATAAATCACAACGGGATGCTTCTTAGAGCCTACAAAGTTCAATGCCGATCTTGAAATCAATTTTCCCTCTTCCAAAATATTGATGTGCAGCCCTTCTTTTGCGAAAAGTCGATACCCCGCCGGTAGTACCAACGGTTTGTCAATAACAACGGAATCGCTTTTAAACGAAATGGTCTTATAGCGTTCGCTCATCAATAGAAAAGGAAATTCCTCAAAGTTAGACGAACTCCGAAGCAGGTCTTGCCCTGCTTGCAAAACATCATCACTATTAAAGGGAGCAATTTTGTCATAGAAAACAGCAGTCGTGCCCAAAGGACGATACCCTATACTCAAATCAAAAATATCCTTCTCAAAAATAAAGCCCGTGGTTTTCTTCTTCTTGTGTACAAAGAGATTTTTAAAACTAGCAGGAAGCTCAAAAACTATCGTTTCAGTACTTCCAATAGGAATGGCCTCCCTGTTTTTCGGACTCACAATACGTTTCTTCCCTTTATGGGATAGCTCAATAACTTTCAATGGGAAATTAGTGAGGTTTTCTATCGAAACCTCGATCTTGGCATCATCATAATACACTAGGGCGATCTTTGCCATTGAAGAAGGCCGTAACGATTTTTCAATAATCAATTTATTATGGTGAAATAAGGCTTCGTCAAAAATGCGGGTTGGCGAAACGCTATGTAGGATCTCTAGTTTTTTTCGTATTTCATCTTTATGGTCGTAGATCAACTCTTTTAACTCGTTCAATGTTGCCAATGCCCTTGATTCTTGTGCATACTTTTTTGAGAAACCGGCTTCTTTCAGTTTCAAATCTTTGACATAAGTGTTCAGTGTGCCCAGTTCTTTATCAACAACAAAGGGTTCTAGCAACTGGGTGCTTTTATTGAAATGCAGGTAGAGTTCGTTGTCGGTTCTGTTTGAATACAGGTTTAGAAGCGCATAATAAGAAGCAAGTTTCTGTTCGTCGAACAGGTCGTAAAACTTACGTTCTCCATTGAAATACTCTTTTAGCCTTTGATTGATTTTGACCGAATCGGCATTAAAGAAATACAGTTCGCCCATTTTTTTTTCTTGAGAGATTTTTTGCCAAAACACGATGTCGTTAGGTATTTTCATCAATCGTAGTCCGTGCTCCTTAACATACTCTTGAAATGCAGGAGAGGTCTTTGAAAAATCGAGTTTTTTAAGTTGTTGGTATTGGGGAAGAAATCTGATTTCTTTAGCTTCCAGTTGTTTTGAGAACAAAAAATCATAAATACTGCCCTCTCTATTCAACCCAAGGGAAAGGGACTCTCTTTTGTTCATCTTTAACCTCTTATCCTTCCCATCTATAGACAGCAAACCATCATCGATATAGCTGATCGTGGTCTTCCAATATTTGGAATAGGGTTCGATCTTGATTATACCGATGTTGGGCAGCACCTGTTTGGCCACCCGATAATTGTGACTCTTATAGCGATAGGTTATGGCATTTGTGGTCAATTTGAAAAAAGTTTTTCCCTTAATGGAAAGTGCTTTGTTTTTTGGATAAATATTAAAACTAATCGGCCTCAATTGCGTGGTATCGTTATTTTGCACTCTTCGTATGACCACTAGCTCCCTCGCATAGCCGTTCTCTAAAATATAGGCGTTGTATTTTAGAGTCTTGTTCTTTTTGGCTCTTGCTTCGTTACGGTCAACGATACTATCCAATGGTTTTTCATTGATGAAATCTATATAATCACTTGGCATTTGTTGATAAAAGGCATTGTAGCCCTCGTTTTCCAACAAGGCAAGTGCTTTGTTCTTCTCTAAAAAAGAGGCCGCTGAAAAAAGCACCACAATCATGGCAATGGCCATCAAAATTTGCCAAATGGTCTTTTTTTTGTTTTCCGCCTCTTTAGAAGTCGGGTTTGTTTTGGATGTCATCATTCCTTTTTGCGAACTCGTTGAAACTTCTGATTTTGTAAAGCTATTGAATTAAACGATAGAGGTCAGTAGACAGGCACATATTATATTCATCATTTAACGTTAACTGTCAGGTCGAGCCTTTCTGCTTCGCTCAAGATAAACTAAAGACGAGAACGGTATAGGTTCTAAAGGAGGTCTCGACTGCGCTCGACCTGACATGGAATAAAATTTACTGGTTTAACCTAATATCACAATCTCCTAAACTTTACCTTAAACCCTTTTTGAAGAAAAAACCATACAAGCACAAAAAAGGTAA
>CAZEUV010000002.1:0-6406 GCA_964515285.1 uncultured Maribacter sp. | reverse complement strand
AACTTTACCTTAAACCCTTTTTGAAGAAAAAACCATACAAGCACAAAAAAGGTAAAACCATAGCCCAATAATGCTCTGGGAAGGCTGGCCTGCGATAGGTAGTAAGCGAATACAAAGCAAAAAACGATAAAAATCAGGTTAACGCTGTTCTTTTCCAACCGATCCAAGAACGTGTCAAGAGCCGCTATTAAAAGGCCTAAGAACATATTGCCGAACAACAGACCGAAATAGCCAAAGGCACCGTAAAAATCCATAACACTATTGATGGCAAGGGAGCCTTCCATTTTTACGGTTGAAAAGTGGCCGAACAGCGTCTGCGTATCAGGGAAATGCTCAAAACCAAAAATCTTACTTAAAAGGCCAATATTGGTAAACCCGTAATGATCCCCCACTTCAGGAAAATAATGGACATAAAAGAAAGCGGGTATCGACAACCTGCCGAAAACACGTGTCAGTACAATTTCAGAAAGTTTAGTGGCAGCTTGAAAAACGTTTTCAAACTGATAGGTGGTTGCCGAGTAGTACAGCACCAGTAATAGCACGAAAAGAGCGCTTAGGTACATGATGTACTTCCTCTTTTTCCCTTTCTTAGAAATTACTTTCTTTTCTTTTTTCGGAAAGAGGTTCTCTTTGAAAACGAAACCCGATATAAACAGCGAAAGCATAAAAATGATCAGCGGTCTTTTTTGAAACAGCGATAAAATTAGAAAAAACGACAATGAAAATAGCATTCCAAATAAAACCTTATTTAACAGAACCTTCCTCTTTAAGGATAGGTAAAAAGAGGCTATGGTTATAAACGGTAATACATTATAGATAATTATGGTATAGAGATAGCTCGATGTAATGGCGGTTCTCGATTGTAATATGGCATCGGGATTTCTTCTCAATAAGCCCTCTAAAATACCAAGTACCAATACGTCTCTTTTGATAAAAAGATATATGAAGATAAACAGAAGTACAGCTATGGTCAGTACATAGAAATTGGTTCTGCTCAGATTATCCTTGATTTTTTCTGGTATATCAAAATGGTTGATACATTTCAATCTCTTGTAAACCCCTACTATTCCGAAAATATAGGCGTACAGAACAGTCAAAAAACCAGTAGTGGCAATAAGCTGGGTCTTAACGATCTGGGCGTCGGTAATAAGTTCTAATTTAAAAGATATAAACGCCCTCATAAAATAAGGCTTAAAAAAAGGGAAGGCCATTATACCGGTTATTGAGAATAGAAGCGTGGCGATAAAGAATACCCCGAACACGTTCCATCTAAAAATCAATTTTCTAAATAGAACGATGTGGGCAAGCAGAACGACCAATAAGATATATGTAATCACCATCTATCGTTTCTTAGCGAATGTGTACAACAGATAGTTGAAACAGGCGTAAAAGGTAATGCCCCATTGCCTACTAAAAATATTCTCTGTAAAACAGCATCCGATTATAATCAGGGTAAAGCAAAAATAGATATAATTAGCTGTTTTGAGGGCATGGATCAAAGCATAGCCAAGAATCGATAAAAATACGAGCAGGCCAACAAGGCCATATCGCATCAAATAATCCAAATACTGGTTGTGTATATTGCTTTTTGATAGAATATCGTTCTTTTTATAGGACGCATGAAGTTGATCTTCAACGTCACCCGTTCCAACGCCGACCACCAGATTCTCTTTAATAATGGGCAAGGCGGATTTCCATAATTTTACCCGGGTCTCACGTTCTGTGTTTTCGCCCTGGTTGAGCTCCTCAAATCTTTCGGTAATTCTTTCTATGGGAAGTTTTAAATACGAATAGGAGAACGAAGCGATTACAATAAGCAAAAGGCTCGAAAACAAAAGGAGTTTTAACTTCTTCTGCTTGATCAAAATATAGATCATAGAAGCCCCAACGATGAGCAGGTTCATAATAATCGCTGTTTTGGCGACCATTTGAAGTAAAAAAACCGATTGTAGGCAAACCAACAAAAACAGCCCCAGAAAAATACGGGAACGCATTGTTTTTATCATCCAACTTAAGAGCAGTACGTTCGAGAACAGAATGTACATGCCAAAATAGGCGTTGTGCAAACCGATTGATTTTGTAAGTTCGGCACCCGTATATCGATATGAGAGAAAAAGATCTAGTGTAAGGGGAAAGGTATCGCTCTTATAAAAAAAACGATAGATGGTATCGATCTCGCAAATCAAGATCATCCCAAAAATAAAAATACAATAGGTCTTGAACAACACCGAAAAACTCTTAACACGATAGGTGGCATAGAACACCGGAAACAAGAGAAAACTAATCTGACGCCCAATCATATCAACGCCTCGCGGCATGTTTTCGGTATAAATCATTCCCACAAGGCTAAGGGCGAACAGGCCCATTAAGGCCCAAAAATACCGAGTGGTCTTAAAATTTGCCTTTCTGTTTTTGAGCAGCACGAACAACTGGGCAGCGAACAGAAGACCTACCATTGGGGCGTTTAGTTTTGGAATCGCAAATGAAGCCACCACACCTAACAGCAGTAAGAACACCACATCAAGGTTATTATTTTGAGAACGATTCTGTTCTACTGTTTTCATTATTCGATTAAAAAAGATTCCAGTTTCTTATAGTCATCATCGCCCAAGTACAAATTTTCGGGCAGAGTCGCAAAATGCGCTCTCATCTGATCAGTGTTTTTCATGAGGAAATCCACTCCGTTTTTAATTTCTCCCTGTAGCTTATATTCGACCGAAACCCCTACGCCGTGCTCCATAACCATTTCCTCTAAATAGGTGTTCTTACTGCACATCAACGGAACTTTATAGTACATGCATTCGTACAGTTTGTTGGGCAAGGCCAAACGGTTGTTCAATGACACTTGGTCAATATCATAGACCAAATATATAATATCCAATGATTCATAAATGCGTTGAGTATCTGTAAAAGCATTATAAGGACCAAAATAGGTGATATTGGCATGCTTTGCGGCATACTCCTCCACCACATTTTGGTATTGACCCTTGCCATGTACATGAATTTCAACACCGGTATCGTCTTTATAGGTCTCAAAAAGTTGAACATATTCGTCTTTTCGCAATAACAGACCTACGATACCTATAATGGTTTTTTCTGTCTTCGGGCCGCCTTGTGTTTCTGTTTTTTTTATTTCTTGGGATAGCAATTTGTTCTCCAACACAAAGACGTCTTTAGTAAAGAACTTTTCAAAATGGTAGGTGTAGTATTTTTTTGAGGTCACTATAAGTTTGTCGATATACTTTTTATAAAGCCGTTTTTCTAGACCTCTCATCTTTTTGGCCATAAAACCGGTGCCGAATACATAACCGCGAAGGTCTGAGATCTCAATGGCAACCTTTGTCTTGTTTTTTCTTCCGAAGAATGTAAAAATCGAAAAAACATAAAGCAACAACACATCTAGATTATTGACCAAAACAATATCATAAGACGAGGTAGTGATTAATTTTTTAATACGCCCTATGGTTTTTATGTATGTCCAGATACGTTTAAACGGACTTGAGGCGTTGGGTATTTCACCGAAATTGTAGCTGACAACCTCTACGTTTATTGAAGTATCTAAATTGGCCAAGGTCTTTCTTTGAAAGTAGGCCAAGGAAACCTTATTGGTTTTAGCCAAAAAGTTGATTTGCTTTACAAACCTTGGGTTGGGTTGATGCGAAATAAAAAAAAGGATTTTTTTCTGCATAATTTCTATTTGTTCAACAACAACCACCTGTTCAACGAATATATAATCCAAAGGCGATAGCCTATTTTGGGGTCTATATCTTTACTGATAAGTTTTTTTAGGAAAGATTCCTCAATGTATTTTTTAACAGGAGCATCTTCAACCTCAACAATTTCTTTACGAAACATTGTTGGCAAAGATCCCGTTAAAAATGGGTGTAACAACATGCCGAACCCTACTTTGCGACCATTGGTGATATAGTCGGGCAAAAACTCTTTTGCCACATCCTTTATCATTGATTTAGCCCCGTTTTTCATTTTCAAATCATAGGGTAGACTGGCGCAGTATTCAATAAGTTGATAGTCCATATAAGGTGATCTGGCCTCTACACTTGCCGCCATTGTGGGGTAATCTACCCTAGCTAAAATCAGTTCGGGCAATCTGAGTTTATATTCAATGTTCAAGACCTTTCTTAAAAAATCACCCCCTTTGATCTCTTGCATCAAATCATAAAGGATCTTATACGAATTATAGGATTCGCCTTTCCAGAATTTTTTCTTTTCATATTCTGTAAATCCATGTACCTGTCTTCTTGATACGATCTTGCCCTTATAGAAAAAGTCAAAACGTTTTTTTAAGGGCACGTATTTCAACAAGGGTCTTAAAAACACCGGGGTCTTTTGTAAAAATCGATATTCTTTTAGTATGTTCTTATACACAGGATATCCGCCCAATTCATCGCCTCCTTCACCCACCAAGAGTATTTTTGACTTGTTTTTTCGTGCTTCTTTTGATATGTAATACAACAAAACCGAATTAGGATCCCCAAAGGGCATGTCTCTTTGTATGTCGCACAAAGCCAATAGTTCAGATTCGAATTTATCTTGGTTGATCTCTAACTGTGTATACTCGACCTTCAGTTCTTCTGAAAACCTTTTGGCGTTTTCTGATTCGTTGAACTCATGCCGTGTTTCATATTCTAAATTAATGGCGTTGATGTTCGGGTTGTTTTTAGAGCTGAACAAAAGATTCAACGAACTATCTACACCGCCACTCAATGCCACGGCAATTGGCACATCAGATACGTTTCTATATTTCATAGAAGTCATCAACTTTTCTTTGATGGTATCCAAGGCGGTTTCATACGAATCGTTACTATGTACATTAATGGCATCGGCAACGTTCCAGTATGTTTTTTTTGATAGGCCTTCTTTTGAATAGGTCAAATAAGTACCCGCCTCCAGTTTAGAAATATGGGTGTAAAAAGTGTTTGGGGCATTAACCGTCAAAAAAGACAAATAGTGGTAAATGGACTCTTCATTTATGGTTTTATCAATGTCTTCGCACTCTAAAAGCGCTTTGATCTCAGAAGAGAAAAATAGCTTATCGTCTACTTGTGAAAAATAAAGGGGTTTTTTACCCATTCTGTCTCTAACTAAATAGGTGGTTCGCTTTTTTATATCGTAAAGTGCAAAAGCGAACATGCCTTTAAATTTTTCCAAGGCTTTTTCGAGCCCCCATTCTTTATAGGCATTAATGATTACCTCTGTATCTGAATGATCTGTACTGAATTTTTGTGAACCTACAAGTTCTTCCTTTATTTCTGCATGATTGTAGATTTCGCCGTTAAAGCAAATGATCACATCCTCATCAGCCGAAACCATGGGTTGGTTCGCCTGATCTGATAGATCTATGATCGATAGCCTGTTGTGGCCAAAAACAACAGAACCATCCTTCCACAGGCCTTGGTGGTCAGGGCCTCTGTGTATGATGGCATTCCTCATATTCACCAAAACCGCTTCGTCTTTTTGGTGTATAGTATTGTATGCAATTATTCCTGAAATTCCGCACATAGAATTTATCGTAGAGAGAACCTGATTGAACTAATTACCTTTGATGCGCTAAATTACCAATTCAGAGTTTGTTATCGTTCGCTAGGCTCAAAAATAAATATATGATACCACCCTAAAATAGACCCGAAGAAATTTAGGGTTTTGCCATCAGGACGTAAGAATCGACCGAAAATGGGTAAATATTTCTGTACAAAACCTCGTTTGTAATACTTTTTGACTTTAAAGCCACAAGAGGTATACAGTTGTAAAATCTCTTGTTTGGAGCGTATTTTAATCGTAATCGGGTGTTCAAAGGATGCCCCATCACTGACATAGCCTTGCCAAGAATTAAACGGAACCTTGCGCCGATTCTTAATTATCCACGTTAGATACATATAGTAATTAAAAAAACTGTGTTTGGCGTAAACCGCTATTCGCAATTCACCGTCTTCTTTTATTATGGTCCGAAGCTTCTTGAGATATTTTTTTTCATGGGAGATATGATGAAGTACGCCAAAGCTATAGATAATATCGAAATCCTTTTCTAGATTAACTGTCTGAAGATCTCCTATGATAATCTGCTCATATTGAAGACCTTGTAGCTTAAAATTTTTCTTGGTCAGATCAATATGGTTTTCGGTAATATCAAGTCCTGTGTATTTTCCACCGTTCTTTACCATTTCAGTAGCATCTATACCATGCCCAACACCTATCTCTAGTATTTCTTTGCCTTGAACATTTTGAAGTAGTAATCGTGGTAAAAATGGTGTTTCATAACCATATCGGTACTTTTTAATGTCCTCAAAGTACTTTTCAGTGCCTTTCGGGGCGCTGGAACGCTGTGAGCCCACAGCCTTTTCGTTCCATTTTATTTTTGCGTGTAAATTACTGGTTTCATCATTCATAG
>CAZEUV010000001.1:50505-109798 GCA_964515285.1 uncultured Maribacter sp. | reverse complement strand
GATCGAGGCAACAGCTTTTAATATAGAACAGGAAGGCACGGAAGAACCTTTGCCACATTATTTCGATCAATTCAAGAACCTCACAATTTCAGGGTATTTCACTTCTGAAATAGGGGCTACCCAAGCAATGCGCTACTTGCCCGTACCGGGAAAATACGAAGAATGCATCCCATTTAAAAAGGGAGATCGCCCGTGGGCCACATAAGTAATGACAGGTACCACTATTAAAAAATATCAAAATGGAATTTAAAAATACGGCATATATTATCATGGGAGGCACTGCTGGTATGGGACTTGCCTCTGCGCTGGCCTTGCAGGAAAAAGGAGCCAAAGTATTGGTCATTGGTAGAAATACCGATAGCTGTGAAAATGCAAAACAACAATTGAACTCAGATTGTTTGGTACTAAGTGGAGACGCTACCGACCCAAACACCATTGAACAAGCGATTAAAATGGCACATGATAAATTTGGTGCTATAACCGGGCTTTTTCATGTAGCTGGCGGTAGTGGAAGAAGATTCGGTGATGGGCCATTACATGAGATGACCCTTGATGGGTGGAATAAAACCTTTGAACTCAATCTTACTTCAATGATGCTTTCAAACCGGGCCATGGTAAATTATTTTCTTGAGAACAAAAAGCCCGGGGTCATTTTGAACATGGGTTCTGTCTTGGGCTATTCGCCCTCGCCAAAATACTTTGTCACCCATGCTTATGCTGCGGCAAAGTCGGCCATAATCGGTTTCTCAAAATCGATAGCATCCTACTATGCATCCGATAAAATATGTGTCAACGTAGTCGCCCCTAGCCTTTTTGCAACACCCATGGCGAAAAGAGCGGTGGAAGATGATGAGATTCGATCCTTCCTTAAAACCAAACAACCATTGGATGGTGGGCGTCCGGGAAAATCAGAAGACATCAATAATGCCGTTCTAATGTTTCTATCCCCTTCATCAAACTTTATCACTGGGCAGGTGCTGGCCGTTGATGGCGGATGGGCCATTAGCGAAGGGCAATATTAATCAAACCACATTTTTACGAAAACGGAAACAGTCAAAAGACACCATGAGTTATACAAAGCAATATTTACAAAAAGGAAAGGAAATTATTTCAGTAGTGGAAAAACAAGAGCCTATCATACAGGAAGTGGCTCAATTATTCGCCCAATCTATCTTAAAGGGACGCATGGTGCACCTTTTCGGATCAGGACACAGTAGGATCATGGTAGAGGAAATGTGGCCCAGATATGGTTCTTTTCCGGGCTTTAATCCAATTGTAGAACTTTCGTTATCTAATCACAACCTAGTTGTTGGATCTAACGGGCAACGACAAGCCATGTTTTTAGAAAACGTACCCAAATTTGCTGGAAGAATCCTCCGAAATTTTGATATTAAAGCACAAGACACCGCTTTGATTATTTCATCAAGTGGATGTAATGTCGTGCCCATAGAAATGGCCGAAGAACTTCAAAAATTGAATGTAAAAGTTGTAGCATTGGTGAGCAGTCTACATTTAGAAGGGAGTACATCAAAACGGAAAGATGGTAAAAAATTGACCGATTTCGCTGATTATGTATTGGATACAGGAGCTCCTTTAGGAGATGCCATGATAAAAATAGATGGATTGGACACCCCAGTTGCACCTGGTTCAACATTAGGAGGTGTATTGCTTATCAATACCTTAAAAGCAGAGATTGCCAATATTTTGGTACAAAACGGAAAAATACCTAAAGTACTGAGTAGTGGTAAGATCATAGGCGATGAACGCGCCGTTGAACTATTTGAAGGTGCCTATGATGAGCATGCGCATTTGATGGCAAAACTGTATGAAAACGTAGGGAAAGATAGCCGCTAATGCGCTAATAAAAATAAAGCACTAACAACAAATGAAATTTCAAACCTCGATAGCAAAATCATTTCAAACCGATATCCTCGTCATAGGTAGTGGTAGTGCTGGTGCTATGGCGGCCATAGCATCTAGTCAAGGTAAATACAAAGTTACCATTGTGGAGCGTTATGGTTTTCCTGGTGGGAGCTCGACACAAATGCTCGACACATTTTATGGTTTCTTCACACCGTCTGAAACACCCAAAAAAATTATTGGGGGCTTACCAGATCTAGTGGTAAACGAATTGCATAAATCTGGCAATATCTTTTTACGCCCAAATACGTACGGAGCGGGAACAGGTGTAAACTACAATCCTGAAAAATTAAAAGAAGTTTGGGATAACTTATTGATAAGTAACGATATTCACACACTATATCATTCCACCTTGGTCGGAGTGGAAAATAAAGGTGAGCAATCAACTTGTATTATGTTCCATAAAGGAATTGGCTTTTTCTCCATTACGGCAAAACGAATCATTGATGCCTCCGGCGATGCTGACTATTGCCATTTGGCAGATATTGCTTATGAAAAAGCAGGAGATAAAGTAGCTGCCCAAAGTATGACCACTACCTTTAGAATGGCAAATGTAGATTTGGCTGAATTTGAAGCAGCAGGAGGTAAAAAAATGCTCAAGCAAAAAATGGGTGATGCGTATGATTCGGGCAAACATCCCTTACCAAGAAAAGAAGGTTCGGCACACGAAATGTGCCAGCCAAAATGTATCTCAACTGTAGCTGTTAAAGTGGTTGATTTTGATCCGTTAGACCCAGAAGGCATCACCAAGGCGGAAATTGAAGGGCGGCGACAGTCTTTTATTTTTGAAGATTTTTTTAGAGCTGAAATTCCTGGCTATCAAGATTCTAAAATCATCGGTCTATCCAATCAAATTGGCGTTCGGGAAACGCGTCGTGTTTATGGAGAATACAGGTTGACCAAGGAAGACTGTATGACGGCCAAACAATTTAAGAATCAAATATTTTTATGTGGAGCACCCATTGAAGATCACCGAAAATCAGCCGATGGCAAGTCAGAAACCTTCTGGCAATATGTACCCGACGGCGGCACTTATGGTGTGCCGTATGGAGCACTAGTTCCCAAAGACAGTAAGAATGTTTGGGTTGCAGGTCGTTGTTTTTCTGCCACACATGACGCTCATGCTTCGTGTAGGTCTATGGCGCAAACCATGAGTATGGGGCAAGCAGCAGGCTTTGCCGCCATACAATCATTAGATACGGATTGCGAAGCAAACAATATTGATATCAATACATTACAAGATACTTTAATACAGCAAAGAGTAATATTAGAACAACCAGATAAAGTGGCGGATATTTCACGTAATGGATGGAGAAATAATAAATAGTATTATTCGCGTATTAGCGGCAAGAAAAACAAAATGAATAAACCTTTTTTCAGAACCATTTTAGGAGATAAACTGCCATCTGAAATGGGGTTGACCTATTCGCACGAGCATATTATTATTGACGATTGTTATGTTACGGCAGGGCATCCTGAATTTTTATTGAACGATAGTCAAAAGATCACCGAAGAACTCCAAAATTTTTATTCGGCCAGTGGTAGAACAGTTGTTGATACTATGCCTGCCAATTGTGGAAGAAACCCATTATTATCAGCAGAAGTCAGTCAAAAAAGCAAGGTCAATATTGTTGTTCCTACAGGTATTCATTTAGAAATCTATTACCCAAAAAATCATTGGAGATATGAGTATACAGAAGATCAACTCACAGAACTTTTTATTGCTGATATTGAAGTAGGAATCGATACATTCGATTATTCGGCCCCCTTGATAAACAGAACGCAACACAAAGCAGGTCTTATCAAATTGGCAACGGGAAACGAATCCATCACCAAACACCAAGAAAAAATTTTTCACGCTGTGGTGAATACACATTTGGCAACTGGTGCTCCGATTTTGACCCATACCAATTTTGGAAACCAAGCTGTGCAACAAGCACAACTTTTTGAAAAATTAGGCGCTAACTTAGAGCATGTTGTACTCTCTCATGTGGATAGAAATAAGAATCTTGACTATCAAAAGAGCGTATTAGATCTAGGTGTAAAAATAGAGTACGATAGTGCCTTTCGTTGGAGAAAAGAGGACAAAAACTGGACACTGTACTTTCTTGAAGAGTTACTAAACGAATATCCCAATCAAATTACACTCGGAATGGATATGGCCAAAAATGCCTATTGGAAAAGTTATGGTGGCAAACCGGGCTTGAAGTATTTAATCGATACAATACCTGAATTTTTAAAATCAAAAGGCTTGGAAAGTCATTTTCAAAGATTGTTTTTTGATAATCCTCAAGGGTTGTATTCTTTTTTCAAAATTTAAAAACCAAGTTATTATGGAGCAAATAAACATGAAATACACCATTTTTATTAGCTTCGTAGCAGCTTTGGGCGGACTGTTATTCGGTTTTGATGTAGGTATCATTGCCGGGGCTGGGCCATTTTTCACTGAAGCTTTTCAATTGAGTAGCATTCAAGAAGGCTGGGCGTATAGTTCTTTATTATTTGGTGCTATTGCAGGAGCTGCCGCTACAGGAAAACTAACGGATCGTTGGGGAAGGAAAAAAATATTGGTTGTTGTAGCCATTGTTTTTGCATTAACCTCTTTATGGTCAGGACTGGCAGAAGGGCTAACCTCATTGGTGTTGGCCCGAATTGTAGGCGGATTGGCCGTTGGAGCCGTTTCAGCGGTAACACCCATGTACATCTCTGAAATAGCACCGGCAAAGTACAGAGGAAGTTTAATCTCTATGTATCAATTGTTTATCGTAACAGGTATTTTAGCCTCATATCTTATCAACTACAAGTTACATGATATAGGTCCGGATAATTGGCGATGGATGTTCGCAACGGGTATTTTCCCGTCCATACTATTTCTTGTGTTGTTGTTTTTTATACCCAACTCACCTAGGTTTCTTTATCTAAAAGGAAAGAAAGAACAAGCCTTAGTGGTGTTGGAAAAAATCAATGGAAAATCTTTGGCTAAAAAGGAACTAGCAAGCATGGAAACTATTGATATTGGCAAAAAATCTAGCTATAAAATGTTACTTGATCCTTCTTTGAGAAAAGTGATGTATGTAGGTTTTATGATGGCCGTATTCTTGCAACTATCGGGCATCAATACCATTATAGATTATGCGCCAAAAATATTGGCCACTGCCAATTGGGACATGGATGCCGGGTTACTCGCTACATTTGGAGTGGGGTTGGTTAACTTTCTGGCTACTTGGGTGTCAATTTTCATTATTGATAAATATGGCAGAAGACCCATGTACATTATAGGTTCGATAGGAATGGTAGTAGCCTTGTTAGGATTGACCATTGCAGGTTTTCTAGGGCAGTTTTCAGGCATTTTAGTGTTGGTATTGATAATGATCTATATCATTTTCTTTGCTGCCTTTATAGGACCTGTTTTTTGGACCTATATATCAGAGATTTTCCCTAATAGACTACGGGGCATAGCCATGTCGGTTCCTGTATTCTCACAATGGGTTTTGAATGCATTGGTCGTTTTGATCTTTCCCTTTTTATTGAAAAAACTTGATACAGGGCCAACTTTTGCCATACTGACCTTTTTTGCATTATGGCAATTGTTTTTTGTGGTTAAAAACATGAAAGAGACCAAAGGCAAGTCTTTGGAAGAAATAGAACAGCTCTGGGGAATTGATTTAAAGGACTGATTTTATAACCATCTTTTTTCTTTAGAGATGTCTTTTCGCATCAACACCCAAGGTGCGGCTCTAAAAACATATTGTCATTCCCGAAAATCATGGTTTTGGTCTAATAGACCTCTAGATGAAAAGAAGGGCTATAGGGCAAAAGTGGGGATATTCCCTTTTTCATGTTCTATTCAATATTCAACGTTCGTTCGATCAAATCTACTGAATTACCGCCAACCATAATAATAAATTTACCGGGTTCTACAACACGTTTCATTTCTTCATTATAAAACTGTAATTCTTCTCTGCCTATTTCAAATATAACAGTTTTGGTTTCGTCTGCTTTTAATGTAACGCGCTTGAAGCCTTTTAATTCTTTTACAGGACGAATAACACTACTTATAGCATCACGAATATATAGTTGAACAACTTCATCACCAATAACTTTACCTGTGTTTTTTACGTCAACACTTACTTTTATAGTTTGATCTGCAGTTGCTTTTTCAGGCGTAACTTTTAAGTCTGAATATGCAAAAGTTGTATATGACAACCCGTATCCGAAAGGATATAACGGCCCTTTTTTACCAAACACATACGCATATAAATGAGCTGTAGGTTGGTGATTGTAATAATAAGGCAATTGACCTACAGAACGAGGAAACGTTATGGGCAATTTTCCGCCAGGGTTTACTTCACCAAAAAGTGTTTTTGCAACGGCTGTACCCGTTTCCTCTCCTAAATACCAACACTCGATAATTGCAGGTGCTTTTTCGTCAATTTCGTTTATTGTTAATGGTCGTCCGTTAATCAATAGAACAACAACAGGTTTACCAGTTTTTAAAATTTCTTGTACCATTTCATTTTGACTTCCCAACAAGTTCAAATCATCTCTATCGCCCATATGATTATCTGACCATGTTTCTCTTGCCGTAAATTCGTTTCCTCCTACAACAACAATAGCTGCATCACTAGCTTCCACAACTTTGACAGCCTCTTGAATGGCTACTTTATCTTTTTCTGGGTCCGACAATGTACCATTGCGTTCTGGTTTCCACATACCCACTTCATTTGTGATTCTGCATCCTTCGACATAATCAACCTCAAACTTACCTTTAGCATAAGCTTTGAGACCATCTAAAATACTCACACCATACTTTTCATCCATAGAATAGGAACCAAATTGCAACTCTGCTGCATTTGGACCGATTACTGCTAATTTTTTAATTTTAGAAATATCCAATGGCAGTAAATTGTTATCATTTTTAAGTAAAATCATAGCTTTTTCAGCAGTCTTCAATGCAAGGTCAATATGCTTTTGGCTACGTGTAACTTGGTTTACCCGTTTTACGTCGATATAGGGATCTTCAAATAAGCCCAGTTCGAATTTTACTTTTAGCACTTTAGAAACAGCACGGTCAAGTGCTTTTTCACTTACTTCACCGGCCTTGACCATCGCTGGCAATTTTTGAAAACAATACTCTTTTTTAAAAATCGCCAGATCAAAATCGACACCGGCTTCAATTGCTTTTTTAGCTGATGCCGCCTTGTCCTTTGTTATATGATGTAATACATGCATGTGATCGATGGCATCTGCATCAGAGGTTATCATGCCGTCAAAACCCCAGTCATTACGCAATACTTCAGTAAGTAAATGTTTGCTACCCACAATTGGTGTACCGTCAATTTCATGATAGGTTGCCATAATAGATTTTGCTCCTGCCTTTTTTACCGCCATTTCAAAGGGTAAAAAGAAATGTTCGTACAAGGCATGTTTTGTTACATGGGCAGGCGATCGATTTGTACCGTCTTGAGGAACACTATGAGCCACAAAGTGTTTGGCAGTGGCAGCAACATGGTTTTTGTCTATTATAGTTGCATTTCTTCCTTGCAGGCCATTAATGGCAGCAACGCCCATATGACCAACCAAATAGGGGTCTTCTCCAAATGTTTCATCTGTTCGACCCCAACGTGGATCACGCCCCAAACCAATAACTGGTGTAAAGGCGATATTTGCACCACGGGTTCGCATTTCTAATGCGATAGCGGTATATACCTCTTCAATTAATTCGGTATCCCAAGTACTTGCCATCGCAATGGCTTGTGGAAACATAGTCGTTTTTGGTGCTAAAACACCATGCAAACCTTCACCAAAGACAAATGCGGGTATACCAAGACGTGATTCTTCTACTAAAAATTTCTGGCTGGCATTGTATATTTCAACCATTCGCTCGGCTTCAAGATATTGGTCAAACCATAGTAGACCAATGCCCTTGTCTAATTCTTTTCTTGCTACTTCAGTTTTTACATTTCCTGTTTCATCCCACATGATATTTTTAGACATCATGAGTTGGGCTACCTTTTCTTCTACGGTCATTTGACAAACAAGATCGGTTATTCTGTTTGCAATGGGTTGCTTACTGTCTTTATAAATTTTTTGTGAATACGAAGACAGCACGTTCATTAGAATGGTGAACACTAGTATTCTTGTAATTGATTTTTGCATCTTCATATAATGTCTATTTATTTGTTGAGGTATCCGTCATTTGATAAACCCTAACATAATCAACGGTCATTTGTTGCGGAAAAATGTTGTCATCAATACCTTTTTGACCGCCCCAACCACCCCCGATGGCTATATTTAATTTTAGATGAAAAGCTTGGTCAAAAGGCCATTCTGCAGTTGTTTTGTGTTCATTTTTAATGCTGTTATAGACCTTGCCATCTAAAAGGAATTCGATTTTTTCTGGTGTCCATTCCAATGCATACACATGAAATTCATCATTAGGTGTGTCAATGGTTATGGTTTTTCCTTTTTGTGTTTTAAGCACATGATTGTATGCTTTTGTATGAATGGTGCCATGTATCACTCCAGGATCATATCCTACATGTTCCATAATATCGATCTCACCACATTCGGGCCATGCCGTTTCGCCCCAGTTTCTGCCCAACATCCAAAATGCTGGCCATGTGCCTCTGCCCTTTGGTAATTTCGCTTTGATTTCAATTTTGGCATATTGCCAATCTATAATACCCCTTGTTGTTAAACTAGCCGAAGTATATGCCGCCGAATCAGTTGTATCTACATAGTCTGGCCTTTCAAAAAATGGCGGTGTATTATTTTTAATCCACTCTTTTCGGCCCTCAATGATCAAATTTCCGTTTTCTATTCTTGCATTGTTTAAACTATCTGTATAGTATTGTTTTTCATTCGCACGAATAAATCCGATTTCGTAAGTCCATTTTGAAGCATCCGGTTTTCCGTCTTCATCAAACTCATCTGCCCAGACCAATTGATACGCTTTTGAAATGATTTCTTCTTTTTTATTGGCCTTATCGGCACAAGCAGTTAATAAAATAAGACTTGCCAATACAGCCAATTTGTGTGTGTTATTCATAAAATTATCTGTTTAAAATGGTTACTTTAATTGGTATACGCGAACATAATCAATGGTCATACGTTGCGGGAATATACTATCATCAATACCTTGTTGCCCTCCCCAGCCTCCTCCTACGGTGACATTGAGTATCATAAAGAACTTTTGATCAAAAGGCCATTCATCGGTCGTCTTATGTTCATTGTTGAATGTCATATACACTTTTCCATCTAACAAAATATCTATTTTATCAGCAGTCCATTCCATTGAGTAGATATGAAACTCATCGTAAGGATCATCAAGTGATATTGTTTTTCCTACCGCCGTTTGAATGACGTGATTGTAGGCTTTGGTATGTACCGTGCCGTGGATCGAATTTGGTTCAAACCCCACATGCTCCATAATATCAATCTCGCCGCATGATGGCCAACCTACTTGACTTATATTATTGCCGAGCATCCATATCGCCGGCCACATTCCAAGACCTTTGGGGAGTTTGGCTCTAACCTCAATCTTACCATATTTCCATGTTGCAATATTTCTTGTTGTAAGACTTGCCGAGGTGTATTCGGCCGTCTCGCGATTGAACTTCCAGTTGGGATCGTCTTCAGATATAAATGCTTCGTTATCTATTTTTTCTTTATGTGCTTCAAGAATCAAGAATCCGTCTTCTAGCCGGGCATTTTCGGTTCTATCTGTATAGTATTGCTCTTCTTCATTTCTAATAAATCCGTTCTCATACCCCCATTTAGAGGTGTCGGGACTTCCAGCACCATCAAATTCATCCTCCCAGACCAATTTATACTCGGCCTTGACCTCGGGTTCTTTTTTTTCATTTTTACTGCATTGGGCAGATAATAATAGTGCTAAGAACGTAGGTACAATGTATTTCATGTTCATAAGTTTTATAAGGTTTCTGCCATTACTTTTTTTGATATACCCTAACATAATCAATTATCATACGTTGGGGAAACATGCTATCATCAATTCCTTTTTGTCCTCCCCAGCCTCCACCTACGGCAACATTCAATTTAAGGTGAAATGGTTGGTCAAAAGGCCATTCATCTACTGTTTTATGTTCGTTCTTATAAATAAATGTTTCTTTTTCATCTAAAAACCAACCTATTTTTTCTGGTGTCCATTCAATGGTATAGGTATGGAATTTATCATAGGGGTCATCAATAAAAACACTTTCCTTTGGTTGCGTATTATGCATTCCATTATACGCTTGTGTATGTACAACTGCATAAATAGAATCTTTTTCAAAGCCTACATGTTCCATAATGTCGATCTCACCACATTTTGGCCATGCCACTCCTTTGCCTAACTGCCAATTTTCGCCTAACATCCAAATTGCTGGCCATACGCCCCTACCACCTGCCAACTTTGCTTTGATTTCAATTCTACCATATTTCCATTGTGCGAGCCCCGTAGTTGTAATACTTGCAGATGTATAATCGGTAGAATCTTTTTCAAATTTAACTTCAGGTCTTTCTATAGAGAAAGGGGTTTTATTTTTGATTTTTTCTTTACGAGCTTCAAGAATCAAAAACCCTTTTTCCGCTCTGACATTTTGAAGTCTATCAGTATAATATTGCCTCTTTCCTTCTCTTATATACCCATATTCATACGTCCATTTTAATGAATCTAGCCTACCATTGGTTTCAAATTCATCAGCCCAAACCAATTGGTACGTCTTTGGGGTATCTTTCTCTTTTTTATCAGCCATATCGGCACAAGAGAACAATACCACTAAGGTAAATAGTATGATCGATTTGAATTTGAAATTCATGTTCTAGCTTATTAGAGACTGTTTGAAAATTTATCAAATGTTTTTTTATGTCCCTTTTTGCGCATTTTTTCGTTAAAATTTTAAACGGTAGCCCTGCTATCCTTGAAAATTTTGCCTCAAACTACATCAAAAAGGATCTATAAAAATTCCAATGACAAATATCCAAACAGTCTCTTAGTTGTTATCTGTCAATCTATTTTGTTCTTTAAAATAAGATGTCATATATGCCTTATGGCTATCAATAACCGGTTTGTATTCTTCATTTTCTATCAGGTTGGCTGTTTCTAACGGATCTGTTTCATAATCGTAGAACTCGGATGCATAAAGATTCTCTTTACTGTACTTTACATCTGTACTTTTAAACATCTCTTTAACCCATTCAGTATAGCGATAGCGTTCTGTTCGCAGGGAATAGCCTTCTAGTTTCACCCCGTCTTTTGTTGTTCTATGGTATTGGGTCATAGCAAAATTCTTTACTTTTTCTTTACCGTCTTTCAATACGGAAACCAAACTCTTTCCATCGATGTTTTCAGGAATTTCAATGCCCACTAAATCACATAGTGTAGGAAAGACATCGATCAGTTCGGTTGGCGAATTTGTTTTGTTATTTACGGTATAGCCTGGGGCAGAAATAATCAAAGGTGTCGCAGTCGATTGCTCAAGGTTTGTGAATTTATTCCACATCAAATGATCACCCAAATGATACCCATGGTCGCTCCATAGTACAACAATCGTATTTTCTCGAATGCCCAATTCATCTAAAGCATCCAACAATCTACCTACTTGATTGTCGGCATGTGACACACAGGCATAATACCCGTGTTTCAACTCTTTTTGCATTGCCACTGGCAATGGGTCTTTTTTAGGAATAGGTGCATAACCACTTCTTAATTCCCATGAAGGTTGAAAATGGTAGGGTGGTATACTTTTAGGAAAATCTTGTACTTTGGCAATCTTAATAGAATCTCTATCGTACAGATCCCAATATTTTTTGGGAGCTACAAAGGGCAAATGCGGCTTTTTTATGCCAACGGCAAGAAAAAAGGGCTTATCGCCTTTAGCCATAGTATCCAATAATTTTAGACCTTCATCTACAATTTTGGCATCTAAAAATTCTGATTCAGGTCGGTCTGGTGCTTCAAAAGGTACATTTTTAACGCCTCTATTTGCTCCTGCAAAACGTTCTATTTCTTCATGTTCTAACCACCGTGTTCCTTTAGGCTTTACAAACGGTATGCTCCATGAGAGACTGTCTCTTTTATCATCAACGGTGCTGCCATCATAAACTTTACCGCTACCCGAAGTTTCATAGCCGAATTTTCGCAAATACTCTGGTAAGGATACCATAGAAGGGTTCACCTCACGCACTTGAGTGAACAACTCCCATATTTTACCATTATCTGGACGCAGACCTGACAAAATACTTGCCCGAGACGGACCACATAAGGCTTGCTGACAATGATTGTTGATAAATGCCGTGCCTTGACTTGCCAATTTATCTATTTGAGGCGATTTTATTTGGGTATTGCCGTAATAGCCCAAAGTTTTGTTCAAATCATCGACCGATATAAAAAGAATGTTCGGTTTTTTCTTTTCTATAGTATCAGCAACTTTATTTTTTTCTGTTCCCGTTTGTTTACAACCGATGAACGAACTGCTCATTAACACAAAGAAAAAAAACTTCTTTAATGCATTGTTCTTTATAATTGTTCTCATGACACTATTCTTATTCTCTTTTTTCATCAAAAACTCTGTAGGTTTATTTTACCAACAATGCTTCTATTTCTTCTAAAGACTTGCCTTTGGTTTCTGGAACTTTCCATACTATAAATACAAAGCCTAAAGCGGCAAAAATTCCGAAAATCAAAAAAGTCATCGTGTTTCCTAAATTGGCTAGTTCCCAAGGGAAAATAAATTGTATGCCAAAGCTAATGGCAGAACTGATCAATCCTACAAATGAAATGGCTATACCTCTAATTCTATTTGGAAATAATTCAGAGAACATCACCCACATAATTGGCCCGATAGATACTGCAAAAGATGCTACAAACAGCAAAATACCCAGTAAAATGAGTGATGAATTGATACTAGCAGCAGCAGTTATCAGACTTGATTCATGTTCTTTAAAAGTATTTTTCCCCATCACTTTTGTTAAAGCAGCTTTATACGTTAATTCATCATCAAACGTTTGACCAATGAGAGGATCCAATTGTGATTTATTTATTTCAGTTGGAAGTCCTTTCGCAGAATCTTTAGACAAGGTGTATGTAGCTGAATTGAACCCAAATGCTAAAACCAACATGGCAATGGTCATACCTGCCAAACCAAAAGTAAGTAATGGTTTTCTACCGAGTTTATCGATTAATAGAATCGCTACTATTGTAAATACTAAATTTGTAAGCCCTACAAGAATTGCTTGAATAAATGCGGCATCTGTACCAATACCAGATTGTTCAAAAATCATAGGTGCGTAAAATAAAACAGCGTTCATTCCTGTAATTTGCTGTAATATCGCTAGTCCGATTCCGATAGTCAAGACCAGTTTCATCGCTGGTTTAAACAATTCTTTTACAGATACTTTCTCTTTTTCAGCATCACCTGCCATACTCTTCTGTACTGCTTGCAGCTGTTCTTTTGCATCTTCTTCATTGGTTACTTTCTTCATAATCTCTAATGCTTCATCGGTTCTGCCCTGCATTGCTAACCACCTAGGGCTTTCAGGAACAACAAACAATGCCACATAATACAAAATTGCAGGTAGTATTTCTAGCCCTAACATCCAACGCCAATTCCATTGTCCTAAATTCAATGATTGTGCCCAGCTCGCATCCGACTGCCCGAATTTTAGGATAAGGTAATTTGTAAAAAATGCTACTGATATTCCCAAAACAATATTTAACTGATTAAAAGACACCATTTGACCTCTAATTTTTGCGGGAGAAATTTCCGCAATATAAATAGGAGCTAAAATCAATGATGCACCAACACCTAATCCGCCAAGCATTCTAGCAATTACAAAAATTAAAAAGGTTGGGGCCAAAGCCGAACCAATAGCTGATATCGCAAAAATAATAGCGGTATATTTAAGCAAACGTTTCCGACCGAATTTATCACTCAAAGGGCCAGCCGTCATCATGGCCAACGTGGCTGTAAGACTTAAAGAACTCACAGCCCATCCTAACTCTAGCTTGGTCAATTGAAATTCAGGTTCGATAAATTTGATTGCTCCCGATATTACAGAGGCATCAAAACCCATCAAAAAACCTCCCATAGCTACTATTAGAGCTATTTTAATGGTAACTTGTTTTTCCTTGGTCATATAAATTGGTGTAAAGTTTATACTAATCGAGTTCTTCTTTATGAACTTCCAACCATTCTTTTTTCTTGAACTGATACAATAATGGCCAAGAATGAATATGTGCGCAATAGGTTGGGAAATTCATATAATCACTACCGTTATTGGATACTAAACCTGAATGTTCTGCCAAACTCGAATTCACACAATCGCCTCCTGTCCATTGACCTGGCCAATATTCTGGATAGTTTTTTGCGAAATTGGCAAAACTCATATTTTTAATAACTTGATCTGCTGTGTTTACATCTACATGTAATACCCCCAAGGCATACATTCCTTGAACATATTGCCAAATACCCCCATTTTCATGGGTTCCTGCTTTAAAAGTATCATTCAACTTCGTTTCTGAAGTCCGTACACCCAGCACTTCATTATGCATCAGTCTAATTTCTGCCTGCTTGACAATTCGTTGCCGTTGTTCTAATGGAATTTCATCGATCATCAACGTATATAATTGCGATTCAATATGCATATGCTCATCACCCATAGAAAGGGTTTCATTATAATAGGCTCTTTTGGCAAAATCCCTATCACCTAAATCTTTAATATATGATTTTAGTTGCTGTTCTCTATAGATACTCATCCTTTCAACTAAAGTATCGATTGCCAATTTTTCATTGGTCAATTGAGGATCATTACTTGCTTTTTTCAATTCATCAAGCAATTGTCTCAATACTACAATTGCCATAGAGGCGTTGTAATGCGATTCTGCAGTTGGGTAATAGATGGTAATGGGTTGTTCATTCCATATTTGATCGTTCCAATCGGCATTTAACATTTTTACCAATCCGTGAGAACCAACACCAATTTCATCGTTTAAATAGTTAAAAGCAACGGTCAATTTTTCAAGTACAGAACCTGAATAGTTAATTCGTTTGGGGTAATAGACGGTTTCCTCTTTTAAAAAGCTAGAATCACCAGTCTTTTCAAGATATTCGGCTATAGCCCAAAAGACATGCAATTGCAAATCACTCGGATTCCATAAATTAGGAACGGCATAACCATAGCCATTTACATTATAATGAAAATAACCATTCGGATTCATTTCTTTTAACACAAAACGAATGATGGATTTCGATAATTCAGGATTAAAATAATTGGCAGGCAATGAATAATGTAAGTGATCTCGAGCTACTGCATTTAAACCCCAAATATAATCGTAGGTCATACCCTGGGGGATAAATGTCTCCTCAAAATAATCATTGTATTTTGCTGAAGCTTCCAACACATAAGCATTCCAATATTGTTCTCTTTGGATTACTTTATCTTTTTGATATGAAAAATCAGGTAATTTATTTTTCCAAGCCTTTCTAAATTTTGCATCATCTTTTCCTTTACTAAAAAGAGCGTTTGAAATCGCATCAATGCTTTCACTATCATATTTAAAACCAATAACAAATGAAATTGTTTTGCTTTCTCTTTGATTTAATTTGAATTTATATAATGCAGAAAGGTTGGTGTGATTATTTTCGTTTGTAACGGTGTACTGTACTTCATTTTGCCCCTTTATAAATAAAGTCGGTGGATAAAAATCATACGTAGAGGCTTCTTCTTTGGTTGGTTTTTTAATCGATTTATCAGTATGTGGTTCAAATGAAGCAGCTGTATAATTCTCGTTAACCCTAGGAATGGCGATATAGGAAATCCTTTTTTCATGGATCATTTGATAGTTTGCCAAAACAGATTCGGTATACAGAATTTCTTTAGCTTCATTTCCCGTATTTGTCAACTTAACGGTTATCAACAATGCCGACTCACCAGAATCTATCTTTTTAGAAGGCGAAGTAGCAATAGTACGTTCGCATTGTATTTCGCCATCAATATTCATATTGAAACTTGCAAAACCACTCCCGAATTCTTTTTCCGAATTGCATGCTATAGATGAATTCAATCCTGAAAGTCGATACGCTTTTTTATTGATTTTAATCGTTGCTTGACTGCTAGGGCATTTTTCCGTAGCAACATTCAATCGTCCCCAAGCTCTTCGTAAGGTATAAAAATCAAATACTCCAGAAGTATGTATAAAACTTGTAACACCATAATTCCCTATTAAAAACCAAGGGTCTTTAGGGTATGTGATTTTCTCACCATCCGAGGCATTGATTTGGTATGGAATTTTACCTGTATACTTAAAAACCGGCAAGCCTAGGTTATCAGAAGACCAATGACCGATTGGTTGCTGCCCAAAAGAATTTGATTGGGGAAAACCAATATCATCTCTTAAGTTACTTTCCATTCAATTTCTATATTAATAAAAAAATTCTTGAAACTGACTATCCTCGAGACCCGACCGACCGGCACGCCTGCCTGAACGGCACGGGCAGGGGTGGGAAGAGACATAGAGGTATTTCGCCTCCCGAAATTTCGGGATAGTGTTTTACCTCACCCGTAACTGCCAAAAAGCAGTTCCGACCTCTCCAAAGGAGAGGTAAATCGGAAACCCCGAGGCATCCCGAGTACTCGGGGTAGGGAAATTCTTTTGGATTAAAAAACCCTGACATTTAAAACAAATATACAGAAACAACTTGTATATACAGGATGTTTTTGCACGATTATTTGTCTATAATTCCTAATATAACAGATTTTGATATGCCATAAGAACACTAATCACCTATTCCTTTTTAATAAAACTTGGCGGTTTTAACGGTGGCGAATAGTTTTTTGAACTATCATCAATTACCAATACCCAATCTGGACCACTATTATCAGTATTTACATTGCTTCCCCACGGAATTTGGAAAACGCCCGAATTGTCTATTTCAGTAGGTGGAAACGATGTTCCCGTTCTTGGATCGTACCACCAAACACACAACTTTGATGATGTGATCACATCGGTCTTTATCTTGTATTTATGGGTCATAAAAGGAAAATAAACCATAATATAGGTAGCATCTTTTTTTCCTAGAGTGCCATCACGAGTGATTTGCAAATGATCTACACCATGTGAGACTTCTGGCTCTGCAAGCGACTGATCGGGAATACGTGAAAGAAAGGGTCTTGAAAGCATAAGGTTTTTCAAATACCGCATTTGATAACTTCCAGGGGTATCCATAGCTTCTTTCCAAGTCAGGCCGACCCCGAACATTGGTTCTCTATCAGTGTCATACATTTGCCAGATGCTATTATGCCCGTACGTAAAACCAAAGGCTCCTGAAAATATGCTCCAATAGGCCACTACTCGAACATGATGGTCTTTGGCCCTGCCATTTTGCGTTGCAAATCCGATATATATTCCTTCATAAATTGGTTCACCCTCTAAAACCGGTTTTGCTGGGCTTCGCCCATAATCATCCTTTATCATTCTATAATTGTCATAAAACGCTCTTTGATGGCCCGACTGAATCATATTAAAATCCAACCAATCGGCAGTATGCCAGTATTCAGATGAACTCTTTTCTCCATAATTATGATAGGTCATCAAATGCTCGCTACCACCTGCTTTAATTCCTTTTGCCAGACTTTGCCATTCTTGTTCATACCCTTCAGGTGTTGCATCGCCCCCCAATACCCATACTATGTTTGTTTTATTTTTGTAACGTTTGCCCAAAAACGCCCCATAGGTGAATGCCGATTTCACATTGAATATTTTTTTGTTTTTTATCGTTGGATGCTCTTCTTGAATTTGTCGCCCCCAAAGCGGAAGTAGGGCCAAATTGACCCCAAGGGCATCGGCTTTGTCAAGTACCCAATCTATATGCTCGAAATACTTTTCATTGGTTTTGGTAGGATCCAAGTTTTCGAAGATCCGTTCCCCTTCATGATTGGCTTCGTTCAACCCCATCAAACCCGGCAATACACATTGAACAACATTGAACCCTTTACTTGCCCTGTTTCTGAGATAATGTTCTGATTCTTTTTTATCTAAAACATTCAACAATTGCCATGCCGTATCACCAAGCCAAAAAAATGGAGTACCATCTTCTTGTACAAGAAAACGATTGTTATCGCTTACTTTTAGATTTTGGGCCAAAATCTGGTTTTGGCATATTACAAGAGAAAGCAATGCCATCAGCAGAAAAGGAATTTGGTAGCGTTTGTTCATAGATTGCATAACTCTTTCTAAAGAACGATTTTTATTTTCATCTGGTTCCATTTGTAATTTAACAAATGTGACTGTCCTTCTTTATTTTTCATGGCATCAGACCAGATCAAAATCATTTCTGTGCCATCTTCACTGATCCATTTTGGTGATAATTTTGGCTGATACGTCAAGGTTTTTTCATCATCTACTGTCCAGTAATCCGTATAGAAAAATTGCTTCCAGGGGCCATAGGGTTTTTCTGAATACCAAAACCCCAAACTGCCGGTTTTCGTATGCATCCACGCATCGTAGTAGTCTTTGTCAGAATCTGTCATTCCATACCCGGCATAGGTGCCTCCATTGACCATGATATAAAGTCCGAGGCCCTCGTTCCAGACAACAGAAGGAAGCCATGAATACCAACCAAAATAATGCCCCTTAGAACTTTTGACAGGGAACTCATGAACATACCCCCGATCGCTGATCTTATTTGACCATACAGGTTGATTGTCATCGGTGTATTTAGTAAAATACTGCCATTCACTTCGTATGCCCAATTTATCTTTATGCACTCTTGCCAAATTCAATTGATGGGCCTGGGCACTTTCTGGAGAATACATATAAATAAAGTCATCTTTAGAGGAAGAATTATTTTGCCCATTTTGCACAAAATCAAAAAAGGAAAAAGGATATGCTATTTGCTCTTGGTGAGGTATACCAAATTCTTCTAAAGAAAACATCTCATCTTGGTTTACCACATTTCTCATGCTGTCTTTTACAGTTAACAATATTTCATTTCCCTCTCTATCTACACGGTACCATGAATCTCCGTTATCTGCAGACTTTAATAATTTAACCCCGGTAAAAGGGCCAGACCATCTTGTGCCAGGTGTTTTTGAGATTGCCGAATAAATAATCTCATCAATCGCTATAATTCCATATCCAAACCAACTACCTTGCTCACCGCTAAAATTTGGATAATTGGGAAGGTCTCGCCGCTCAAAATCATCTGGACCACCGGTGATCCTAAACAAGTGATTGTGCATCTCAAAATATGGAAGATCAAAATCAAGCCAATTTCCATCGCACATTGAAGTAATCTGAGAACCATCTTTTGCCCAAGTGGTGCACCAGTTATCGCCCCGTTTACCTATTCTTTTTAATGTTTCGGTTCTTAGTTCTACGTTTACTGGCACTTTAATAACTTCTTTCTTTTGCTTCGTAGCACAGCCATAAAATAGGAGTGAAAAAATCAATGCGTAAAAAATACTCTTTATATTCATAATCTTAGTTTTTGCATTTTTTAGATTCAGTTTGGTTTGTTTTATTTTAAGCGTATGTTTATTTTCATCTGGTTCCAAAGGTAGTTATCTGCATGTGAGTGTCCTTTGGCGTTTTTCATGGCATCAGACCAGATTAAAATCATTTCGGTACCATCTTCGCTGATCCATTTTGGTGATAATTTTGGTTGGTAGGTTCTGTTTTCTGCATTGTCAACGATCCACTTATCGGTGTAAAAAAACTGCTTCCATGGGCCATAGGGGTTTTCAGAATACCAAAAACCAAGACTGCCGCTCTCTGTATGCATCCACCCATCGTAGTAATCGGTATCTGAATCGGTCATGCCATACCCCGCATACGTACCTCCATTAACCATTATATACAGCCCAAGACCTTCGTTCCAGACCACGGATGGAATCCAAGAATACCAACCGAAATATTGATTTTCTGCATTTTTATCTGGGTATTGATCCACATAGCCACGCTCATTGATATCGCTTGACCAAACTGGCTGGTCATTTTCATCGTACTTTGTAAAATAGTGCCACTCACTTCTAACACCTATTTTTTCTTTGGCCACTCTAGCTAAAGCCAACTTATGTGCATGGGCACCTTCTGGGGAATAGATATAGACATAACCGTCTTTGGCGGCTGAATTGTTTTGCCCATTTTGAACAAAATCAACAAATGAAAACGGATAGGCCATTTGCTCTTGATGCGGAAGACCAAATTCTTCCAGAAAAAACATCTCATCATGATTTACAACATTTCGCATACTGTCTTGGGCACTGAGCGACAATTCATTTCCCTTTCGACCCACACGGAACCATGATTCTCCGTTGTCCGATGACTTTAATAGTTTAATTCCTGTAAACGGCCCCGACCAGCTAGTACCTGGTGTTTTTGAAACGACCGAATAAATGTCATCGTCTACCGAAACGATACCATAACCGAACCAACTACCTTGCTCTCCACTAAAGTCTGGGTAATTGAGAATATCTTCTCGTTTAAAATCAGTGGCCCCACCCACCAATCTATATAAATGGTTGTGATAATCGGCATTGGGAAGATCAAGCCAATTTCCATCATCCATAGATACAATTTGCGACCCGTCTTTCGCCCAAGTGATACACCAGTTATCACCTCGTGTGCCAAGTCGTTTGAGGGTTTCTTTTTGAAATTCTACCCCTACCGGGCTAGATTTTTCTTCTTTTTTTTGTTTTGTAGAACAGCTTGATGCCATTAACATCACAGCTGATAAGTACACAAGTATTTTTTTCTTCATTGTTGGTCGTTTAAATTAATAAGGTTTAATCTTTGATCGGTCTATTTCCCATTTGCAATTCGAGTACGCCCCCATTAACTATTTCATCATGCGAAATCCAGTATCTATTTAGAGCCTCTCCGTTTAGTTTGATGGATTGAATATAAATGTTTTCTTCGGAATTATTATGCGCAATAATGGAAAAACGCTCCCCTTGATAGTAATCGGGATTTAAAGTTATCTCCACTTTTGAAAAAACAGGCGAAGTAATTTGATATTTATTATCTCCTGGGGCAATGGGGTGCAAACCAATAGACGCAAGCACATACCAGGCAGACATTTGCCCTTCATCTTCATTACCGACATACCCAAAAGATTCGGTTGTACCATAAGCTCCTTTACATATCGCCCGTGTCCATTTTTGTGTCAGATGGGGCAATCCTAATTCATTGAATATAAAAGGCACATGATGTACCGGTTCATTGGCATGGTTGTAATAATCGTTCCACAGAAAATCAGGTGGAATACTATCAAAAAACGTTGTGAGTTCTTCTATTAAATAATCTTTCCCCATAAGCGTTACCATACCATCAATATCGTGTGGAACAAACCACCCTTGTTGATACGGGTTGGTCTCCATACATCCCTGTCCGTGTACTTTTTTCCCTTCCCATTTCATCCATGAACCATCTTCAAGCCTAGTTCGAAACCAGTTTACGTTGCTATCCCAAACACTTTTATACGATTTAGATTTTTGGTAGTACACATCTGATATTGAGTCTCGACCAAGCGATTCGGCAAATTTTCCAACACACCAATCAGAATATGCATATTCTAAAGTTTTCGATAGAGAACCAGGTGAGTACCCGAGTGCATTATTGCCAAATTTATCGACTGTATTCAAACTATATGCGAATGCTTTTTCAATATCATAATTTCGAATGCCTTTTTCGTAGGCATCAACAACTACAGAAACTGCCGGATTACCCAACATACACGCTGAGTAACTATTTACAATTTCCCATTGGGGCAAATATTCACGTTGGCTGATCTCAGCAAGTTGCAGCATCGAATTTATTTCATCGTTAACCACATCTGGTCTAATGATCGTAAATAAAGGAAATAGGCTTCTAAAAACATCCCACCCACTAAAAATTGTTCGATACGTGAAATTATCTGCTTTATGAATTTTACCGTCCGTACCCAAATATTCTCCGTTTTGATCTGAATAGAGGCGGGGATCGATCATGGCGTGGTACATGGCTGTGTAGAATATTTCTTTGTCAGTTTGAGAGCCTCCCTCGACTATTATTCGATTGATAGTATTGTTCCATAGATTACGCGAATTATTATAAACCTTTTCAAAACCCCAGTCAGGTATATCATGCTCAAGGTTTTCTTTTGCGTTGTCAACACTTACAAAAGATAAACCTGATTTTACCAGTACCTGCTCATCTTTAATTGTTGAAAATTCAGAATAAAACCCGAGATGCTTGCCTTTCATCTCTTTCCTCATTTTATATACTTGTGCGTCTTTAATCATTTTTTGATAGGTTTCTGTTGCCACCTCGAAATTAGTTCGCACCTGATTGTCAGGAATATCAGCGCTCCAGATACCAAAATCTGTTATCGGTTTGCTGAACTGACAATAGAAATACACCGTGTAGTCGGCATTTCCTTTTCCGTTTCCCCAACCACCACCTTCAGGTGGGCATTTCATCCAACCACTGATCGTGTGCTCATCTACCACTTTCAAATACTGTTCAGTAGAAGTGCCACCAATGCGACGGGCCAAATCAATTTGTATACGAGATTGTTTGTGTTCAGGAAAGGTGAACCGCAATATTCCGGCTCGGGGTGCGGCAGTTAATTCTACATCTATTCCATAATCCTGTAGCATCACCTTGTAATAACCAACTTTGGCCTCTTCTTCATCGTGTGAGTAACGAGAACGATAGCCAGCCTCTGGGCTTTTATCGTCACCTTTATTGGTGTGTAATTTCCCGGTTGTGGGCATTACCAGAAAGTTGCCAAATTCACCATACCAACCCGTTCCGCTCATGTGCATAAAACTAAAGCCCTCAATTGTATTATGATGCCATGAATACCCAGGAGCGTTGTCTCCCCCAGTACGTGTATCGGGGCTTAGCTGAACTAGACCAAATGGAGTTGTGGCACCGGGAAATGTTTTACCCAAACCATGGAGGCTTTTACCCTCTTCCATCGATGTGGAAGCACCGATAAAAGGGTTGATATAATCTACAGATAATTTATTTGTGCCTTGATTACACGATGTAATTCCAATTAAAACCAGTAAAAACATGCTCAGCCTAAAACAAAATATGTTCTTGAATATTATTTTCATTGTGTATCTTTATTAATCACTTTATTATACCAACTAACATAATTGTTTGACATTAAAGTTCATTAGAACAGCTTATTACAAGTCTTCGATAGCTTGTCAATTGAGGAGAACCATCGTCTTTCAAGGTTAACACAACATGAATGGTTTTTCCCTGGGCATCTTTTGGGATAGTTACTACTGGATTTTTTGAAGTGTCTTTTCTAATGGCTACACCACCTTTATACGTACCAGCTTCTTTGTAAAGCCACCACATGTAACTCAGTTTATCTCCATCAGGGTCATACGATCCTTTTGCGCTGATTTTTACAATAGAACCTGGGCGGGCAGAAATGTACAATACATTTTTCGTCTTATCCTCGTTGATTATGGCAATCGGATTGTGGTTTGCGCTATCGTAATCTTTCACACACCAGTCCATTCTTGCTGCAAAGTCATTCTGATAATCAGTTCTCCAACGAAAAATCGAACACCAAACATTGTTGTAGCTGGTGTCATTATAACTCCAGGTATCTTTAGCATCTGCATAAAGCCAATAGTCAAGATAAGGCTCTTCGTTAACCCAACACCTGCCTTTGCAATACGCGCCAGCATATTGATCGGCAATTACATTTACGTTTTTTTCTTTTTCTCTACCGAATCTTCCTCCCCAGCTTCCCTGCCATTGTTTTTCTGGGTCGTTTAGCCCGTTTGGCATTACATAGAAAAAAGTTGGCGTATCTCCTTCCCATATATGCAATGCATCTGGGTACATTTGTCCCAATGGGCCATGCCCCTGTTGAATGTTATGTTTAACCCACTCAGGTGTTACAACAGATTCATCTCCTCCACGTGTATGATCCCATTCATCATTATTGAATCTATATGACATGCCCTTGAATGATTTTACATTTCGAACTAAAAATATATCAGGGTACGTTTTTGCAATCCAAGCTCCTGCATCATCTTGTGCTGCCAGATCGTATATTCTTATCTTTTTTTTGAATTTATCGAAATCATCCTCACTATGCGATTTATTTGCTGTCCATATTGCTTGGGCCACGGTATTCGCCCCGCCCCAAACAAGTATCCAAACAGGTCTTGAATCGTCTTTATCTACGGCATCAATAATCATATTGGCACCTTCCGAACCACGATGACCAACAGCGCTCATGCCATACCCGGTATTTCCTGTAGCAGTTATATCATGAAGATATTGTTCTGTAGGGTATTCTTTATCGTGTAAAACAAGGTTCTCTCTTATCTCGCCATAGGCATCAATACATTCATGAATAACATGCGTCGCAGGTTCGCAGAGTTTCCATATACCCGTAGAGCCAATTAAGCCCTCAATATCAAAATTGTTTGAATAGGCCAAGAGCCTTACCATTGATTGCTGGTCGTCTGGTTCGTTAGTGATATCGGTAGTTACTATGATCCGCGGTTTTATTGACTGACAAACTACCGTGTTTTGTATGGATAAAAAAACAAAAAGAGCACATGTCACAATCTTTGTAATACGTTTGGGAAAATTATAGTTGTTTATTAAATGTACCATATATTATAAATTTACTTTTTTAGAGGTCAGTAGTTAGCTACTTACTTTTTTCATTGGTTTTGTGGCTAACTGTCCGTTCGAGCGCTCCCGAAGCTTCGGGAGCGCTCGAACGGACAAAATTACAAATTGCAAATAATTGATAACCAAGTTATTGTAATTCACCTTGTCTATGTACTTATCTGCTGACCTCTATACTTTTTCATAATAACTTCTTTATTTAGTCAACATTTTCCCTACCTCCAACAATACTTTTATTGATTCTTCAGGTACACTACCATCTCCTTTTGGGCCGATGTTGAGAAGTAGATTACCCCCTTTTGCATTGATGTCTATCAATTTTTCGTAAACAGTTTGGGCATCTTTCCATTGGGTGTCATCTTTTTTATAGCCCCAAGATTGGTTCATTGTATAGCATGCTTCCCATGGGTATTTCAATGATTCTTCTGGATGCTCTTGTTCTGGGGTGCCAAAATCTTTCTTGAAAACAGATCGTTTTGCCACTCGGTTATTTATTATTATTTCAGGTTTCAATTCACGGATGTACTGATACAAGTCTTCCCCAGAAGCCATATCCCACCAATACACCCAATCGCCATCGAACCACATCATTTCAGTGTCGTAATTCTCGATCAGTTCGCGAATTTGGTTTTTCATGTATTTTATATAGGCTTCTTTTTTTCCTGATTTCATACGAATAGTGCCCCATTTTCCCCAATGATCGTCGCCATCGATATTGCGTTCTTGAGAGGGGTGGTGCCAATCAATAATACTATAATACGTACAAAACTTTAAATCGTATTTTTTGCAGGCATCACTGAGTTCTCGCAATATGTCACGACCTGCAAAGGGAGTACTGGCAACATCGAAATCGGTGTATTCGCTGTCCCACAAACAAAAACCTTCATGATGCTTTGATGTGATTACAATGTATTTCATACCAGCCTCTTTTGCCGTTTTTGCGATAAGATCGGCATCAAAATCAGCAGGGTTGAAAGTTGTGGTCTGCATGGCATACACCTGGGCGGGAATATCGGCTTTTGCCTGGATCCACTCTGCATACCCTTCCTGTACCTTTCCTTCCCATTCTCCACCGAGCTGGCTGTACAGCCCGAAATGTATGAACATTCCGAATTTTGCATTATTGAACCATTTCAATCGTTTTTCTGTCTCGGTTTTTGATTCGTTCAGAAAATCAACCTGTGCCATTAATAAATTGGTGGTTGATACGAATAGTAAAAAAGCTATAATTTTTCTCATTTTATCTATGTTTAAAATTCATAAAGTAATCGCAGTGGTATTAGGTGTTATTTTTCGTTCCCAAGATGCTTACCTGATCGGTTTGTTCATGCTTTCTGTTGGTGCAAAATCTTTTAGTTTTTTGAGGTATGATTTATTTCTATAGGAGGCTTTACAATTTAAATATTGCCCAAACCGGTTTATGATCGGAAAGCGATTTTTCCTCAATAATACCAGTTTTTTTTACTTTGATATTCTTATACAAAATATGATCAATCACCTTACCTTTATTTTCCTCTCGTGATAATGTTGTAGTATGAGATAGATCAATATTTAATTTCTTATAAGGGTTGCTGAAACCTAGATCGTATAAATACTGCATAGGTTGGGAGTCGAATCTGTCGTTAAAATCCCCCGCCAAAATAATCGTGTCAAAGGTTGAATACTCTTTTTTCAATAGTTGCGCTAAATGGTGCGCTTTGCTTTTTTCGGGATCATCGACCCCTGTCGGAATATGCAGACTGAAGACCAAAACCGATCTTTTCTTGCAGACCTTTACGGTTGCCACGACCGCACTTGCCGGTGCCCAACTTAAACCTTCTAATAAAATTTCATGTGTATTCTCCAACGGATACTTACTCAAAATTGATTTGTATTTACCATAGTATGAGTTTGTTTTGTCAGGATAATTTTTCTCATGGTTTGCCGAGGCGATTTTACCTTCATAACTATATTTCATTCCAAGCAAATCACCTGTTTTTTTGGTCCAGCCTTGTGCGGGCACTTCGTTAAAACAAATAATATCTGCTTTTTGAGGTTTAAGAAATGAGGCCATTTCTTGGGGCGTGGTACTTTTTCCAAATTCTATGTTATAGGCGATTACTTTTAACTTTTGCCCTCTGAGACCAGTCGAGACAATGCCTAATGAAACAATCAAAACTATTTTGAATGACCTCAGTTTAACAATGTATGCTTTATATGGATTGCCAAAATATTTCATAAGTGTATTTAATTAAATTTCATTCATCTGTCATTTTAATACAAGTACCCAGTCATTATCTGGCCCAGGGATTCCTGGAGGATTAAAATCATGGTTGCCGCTCCCCGTTTTTAGTTGGGCAAGAAACGGTTTTGGGTCATCATACTCTTTATCACCTACCCACCACGTTCCTTTTCGTGGGTTGAACCAATAGGCACTTAATTCACCAAATTGCAATCGGGCTAAATTTAGTGATATATTTCTACCATTTGCACTATACACCATTGCCCACCTTCCATTTTTACCACGTATAGCAGAAATTCGATCTGAAGTGGCATTTGGTTTTTTACCTGCATTAGGCCCGCCATCACCATCGCCAATGGTCATACCATCACCTATAGTATTTCCCCTTTCTCCATTGATCAGTTCAGGATCAGGCATACGGTCAAGAAATTCTGAATCGGTCCAAATTTCACGGCAAACGGTATAAAGATGAGCCATTTGCCAAGCTCCGGGCAAGTCGGCTATTTTTCGCCAGTTGGGATTAAAAAGCCAATTATCATTTCCGTAGGTATGACCAAACCCACCATCAAAAATAGTTTGGTAAGCCTGATAACGTACCGCCCATGCGCTTGTGGCTCCTTCATACCTTCCTTCGAACAACCAAGTGGGCTTGATCGGCTTCAGCCCATAGTCATGGGGTAAAGAAACAATTTGATCGTAAGGTGTATCTTGAACGGAATTGAAAGACAGCCACTTTTCATTATGAAACCATTCCGAAGAGTTGGGTGCCCATTTTCTTGGATGGTAAGAAATCAATATATTGCTGTAATCGCCTTTTCCGTTCTGTACATTGCCACCAGTAGTACCGTCTGCCAAACCTTCTGCCATTGCATTCCATACTTCTTTAAAATCATGACGACCATCTTCCATTTCATATACAGCGGAACGATCGCCGCCCAGCATCCAGATTATATTGTCTTTATTACCATAGCGTTGCCCCAACCATAGCCCATAGGCATATGCGTTTTTTTTATTAAAAATAATCTTGTCGTCTGGTTTTGGTCCGGTATAGTTACCCGAAACCCAAACACCCCAAGTAGGATTGATACAGGCATACATATTATTTTTTTCAAGAAGGTCAATGGTGTAATCCACATGATCCCAGTAATCATATTCTTTAGGCTTATCAGGATTATTCCTTTTTGTTGTAAGGGGTCTTAAAACATCCGGATCGCCTTTCGAATTTGGGGCAAATGGTAAAGTACCGTATTTTGAAGTGTTATCTGAATACGTGTAACCGTAGCCTTCGAATTCCTCTGCTATAAGACCATTGAGAAGAACAAATGAAATGGAATTGAACTTCTGCTTTTTCAACAGGGTCAATACTTCCGAAATTTCTTCATGTGTGCCGTTTTTGATTAATTTCCAGACTGTATAGTTATTAAGGAATATAGGTACACCATCAATAGTTTCCAATAGATGTGGATTGTGAATACTAACACGTAGTTTACTGAAATCGGCTTTATCTATTTTCCCATAAGAGTTTATGATTTTAATGAAATCGCCAGGGTCTTCGCTCAAAAGCTTTGAGTATTCGGCGGCCTTGTTAAATGACCAAAGGTAGTTTTCATTGATTTTTTCTGGATTCTGGCTTAAACGCCCTATCATCCATGCGTTGTTCATTTTATGCAATTGAGCCTTATCTTCTTCAGCTATTTTCTTAAAATAGTTTTTCGCAGAAGTTGGAGATAGTTGTTGTTTACGAATAAAAGAAAACAAAGTATTTTGCCTATTGATACAGTAATCAATAAATTCAACAGTTAACCGCAGATCATTAAAATCAGTTTTGTTTTTAGTGATTTTAGCACCATAGGCCGCCATTAGTTTTGCTATTTCTGAAAAACTGTTTTTCTTAGGTTCCTTTCTGTCCAATAAATCTTTCAAATGTTCTTTCGAATTCCATGGAACAAATATCAGGCTGTCGTTTTGCCCACAGCCCCACTGAGGAATTTCTTCGTATAGTGTTTTGTATATTTTGTTCCAATCTTCATTATATGTTACCCCAAAATGTTCTTCAACAAATTCAGGAATTACATTCATATAATTACCATCTACTTTATTGTTTATAATTCTTGCCGCAATGGTATAGGTATCCCATTGACTGTTTTGAAGGTAGCGGGTAGGTACCCAGTTTGAAAGTATGATACCCAGATTTTCAGGAGTATTTAGATTATTATAAACCTTAGCATAAGCAGTAATATTTTTAAATTGTAATGCACCTACCCGCGGGGCCCATTCACACCAACTTACAGCCGGGCAACTAATCAACTCAAAGCCTTTGTCCAACACTTTGTTAGCTACCTTTGCTATGGTATCAGTATTGGTCTCCCAGTAATTCCAGTCTATTATTACAATATCCTTGTTCAACAAATCAAGAACTTCTTCTTCTTGATAGATTGGCACATCTCCCCAAATTACAGTTTTCTTGTTTAGCCCTTTTAAGATTCCGTTTAACTGGTTTACGTATGTTGCCCATATTTGGCCTTTGCTTTTAGATTGAAGGGCTTTTTTTGATTTTTCGCTTGCCCCCCAGTTCACTTCATCGCATCCTATGTGAAAATAATCTGATGGGAAAATAGTAGCGACTTCCTCATAAAGATCCTTCAACAAAATGAGGGTACTATCATTTACCGGACACAGGGCATTAAAATTTGCGCCAGGGGGAGCATCGTTCAGAAATTTATATTTTTCCGTTTGGGTAATATATTTTGAATGGCCGAAAGATTCGATTTCAGGTATCATTTCAATGCCCTTGCTTTGCGCATATTTTACAAGACGTTTCAACTCTTCTGCATTGAAAGCCCCTTCACTGATCTTCAACTCGGGGTGGGAAGTGAATTTATAGGCAGAGCCCTGATCATCGGTCAAGCGAAAAATAATCGCATTAATATCCTCATCGTGGCAGAAATCGATCAAGCGAAAATAATAGTCCATTGTTTCCATTCCGCGCGGGGCATCGATCATAAAACCGCGAAATGGGGTCGTTTTTGTTTGAACCTGTTTTGTGCTACTGCAACCTATAAGGGTGAATAACACACTAATACCAAGTATTGATTTTTTTATAATTTCTTTCATAGTTGTATCTACATCATATCATTACTTATGCGAATCAAGATTTAAAAGCACATTGAAAAAGCAAGCGACTATTTGGGCTAAAGCCCTTGAACTAACAAGTTTTTTACTTCCTCTGGATAAATTCAGAGGCAATTCAAAAATTTTATAAACAACCCGAAATGATTTTTTCAAGATAGAACTGGTTTAAATTTTTTAAATTGGCACAGGCTTCAGCCTGTGTATAAAAGGACAAATACTGATAGGCTTTAGCCGAATATTTCAGGCATTCAACTCTTGATTTGCATTACTCATTGAATTTAATTGCCAAGTTCATGTTTGTTTTTTAAAATGAACGAGCCTTTGAGCCTGATATCGTCAGAAGAACTGCCAACATGAATATTAAATTTTCCGGGTTCAACCACAAGATCCATATGACGATTATGTAAGGCAAGATCGTCTGGTTCGAGAATGAACGCTACCTCTTTTTCTTCACCCGGTTCTAACGAAATACGGTCGAAACCACGTAATTGAAGTACATACTGGGTAACACTACTAACCTCGTCGTTAACATATAGCTGAACAATTTCATCACCCTTCAAACTGCCTGTATTTTTCAGTTTGAAACTTACTTTTATCGATGATTCGATTCCGCCCTTTTCAGGTGATATTTGAAAATCAGAATATTTGAATTGAGTATAACTCAGTCCGTACCCAAACGGATAAAGTGCCCCTGTAACGCGTGACACTCCAAACCCATTTGGACTGTCTGCATCTTCTTGACCGGCTTGCGAATCGGGTTTGTAAGGGAAATTAAATGGAATCTGCCCTGCAGTTCTTGGAGTTGTCATGGGCATTTTACCACCTGGATTGTATTTTCCTAACAATACATCAGCAATTGCCGTTCCTCCGTATTGTCCGGGAAACCAAGCTTCTACAATGGCAGGGATATTCTGGTTGGCCCAATTTATAGAAAGAGGCCGACCATTTACCAACACCAATACAACTGGTTTGCCTGTCTCTTTCAGTTTCATTAAAAACTGTCGCTGATTGCCCGGAAGGTCGAGACTGGTACGCGATCTGGCTTCTCCAACAATTCGGTCATCTTCACCGAGAAAAGCGATTATCAGATCTGCCGATTTGGCCTTATCAACCGCTTCGTTCATTAGTTTTTGTTCTTCTGCTTTTGGTCCAACAGGAATTATTTCAGACAGTGGCCAAGAATCTCTATCAAAGAAATAACAACCTTCGGCATATTGAATGTTTGCCTTGTTTCCAATGGCCGAAACTAACCCTTCGTAACCCGATATAACATCGATGCCGTTTGGTCCGTAACGGCTTGCAGAAGATTTTTCGGCCTTTGCATTAGGTCCGGTAATTAAAATATTTTTGTATTTTGATATATCTATTGGCAATAAATCACCTTCGTTTTTCAATAAGACCATTGCCTCTCGTGATACTTGTTTTGCAATTTCAATGTTCTGTTCGGTGTTTACATTTTTGTCGGCATATTTTTCATCATGATATGGACTGTCAAACAACCCTTCCCAAAATTTTACACGCAGCACATCTCTAACACGGTTGTTAATGGTTTCGATAGAAAGTGAGCCCTCTTCGATTAATTCTCGAAGGGGTAAAATAAAATTCTCTGGTATTTCGAATGTTGTTCGAACGTTCAACCCAGCTTGAACTGCCTGGCGAACAGCTTCTTTGTAGGTTCCGGCAACATGATGTTTTTCGGCAATGTACCGCACTGCCCACGAATCAGAAACCACATAGCCTTTAAACTGGTATTTATTTCGCAAAATTTCTGTGAGGTAGTATTCGCTTCCGGTAACAGGAATTCCATTATAATCGTTGTAGCAACTCATGATCCCAAGCGCCCCACCTTCCATAATTCCTTTTTTGAATGTGTAAAGGTATATGTCATGAGCTTCACGATCGGTGATATGGGGATCGGTGCGAACTTTTCCATCGCGGCCACCTTTCGACATAGAGTGAAGAAAATAGTGTTTTAACGTACTCACCACCCTGTTTTCCTGAATTCCTTGAATTTGCTGCTTTCCGAGTTCGGCAACAAGAAACGGGTCTTCACCATAAGTTTCAACAACACGCCCCCAACGCTGGTCGCGCGAAACATCCATAAGTGGTGAATATACGTTGTTGTAGCCGAGTGCACGTGCCTCTTTTCCTGTAACCCGTCCTATTTCGCGTACCAATTTTTTGTTCCACGAAGCGGCAACTGCAATTTGAGCTGGGAAACAAGTTGCTTTTGTGTGGTTTAATCCACGAATTCCTTCTGTTGTAAACTCAACCGGAATACCCAAACGGGTATCTTCAACAAAGAATTTCTGCACCTTATTTAGTGCCCAAACATGTTTTGAATAGGGGAAGGTGTAGTCAGATTCAACAACACCGTTACAATGTTCGTCGATATTTGCCAAACCGTCTTTCCACAATGCGGTTTTCCATTCTGGAGTTGGCAACTGATCTTTTGCAACCCGACCGTAACCGTACAAAGTAACCATTTGCATGGTCTTTTCGTCTATGCTCATTTGCGATAACAGGTCTTCGATACGGCTGTCGACTTCTTGTTCAGAATCTTCATAAATGTCCTTTACGCCATTTTTGTTAAAATCAATCCAGCCTTTATGATAGATCGATGATTTTTGCGCAAATGAGATTTGTAAAGAAAAAAACACTACAAGTGAATAAATAAGGGTTCTCATGGGTCTTTTTTAGTGTAAGGGAATTAATTATGGTTTGTTACAAGATATGTATGCTCGACAGGCTGTGCCAGTAGATATGCTTTTTCGATAAGCTGTTTACAAGCGGCTTTATAGGCCTCTTCTTTAGGTTTGTTTGCTATATATATTTTTAATTGTGATTTGTAATAGGGGTTGGTATACCCATCTGCAACAAAGGCGGAATCCATAAACGTTTCGATTGTTTTAAGATCTTCGGTAACCTTCATTTTTTTAAATTGCGGAAGGTATTGGATAAACTTCATTCCCCTTAATTTGCTTTCGGCTTCCCAACGTTCCTGCAATGTTTCGAGTACTTTTTTTGACTGTTCATACTGGGGTGTATTAGTGAATTCGGCCAAATTGATTCCTTCATCGAACTGTTTTCCGGTAAAACTTCCTATGAAAACATCATCTATTTTTAACTGATATTCAGTTTCAAGGTTCAGTTGAGTCACTTTTAGTAGTTCAACGTTGAACTCGCCCATAAAAGGTGCCAGCTCCAAACCTTCTTTTTGTTCTTTTTTTATAGGGAAGGGCAATGCGTTTTCGGTTACCGAAAAGCTGATGCCCCCTTTTTCGGTGGTCAGATTTCTTATCACACAATTTTTGCTTCCATCTGCTTTCTTCTTTTTTGAATCAATCAGAATCTGTGAAACATATTTCGGAGCATTTTCCGTTTTTAAGAACTCGTATGACATAATAAAATGACCTGTTTCACCTGGATGTATGCGATCTTGGCCTGTTAGCGTATACGACGAATCTTTCTTTTGCATTTGGGCATTGATCCTATTCATGATACCGAAATAATCAATTGTGGCCAGCCCGTTTTTTTGAGCCAAAGAATCAGCGTATAAAGCACAGATACCCAAGGCATCGTTTACCCCATAATGGTTTTTTTCTGGCAAAACGGCCGTCTGGTCATATATTGTAGGGCGTTCAAGTAAAACCGTTATATCCTTCTTTAGAAAGATAGCGACAATTTTTTCCATATTCTCTTTATATTCGATGAGCCTTTTCTTTCTCTCCAATAGGGTATCTTGGTGTGTTGTGGGTGCTGTTCCGTACCAGTCTCTACCTACATCGTTCATTCCAAGCATGATGATGGCATGTGTGGGTTTATGGATGAGTATATCCTCTTCCATGCGATCCAATACTCCTTGGGCAACACCGCCTGACACCCCTGAATTATATACTCGTATATTTTTGTCGGGAAAGCGGGTAAGGTGATACAATAATATATTGTTATGAAACAGTCCCCTATTGGTGATACTGTTGCCCACAAAGACCACACGGGCATCTTTTTCGATGCCGAAATGGTTTTTATATTCTTCTTCTTCAGGTTTTGAGCTTTTACAACTAAAGAAAATAGTCGTAATAAGAGTTATGAATAGAATCAGGGTGACTTTCATTAGATTTATTCTCATTTTATGGCATTTTCAAAGGTAAGTTTTACAACAAGAACTTCATTGGAATATTCGTTCACAGGAAGATTTTTGATAAACAAAAAAGGTTCTCTCTCATAGGGCACACGTTCTACGGTACACTCGATTTTTTGGCCAGTGTTCAGCAAAATGGCCTCGATCGGCATTGTTATGATGGGTTTCAAGTTTACACTGTTTCCTCTGGGCAATTTGTTTAAATGGATATATAGGATAGTATCTCGCTGGGTAAGTAAAATAGCTGGGTTTTGTACCAACCCCACAACCGGTTCAACATTTTTATAGGATTCCCGTACCGGCGAATACCACTTTCCTAGTCTCTTTAAAGTGTTTGCCTGCACCTCTGGAATAACGCCTTTGGCATTGGGCCCTACATTCAACAGGTAATTGGCATCTCGCGATAAATAGCTGTCGATACTTTTCTTCAGGTACCTGTCGGCATAATAGTCGTCATCTTTCCGATAGCCCCAACTTTGCATTCCTACCGACTGGCAGGCTTCGGTCGGTCGGGTGAATTCTTTTGCATTTAATGATCCTGGATCATAATCGCGTTCTGGGGTTCCGAAATCACCCTCGTCGAAACCCCGGTTATTGATCATTACACTAGGTTGTAATTTTCGAATCATGGCATTGATAGAGGGGTCTTTATGTTCAGGCACATTCATATCCCACCAAAATCCATGTATTTCACCGTAGTTGGTGCACAGTTCCCTAACCTGCTCTTTGAGAAATCGGATATACAGATTCCAGTTCGGCGCATCTCTGGGCTCAGGCTTGGGCAATTCGTGGTGCCTGCCCTTGTTTGGATAGTTTGGGTGGTGCCAATCTACGATCGAATAATAGAGCGACAGGGGTATATTTCTTTTATGGCAGGCATTGGCCAACTTTTCAAGAATATCTTGTTTGTACGGTGTGTTCACCACATTGAACGCTGTTTGTTTTGTGTTCCACATACAAAACCCATCATGGTGCTTGGTGGTAAAAGTAAGGTATTCCATTCCAGCATTCTGCATAAGATCAAGCCACTTTTCAGGGTCGAAATCTTTAGGGTTCCATTGGTTGGCCAATTGCCCGTACTGCTTTCGAGAGATGCCATACCTTTGTTGGTACTGTTCGTGAACGGCAGGAACGGCATACAGCCCCCAATGAACGAACATTCCGAACTTTTTTTCAGAAAACCAATTTTTTTCTTTGACAGGTCGATCTATGTTCCGTATTTTTTTCTTCCCTATTTGAGAATACAGATTTGCGGCTCCAAGACTGTTTCCAAATGCTAGACCTGATGCCGTTAGCGATGAGATTTTTATAAATTTAAGTCGATCCATATATATTCGATAGGTATTATAATGAAGTAATTTACACTTTTTGAAATCAACAACCTCAACCTAAGTCTGCCTGCTCGGCCGGCAGGCATCGGGGAATTAAACCCTCAATGAGGGATTAAGGGATGGGTTGCGGATATTTACGTTACCATACATGAAATATTCCAAAAACATCCCATATGTAAACTATAATTGTTAAAGATGCATTAACAAACAAAGAGCTGCTTATTAATTACAGCTCTTTGTTTTAACTAACTCAACATACTAAAATCACTGAATACATTTGCATCGCAGTTATATAATTTAACAGCCTATCTAGATGCCTCAATAAAAATAGAGAAACTGAAAGGTGATGGCTACCCATAAAAACACTTATTGTGATACTTTTTTTGCCTAAAATGATTATAATCTGTTAAGTGTGTATTATGACGCAGATAATTGGTTGTGAAATCCTCACGAAATCTTGAGGTTTTAGAGTTTGCAAAACGAACTCAAAATTGCTAGTTAAGGATTGATTTGGGCATTTGCAATTTGTACCATGAACTCAAGACGAGTTTCATGTATAATACTCAACTTTTATTTATCTTACGTTTATCACTAGATTTACGCATGTAGTTCATCAAGATGTTTTTCATAAATATCTCTTGGAAAGGCTTTACGTTTAATGCAGATCGAAGCGGCTTTACCTACTACTTCTCCCATCATTCCACAAGTTTTCATCACCCTTACTGGTCCAAGGCCTGTTTTTGTAACACTAATGTCTCGACCGGCCATGAATAGGTTTTTAATATTGCGGCTATACAGAGTTCGATAAGGTGCCCAATATAGGCCACCATATTTATACTCCTTTCCACGTGTGTAGTCTGCTACAAATTCATTATTCTCAAAACCTTTTTGATATTCTTTTTTTGGAGAGTGAATATCAACATGCCAGGAACAAGGAAATGCCGGATTATTAAATTTTGTCTGTTGTTTAAAATCCTTCGCATCTAGTATTATATCACCCATCAAACGACGTGATTCGCGTTTACCTGCAATAAATGCAGACCACCCAAGTCTGTGATTTGGGTACATTCCATCTACATTTTTAATAGTATCCCAGGCACCGTACATAGCCCTGAAGTTATGATCTCGTATGAGTTCAATTTCTCTTACTTAGTCTTTATTAAATCCACTTTCCCAATACCACATATTCGCAAATGCTTCTAGACCTTCCCTGCCGAATGTCTTCACACCCTTTCTGCCAGGAAAAGATTTGTCTGAAAGGTCTAAAGCCCATGGACAGGGCGGAAAGGGTTGTTCAACTTCTCCGATTTCACATTTCATTGCCAAAGCTCCTTTATCTTTGCATTCACATGCCAATACTTCTTCCATATTGGATGCGTCCAGTACGTTGAAAAGATTGGTGCTTCCCATAAGGTTCTGAGCTTTGTATTCATAATCAGCACCTGCTTTATATCCGATATTGGCATCGCCCGTACAGTCGGTAAAGAATGTTCCTTTCAATCTTTTTTGACGCGCAGTTCTGGTGTTTTGGATTATTAGTGCTTCAATTATATCTCCATCGGTTTCAACCTCTATGACCCTATGATCTAATAAAAGTCTTATGTTCGGTTCGTCCTTAACAATTTTTAATTTAAGGGCATCATAATAATAACTGGAAGCAACACCGTTAAGTACTTGCCCCTGAGATTTTTGTATGGGAGGTAGTATCTCATTTACAATATCACCAATATGTGGATAGGGCTCTTTATTCGTATGACCTTCTGGCCATACGCGTACTTCAGAACTTCCGTTACCGCCAAGTACAGGCCTGTCTTGTACAAGAGCAACCTTTATTCCGTTACGCGCTGCCGATATCGCTGCACATGTACCCGCCAAGCCACCACCTGCAACGATAAGGTCGTATTCACCTCCATCATCGGGTTTGTTGGGGAGTTTAAGCAGTTTGCGGCGGAATTTTGATAATGCTTCCAAGTCGTTGGTTGGTTCAAAATCAATATCCTTACAGAATAATATAGCCTCGCATCGTCCTTCAAACCCAGTTAGGTCATGCAGTGCTACAGTAGCTTTTTTGTTCACCTTTACCGTGCCACCATCATGCCAATGCCAAACTGCGCTCTTGGTTCCGAATGTTTCGTCAAGGGCTTTGTTCTCAATTAATAATTGAAACTTCCCTGGAGCTCCAGGAGCCTTCCATGGTGCCACCCAGTCACGGGTTCTCACCCACACTCGATACGTTCCATCAGAGGGGAATTCCACTTTTGTCACGGCATCATCAACAGAAATTCCAAGACCATGGGCAAGAAGATAAGGTGACCCCATTTGTTCCATTGATTGCTGATCTAGTGACCAACCACCCATATCAGCGAACCCTTCAGCTTCTATAAAAAGAAACTCTTCTGTAGTGGTGATTTTTTTTGTATTGAATGTAGATATACCTCCAGCTAGGATGAATAAACTAGTATTCCCCAATCTTCCGATAAATTGTCTTCTTTTCATTTTTTTGTCCAGTTCTAAAAACGGCTACAGGTTAAAATTAATTACTAAGCTACCTTTTTGAACACCAAACTAGGGTTGTTATACTCTAAAGATAGATGAAATCTTTTGCTTTTTTCTTTCATTGGCCCGTATTATGCTTGGTTGCTGGCTCGTCTTCAATGCTATAGGCAAATGCCTGAAGACGATTGTTGTTGTTTGCTACCAGTATCAAAGTAGAGCCATCGTCCCTTTTAAGTTTTGCTAGGCCTTTTACGTTCCCTGGGGCTAAAAACCCACTTGAAACCGATGGTAAAGGGGTAAAGTCATTTGTGCCATTTCCGGTAAGAACCAGTCCCAATCCCGCATCATTTCTGGCGGTTTCCACTTCGCTCGAATACATATTTCCTGCCAGTAACAGATCCTTGGATCCGTCGTCATTGAAATCTCCGACAACAATGCCGTTCACAGAAGAAAACTGGGCCGGCAATGGTAATTGGTGCACATTAAACCGGCCTTCCCCTAAATTTTCTATATAAGTGCTTGCAAAAGTAAACGCCTGAAGATGATGGGCTTGTGCGAGTTCTTTGTCACCATAGATTTCTGATAGGGTGGAAGAGGCGAATATTGAATACGTTGGAAATTTTTCTTTTAAAGAGGGTATTTGTTCAGATGAACACTGCCTGCCCCTTAATGGAAAAACATTTCCGCTATTATAATAGGCCAGTACAATATCAATCGTGCCGCTATTGTCAAAGTCATCGGCATATACCTGAAATGGTTCGGTTTCTGACGCTTTATATTTGTAGTTCAAGCCCAGGTTACCGACGACATAATCCATATCGCCATCCATATCCATATCGGCTTTTGTTAAGCTGTACCACCATCCGTTGGTTTTTTCAAGTGATGGTGTTTGATAGCGAGAAAATTTTCCGTCACGATTCTCAAAAATTGTAATCGGCATCCATTCTCCTACCAACATCAAATCAAGATCTTGATCTCCGTCAAAATCCGTCCATTGAGCATCTGTTACCATACCTATTTCATGTAATTCGCTTGCTATTTCTGAAGTTACATCTTTAAACACCCCTTTATCATTGTTCAGAATCATTGAGCTAGCGGGCAAAGGGTACCGCCCTGGCTGCAATCTTCCGCCAATGAACAGGTCAAGATCGCCATCACCATCATAATCATCAGCGCGTACAACTGAATTACTAGAATGTGAACTTGGAAGCGCTTTTGGTTGCCTTTTGAATTTTCCTTTACCATTATTTATATATAATCTGTCTTGGTACATTTCTGAACCAATATCCCATTCATTACTACCGCTCACTATATAAAGGTCTTGGTCTCCATCGTTATCACTATCAAAAAAAAGCGCTTCAACATCTTCATACCGTTTGTCTTTCTTCCATGTAAGCTCTGACGATGTTTTAAAGGAACCTGTGTTGTCTTGAATATACAATTGTCCTGAATGGTCTTTTGCTCCCCCAATATAAAAATCATCCAGCCCATCTCCGTTTACATCACCAACGGCGAGGCCGGGGCCTAATTGGGAGTATTTATGGGGAAGGAGGATTTCTTTCACAGAATCATCATATGGTATTTCCTTGTGGAAATAATCTAGACCTATACGATCTGTAACATCAGTAAAAAGTAACGCAGAGGGTTGGGTTAGGTTTTGTTTTGTTGTCGTATTTTCTTGTTTGATCGTGATTCTTTGGTTGGATGGAATGTCATGAAGGTAGGTATACGTGCCATTGGGCCAGCGGATTTCAATTTCATCAATGGCCTTTACTTTGCTGAGACCAAAATGAACGATTGGTTCTACCGAAGACTGAAACCCACGGGTGTGCTGAAGCACTTGATATTGACTACTATCGTTGGTTGTTATCTTTACGGTAGTTCCAATACCCATGCTGTTATCTTCTGTGCCCCGTAAAACTATTTGTAGGTAATTAGAGTTTCCCTTTGTATTATCTGATACAGTGTTTTCATAAATAGAGGCTTCACCATTAAGGTTGTTCAATACCAGATCTAGATCCCCATCTAAATCTAAATCTCCAAATGATGCCCCTGTGGTAAACCCTTTAAAATCGATTCCCCATGAATCTGATTGATCTTGAAAAGTAATGCCCCCAACGTTTTTATAACTGTAATTCTTTATTTTGTTTACCGGAAAATTCTCGATAACATCTATTGAAGACAGTCGGGTGGTGGTGCTCTTTTTTTGCATATCGGTCTGTATGTCTTTATATTGAATATCTCGCCGAATGCCATTACTGACAAACAGATCTTTCCATCCGTCATTATCCATATCAAAGAATAACGGCCCCCAGCTCCAATCTGTTTCAGATACTCCGCTTAGTTCCGCAATTTCACTAAACCTACCCAACCCTGAATTGAGTTGTAGGGTGTTTTGCATATATTGGTAGTGATATCCCTCATCAACAATGCGCTTGAACCTTTGGGGATCCATGCTGGCCATATTGGCTTTTTTTCTATAATTATCCGCAGGTTGCATATCGCACACCATTATATCGAGCAGACCGTCATTGTTAATGTCTGATATGTCGCTGCCCATACTCGAAAACGATATATGCCCAAATGATTCGGCCAGTTTGTTCGAAAAAGTGCCATCCCCATTATTAATGTAGAGGTAATCGGGTTCAAAAAAATCGCTCGCAGTATAGATGTCGGGCAATCCGTCTTGGTTTAAATCTCCGATCGATGCGCTTAAACCAAAGGCGAAATGGTCAATGCCCGCTTTCTTGCTAATATTGGTAAACGTTCCATCGTTATTGTTTCTATACAATTTATCAGCTTCCAATGAATCTGGTTTATGCTTTAGGGCAAATAACTCATTTTGATCACCAAAAAATTTTATGGAATGGTTGACCAAATACAAATCTAAGTCACCGTCAAGATCATAGTCGAAAAAGCTGGCCTGTACAGAATATCCGTTGTCGTTTAAACCATATTCTTTGGCACTTTCTATAAATTTTCCATTGCCCTGGTTAATATACAGCAGGTTGTTGCGGAAGCTTCTTTTACCCGATCGACAAACATATATATCTAACCAACCATCATTGTTTACATCGGCAAAAGTTACCCCGGTGGTCCATATATTAGCACTTAAAATTCCCGCCTTCTGGGTTATGTCTTGAAAATGTAATTTTCCTTTGTTTAAATACAATCGATCCCCTGCCATATTGCCCGTAAAATATATATCAGGAAGGCCATCGTTATTGATGTCACCTATCGCTACCCCCCCTCCATTGTAGAAATAAGGGTCACGAAGAATGTTTTGTTCCTCACTCTCCTTTATGTCATTGGAAAATTTAACTCCAGAATGTTCGCTGGGTACGAGGTTAAAAATTGTTTTTGGGGCATCATCTATGGTTTGTACGTCTCCGCTACATGAATAAATCAAAAGGATTAAAATGAAATACTTGAACATAAAAAATATTATAAAATTAAAATACCTGTTTTAGGGAAGAATTTATTTCTCGTAACCTGAACACATCTACTTTTTCATTATTTATGGCAAAAATAATCAGCCGTTCGTTATTGTTGGTCTTAATTTCGTGAATTCCCCTGACTTCGCCTTTTACCATTAGACCTGATTCTGATGCTGGTACTGCACGAAAACCTTTCTTTCCGATTCCTTCCAGTACCAACCCAATGCTGGCATCGTTTCTAGTTGTTTCAACTTCTGAAGAATATAGGTTTCCTGCCACTATAAAATCAGGAAATTCATCACCGTTGTAGTCAAAGGGCAAAATCGCCTCTATAGATGATATTTGAGCCCATCTTGGCAGTGGGTGCGAAATAAATTTACCGTTTATATTTTCAAGCCAAACATGTTCAAAAGTATTGGCCTGAAGGTGTAGTGCTTGTTTAAGCATACTTTCGCCATAGATTTCTTCGAGCGAGGCATCTGCAAACGACTCGAAGGTTCTAAATTTTCTACTTATTCCTGGTATTTGTTCAGAAGAGCATTCTCTTCCTCTTAAAGGTAAATTTTTCCCATGTTTTTCATAACTAAGTACTATATCTGAAGTTCCATTTTTGTCAAAATCGTTGGCATAGATAAAGAAAGGGCTTTTTTCAGACGCCTTGTATTTGTAGTTCTGCCCTAAGTTGCCAACTATTAAATCTTGATCGCCATCATTATCTATATCAGATATTTCAAGTGCACTCCACCAACCTGTCATGTTTGCTAGACCATACTTTTTTGATACATTACTGAAATGACCGTTCTCATAATTGAAAATTAAAATTCCCATCCACTCGCCGGTAACGACCAACTGCTTATTGCCATCACCATTGAGATCATGCCACTGTGCAGCAGTTATTAGACCGATGTTTTTTAATTCACCAATTTTTTGTTCATCTAGTTTCTTGAACGACATCTGGTCGTTAGCACCTCCTAAATTTTCCAGTATGATAGATTCTGGTGCAAAGGGATAATTACTTGGTACGACCCTTCCCCCAACAAACAGATCCATATCTCCATCTTGGTCAAAATCCATCGGAACAACCACTTTGCCACTAGATACTATAGTAGGCAGTCTTCTTACCTTAGTAAAATGGCCATTTTCATTATAGTAGATCCTGTCTTGGTAAAAACTGCTCTCTTTTGAAGAATCGTTTCCGCCGCTGACAACGTATAGATCCAAATCATTGTCATTGTCCAGATCCACTAAAACACATCCGGTATCTTCATGAATACTATCTTTCTCCCACGGGCCTGAGCGTATTTCAAATTCACCAGAGGTTGTCTGTATGAGCAATCTGGCCACAGCATCTTCAGCATTCCCTATAAATATATCGATCAGCCCATCAGAATTTACATCTCCTACGGCACTACAAGGCCCCAGATTTGAATTCTTGTGTGGTAACAAGGGTTCTTTTGCAAAATCGTTAAAATCATCTTCAATATGTAAAAATGGAATCTCGGTATTTTGGCTTTTTGAAAATGTCAAGTTTGTTTTCATTGTTTCGGTGGCTTCCTTATGTGGCGAATCATGGTAATCTATTTTTAACATTTGATTGGAAGGAATGTTTTCGAAGTAGTCAGTTTTTCCATCAGGCCAAATTATTTTTACTTTTTCGACCACATTTGATCCCCCAAGGCCAAAATGAACAAATGGCTCGACAGATGATTGAAAACCCCGGGTGAGGGTAAGTTCGATATATTGATTTTTACCATCGTGTGAAATAGCGACTTTTGAGCCAATACCAAATGGATTGCTTTTTGGACCTTGTAGTTTAATTCGAAGGTAATGGTGCTCTTGGGGGCTGCTGTTTTTGTAGATAGAGGCAGTGGAATTCACGTTGTTGACCACCAACTCAAGGTCTCCATCGTTGTCGAGGTCGCCATAGGCAACCCCGTTAGAAAACCCTTTTTTACCCAAGCCCCAATCTTCGGTTTTGTCGGTGAAGCCAAGGTTTCCCATATTCTGAAATGCATAGTTGGCAATTGGAGTACTGGGTAGTTTTGTATAGTCTTTTTTACTGCCGAAAAAAGAAGCTTTATCAAAATTTAGATTTGCGTCATTATTGTTGACATCTCTTAAGATACCATTGGTTATAAATACATCTTTGAGACCGTCATTGTTCAAATCAACAAATAGGGTGCTCCAGCTCCAATCGGTATTTGATAGCCCTGTCATTTGAGAAATATCACTGAATACGGGCAACCCAGAAGTAGTAGTGCCGTTGTTAATCTGCAAGGTGTTCTGCATGTACTGGTAGTGAAAACCAAGTTCAACAGCTTTGTGAAAAATACTTTGGCTCATGCCTGCCATGTTCATTTTCGAACGTTTGTGATCTGAGGGTGTCATATCGGCCTGTACAATATCTAACAATCCGTCATTATTGAAATCAGCGGCATCTACGCCCATACCGAACATGGCGGTATGATTTGTACTTTCTTTAATCACTTCACTGAAGGTACTGTCTTTATTATTGATATAGAAATAATCGGGAATATTGAAGTCATTTGAAAGATATAAATCGGGCCAACCGTCATTATTAATATCAGATGCCACTATTCCGAGCGTTAACCCCAAGTTTTGAACATTTGCTTCAGCAGTAACATCTTTAAAGGTTCCATTTTGTTCATTGTGATATAGATGACCCGAGTGCTTGTGCAGGTTCTCTTTCATCATTTGACTATAGAAGTAATTGCCCATGCTTACCTCGAACTGAGGGTAATTGGCGACAAATACATCAAGGTGGCCGTCTTTATCATAATCGAAAAAAGTGGATTGTATGGAAGGGGATGCATCGGCCAACCCATAAACTGCTGCTTGTTCAGAAAAGCTAAGGTCTTGATTATTGATTAAAAGTTGGTTAACCGGTTTTTGGTTTTTCCCCGAAACTGACAAATAGATGTCCATCCATCCGTCATTATTTACGTCTGCCATGGTCACTCCCGTATACCATCGATCATCGCCTAAAACCCCGGCCGACTTGCTGATATCCTCAAATTGAAGACCGCCTTTGTTCAGATATAATTTGTTGGGCACCATATTACCTGTAAAAAACAAATCTTGCAACCCATCGTTGTTAATGTCACCAACGGCCACCCCACCACCCATGTACAAGTACGGATAGGTATAGTAGTTTAGGGTATCACTTTCGGTTATGATATTGGAAAACCTTACCCCAGAATATCCATCGGACACGAGGGTAAAAACAGTATTTGGACCACCATTTACCATTTGCCCATCGCTACAGGAAAAAAACAAAAGGGTGAGAAGAACCAGAAAACAACTTCTGAACATTGAAAAATATTTATTGAAGAATAAAAAAGAACAAAATGATTGAACATTCCATAAATCCATTCTCATAAATGTAGTGATTTAAACTTGTGTTTCATAATGTCTTGTGCTTTGACAGGCAGTGAGTTATATATACGCCCACTATACTAATCTTCCTATTCAATTAGTGCCGCTGAAATGTAATATTTTTAGTTTTTAAAAACCTTTCATCTGAAAATGAACGCCCCTGTAAAAGAGAAACTTTTAATATGAATATTTTCAAGCAGGCCTTAGTTTGTGGTCAAGGGGTAAGGGTTGAAGACGTGTGATTTTCATAAAACTATACATTTCTTTTCGCTTGACACTTCTATGACCCTGCCTTGCGGTAGTTTGTTCTGTTAGTTTAGAAAAAAAACTGCCCGACAAGTTATGGCGGGCAGCTGTCAAATGATTGTTTTTTTAATTGCCTTATGGGTATTGGGTTAAATTAGGCATCAAATCCAACTCAACCAAAGGAACTGGCCAATACTCGTGCGTGCCGGCGCGGTAGCCAAGAGGGCCGAGCACCTCTTCTGCAATGCCCCATCTTTGAAGGTCGTGAAAACGCTGTCCCTCAAAGAGCAATTCTCTTCTGCGTTCGTCCCTGATCAACTGTCTCAAAAGTGCTTGATTGGTTTCTGTATAGCTAGGAACCATCGCTCTGACTCTAATTTCATTTAAAGCAGGTAATGCCTCTGCGGAATTTCCCAATTCATTCTGGGCCTCGGCATAGTTAAGAAGTATCTCGGCATATCGTAGTATTGGAAAATTCACTTCATATTCGTTGCCAGATGCCATATTTCTACCTTCGGGCAACCACTTTCGTACGTTTGCATTGTTGAAATAGTTACCGTTCATGTTCCCGGAAGGGAAAAACTCTACAATACCATCACCGTCGGTGTCTATCGAATCATTTTGACCAACGATCAACAATGAGGCTTTTCGTCTAATGTCGCCGTTCTCAAATTGTTCTTGAGAACCCACACTGGGCGAATACCAGTTGGCCCATCCAATTAAAGGACTCCATAAAAACCCAAAGGAATTTTCCGTATCGGTGCCCCATATCCCTGGGGCAAAGCTTACTGCCTGAAATTCAAATAACGACTCGTTGCTGTTTTCAAGTTGGCCATTGAACATTTTTGCAAAATCTTCGGTTGGGAGCAATTGATATGTTCCGTCCATTACAAGCTTTGCGGCATTTGCTGCCTCTGTCCATTTATCCTGAAAAAGATACACTCTGCTCAAGAGCCCGTTTGCAGCGCCTTTGGTAACTCTTCCCACAGGATCGCCCGCATCGATGGGCAGCACCGCTGCGGCATCGATTAAGTCCTGCTCTATTTGAGCATAGATGATCTGCTTATCTGTTCTGGCCAATTCAAGAAAATCTTCCCTAGTAAGTAATGTGGTCATGAAGGGTACATCGCCAAATGCCATTATTAAATTATAATAATAAAGAGCCCGTAAAAATTTGGCTTCTCCTTCAAACCGCGATTTCAAGGCATTATCCATTTCAATATCGGGCAGTTCTTGAAGTAATATATTAGCCCTGAATATTCCCTTATAACCATCAAACCACCTGCGTTCAGAATAGGGATTGCTTGCTTCCCATCTATAATCACTGGCTGCGCGATAAAAAGCGCCATAATCTCCACTATCACCAGTCTGCTCATTTATGTCATCACTGGTTGCGTCGCCAATCACCCACATTGATTCTCCGTACATACCCCTTGCGGCCACGATATCGTATACGGCTGTTAGAGCCTGCTCGGCATCAGAGGCATTTTTGAAGAAATTATCTGAGACCACACCATTTTCAAACTCCTTGGTTACGAATTCTTCCCCACATGAGGAAAATAACACCGCAAAAATGATGGGCAATAATAGTATATTTCTATTTTTTGTTTTCATAATTGAAAATTTATTGTTTCTCTATTATTTGATTAAAATGTAACATTTAGTCCTATTGAAAAATTTCGTACCTGAGGATATAGATCATTGTAAATACCCGCAGCGGCACTATTGTTTCCAGCTAAACCAACTTCGGGGTCGCCACCTGAGAAATTGGTGATCACAAATAAATTCTGGGCACTAATATATAACCTAGTTGCAGAAAGGCCGATTGCAGAAAGGACTTTTTCAGGCAGATTGTATCCGAGCTGTACGGTTTTCAATCTCATATACGAACCATCTTCGACCAAATGATCCGCAAGTATTATATTCTGGTTCGGGTCTGTTTTAATGGGGCGCGGAATAGTGTTGCTCGTTCCAGATCCGCTCCAGGCGTTTACCACCGTACTGCTCTTGTTATAGGCTCGGCCCGAAGCCTCGAGTTGAGATCTGTTTATGTTCAGTATGTCGTTCCCTTGCACTCCAAAAAACTGGAAGTTCAAATCTAACTTTTTATATTTAAACGAAGCTCCAAATCCATACGTAAAATCGGGGATGGGGCTTCCCGTAATTTCTTTGTCATCAGCATTTATAATGCCATCGCCGTTCAAGTCCACCCATTTCCAATCACCAGGGCCTGTTGCGATATTTTGATACGGAGCTGTTGGGTCACCCAATGCATTGGCGGCATCAACTTCGCCCTGTGTTTGAAAAAGCCCGTCGCTGCGCCTCGTAAAAAAAGAACCTAATGGGAGACCTTCCCGTATAACTACGGTCGCACCGGAACCTGAATAGGAAAAAGCTACAAGCTCATCCTTTCCGGCCAAATCGATCACTTCATTGTTTATGGTGGTCAGGTTGGCATTGAAATCATACTGGAAATCCCCTGTTGACTTTCTAAACCCCAATGCAAATTCCAATCCTTTATTTAACACTTCGCCCACGTTCTCAACAGTAGTTTGCAACCCAGAAGTGCCTGGAAGATCAAGTACGAAAAGTATATCGGTATTGGTCTTGTTATAGTATTCTGCCGAAAAGGATAATCTGCCGTTCATTAAAGACGCATCCAAACCAAAATTATATTCGGTGGCCGTTTCCCACTGAACGTTGGGGTTTGCCAGATCCTCCAATGCTGCGCCGAGCGAGGTAACACCGGTTTGATTGCCAAAGCCATAGTCTAAGGTAGAATTCAATCTTGCCAGATATCGAAAATTTCCTATGGCATCGGAACCTACCTGGCCCCAACCACCCCTGAGTTTCAAACTTGATATAAAACCATCGTTTGGAAAAAACCCTTCATCACTGATTCTCCACCCTACCGTAAAGGCCGGGAAAACCCCAAATTTATTATTGGGACCAAACTTTGACGATCCATCCCTCCTTACGGCAGCCGTCAAAAGGTATTTGCCTTTGAAATCGTATGTCAACCTTCCAAAAATCGAGGCTAAGGATTCTTCAACCAATGAACTGTTGGTTTCGAGCGTTTCAGCCCCAGGTACAAATTGTGTAAATACATCGGTCGAATACTGAGCATTGGCCCTTAGTTGCGAGAATCTGGACTCTTGGGCCGAAGTTCCCAAGATTACGGAATAATTATGATCCTTAATACTATTGGTATACGTCAATACATTGTCCAATTGCCAAAAATCGTTATTACTTTTGGCTTGGCGGAGGGTTGATAAACCGTTTGAATTGAGAAGTCCTTCTACATAGCTTGCCTCAAAAAACGAATCATTTTGTCGTCTGATATCAGCTGAAAAAGTCGACCTGAATTTTAACCCCTTGAAAAAGTCGACTTCTAAGTAAATACTACCGAGGATCCTGTCTATAGAATTATCTATATCTGGCCTATTAGTACTAGAAATCCTATTGCGCTGCCTCTCTAAGTTTACATCGGTTGGGCCTCCAAAGCCAGTGCTGGATGTCTCGAGATTATCATCGAATACGGGTACGGTGGGTATTGCTTGATACAGCTCGGTAAATACCCCGTGGATAAAATCTCTATTCCCAGCATTATTATTATATTGAGAACTTCTGCTGTACATCAAGGTATTTCCTATTTTCACACCTTTGAGAACCTGATTGTCAGTATTGATCCGTACCGAAACCCTATCTTGATAGGTTCTGAGCATGACGCCTTGATTGTCAAAATAGTTCAACGACACATAATATTTATTGAATTCCGTTCCTCCTGAAATTGATAGTTGGTGGTCGGTAATCGTACCGGTACCTATGCCTTCATCGAGCCAATTGGTACCTTCACCGAGTGAAGACGGATCGGCAAAGGGTAATGGTTCTCCGGCAGCTGCGAAGGCCACATTCATGTTTTCGGCGAATTCCCTGGCGTTCATAGGCCTAGCTAGCTTACTTGCCACCGTCTGAAGGCCATAATAAGTACTATACTTCATAACGGGTTTGCCTATTTTTCCTTTTTTAGTGGTGATCAAGACCACACCATTTGCAGCTCTGGCACCATAAATTGCAGAAGAGGCAGCATCTTTTAGTATATCAATGCTTTCTATGTCATTTGGGTTTATAGAAGCCAATGGATTGGAGTTTTCACTATTTCCGGCCGGTATTATTATTCCGTCGATTACATAGAGCGGGTTACCGTTATTGATCGAACCTGCTCCTCTTATCCGTACAAAGACCCCTCCGCCAGGCTGGCCACCGTTCGTGGTAATTGAAACTCCCGGTACACGGCCTTGAAGAGCCGTATCAAATGTGGGCGACTGTGTCTGCTCCAATACTTTTGCATTAACAGAGACTATTGAGCCAGAAACATTTCTTTTTTTCTGTGTTCCGTATCCAGTTACGACGACTTCTTCTAAACTGGTCGCATCTTCCTGCATGACAATGTCAATGGTGGTTTGGCCGCCAATTGCAATCTCTTGGCTTGCAAAACCAATGTACGAGACAACCAAGAACTCTACGTCATCAGGTACAGTCAAAGAATAAAGACCGTCAAAATCAGTCTGGGTCCCAATGGCCGTGCCTTTGGCTATGATGTTCACCCCTGGCAGTGGATCTCCGTTCGCATCGGTGACCTTGCCCGTAATAACCCCATAAAAATCAAGATAAGCTTCCGAAGCAATTGGAGCGTTACTTGTCAATACATCTGAATTTGGTTCATTGGCCCTTGCCTGCCATATAAAAGCGAATAGCAGTACCAGCTGACCTACTTGTTTGAGAGCCGAAAATCGACCCCGTAGTTTCCATTTTTTTTTCATGTGTTCTTTGAGTTTAGTTGTTTATCATACAATTATAAGGACTGATTGAATGCCCAATCAGTAATTCATAGTATCAATGCCCACTAGCCGAATCCCACATTATTCGTGGAAACCTGATTCTGGTTTTTCACCAAGACCTTTATCTTTGCCACCCAAATCAAACAATCACTGGTCTGCCCAACCCTTCACCTTCCGTGGACAAATTCACAAAAATTCTTCCTGTGAATACCCAACAGTGCCTAAAAGCGGTCTTGCAGTTATTTAATTTATCGATATATCTTAATATGGCTAAGTAAAAATAGAGAAGTTGAAAGGTGATGGCTACCCATAATAACACCAAGTGTGATACTTTTTTTGCCTAAATTGCATATTATATGTTAATTATGTGTTTTGACGCAGATAATTATTGATATTTTCATGAAACTATATTTACTAGATCGAAGTAACAGACCCACTTGTTCAATAGCGGTAACTAAGAACAAGCATCCATTTTTTTTGAAAATTTGGCACTATCACCCTGAATTTGAATTAGTTTACATTTCAAAGAGTAAGGGCACCCTTTTTATTGGAAACAGTATTGAAATTTTCGAAGAAGGGGATTTGGTTTTGATCGGAAGGAATCTTCCTCATATGTGGTTGAATGATGATATGTATTTTGAAGATTCACCTGATTTGATCGCTGAAGCGACGGCTGTGCATTTTAAAGAATCCTTTTTAGGAAGGGAGTTCTTTGAACTACCTGAGATGGTTCACATTTCAAGGTTATTTGCGAAAGCTCGACGTGGTGTCAAGTTTGTTTCAATAAACAAAGATGTTATTGATAGCATTCAAGGTATGTTGAGGGTAGAGGGCTTTGAGAGAACTATGGGGTTTGTAAGGATTTTGGATTTGTTGGCTAGGCATACAAATTTTGAATTACTGGCAAGTGAGGGGTATGTGAATGCTTCTTTCAAAAATGACAAAAGAAATCTCGATAGAATGTATGCGTATATTTTTAAGAATTTTACAGGGTCTATTAGTTTGGTCACCGTGGCAGAGATCGTGCATATGAACCCATCAGCTTTTAGCAGATTCTTTAAACGCCTTAACCACAAAACTTTTTCAAAATATATCAATGAAATTAGAGTAGGGTACGCCTGTAAGCTGTTGATCGAGAATAAAGATACTATTACCTCAATTTGTTATGAGTCAGGGTACAACAATATTTCCAATTTCAATAGGCAATTCAGATCAGTTACAAGAATGTCACCCTCAGAATATTTGGAAAAATATAATAAAATTGGAACTATGTAGGGTTTGCTGAGAAATCAGACCGCCCATACATTGAAAATTTTAATGTTTGGTAATTTTCGTTTCTAAAACTACAACAGTATTTTTCTCTAAGTTTCATGTGCATTAAAATAGTGCTCATCTGGTGTAACAGGGCTAAAAAATAATGCAAAAAAGCAAGCGATTTTTGATAATGGATCAAATTCATTACAAAAAAGATATAGGCTACCCAGCTTTCAGATGTTTCTTGTAATCTAGCCCTTATTCTATTGAGATCGTAATGTTTTTAATTATTAGGTGACTATGGAGCTTGAATTCTTGTAACTGGTTTATTAGCAATACTTTTAGTAAAAATGTTTTGCGTGCTCGTTTCATTGTGTATCTTTTTTTATCTATACTTTCAAAAAAATATTTTTCTTGTACAGGAAATATAAGAATAGCCATTCAAGCACAATTACTCCAGAAATAATCACTATTGGGCCAAACTCACCCGCTGGTTTGGCAAGCCATCCGAATAAAAAATCTGATGTGTGATGAAAACTAATAATTTGTGTTCCAAGGTAAATTGTAATAGCATTTAAGCCGAATACCCTAAAAAAGAGAGTTCCTCTTTTCCTTCCTTTCACATCAATAATGAAATAGAATAATGAAAGAAGCACCATACTGATTCCAGCGGCCAGCAAGTCAAACGGAACTGTCCAAATCTTCTTGATGATAGGATACCACGGCGAAAGGGTAAGTGCAATTGTTATGAGAGCAGCACCAAAAAGTAATAAAAGAATTGTTTTTTTATTAGGTAATATGCTTTTATTTCTCAGTATGTTCCCTGCAAAAGTTCCAATCATAGTAACTGATATTGCTGAAATAACACATAAAATTCCTTCAGGATCATAGACTCCATAAATTAGTTTACCAGGAAGGAAATGTTGATCGACCCATGCGTTGATACTTCCTTCAGGAGTAATAACTCCAGCCCCAAAGCCTGGCACAGGCACAAAAAGTTGAAGAACCGCTATAGCGACAAGAATACCTAAAACCCAAAAAATACGCTTTTTAATAGAAGAAGTGTTTATTACGATCAATGAAGCAAAAAAGTATGATATCCCTATTTGTGCAAGAACACCTGCGACACGCATACCTGGCAAACCATCTCTTAAAGCACCATTATATACAATTCCTAATATTACCAAAAGAATCATTCTGCGAAAAACACGTGCTGTTAATTTGCTTTTTGGCACTCCCTTTTCGAGCTTAGAAGTAATAGCAAAAGGTATGGCAACACCTGAGATGAACATAAACAAAGGGAATATGAGATCAAAAAAACGAAACCCACTCCAACTCACATGCGTCAACTGATTTGACATTAGGTGCACCCAATTCCAATCTGTCACTTTTGATAATGCACCAAAAAATTGGTACCCCCCCATTATCCAGATCATATCAAATCCTCGCAACACATCGAGCGATACCAATCTTTTACTCGTTTCCGTTTTAAATGGTTTTGTCATAATTTTTATGTTAATTATTTAATACTATTGTTCTACTACCTTTTCCGCTCGCATCAAATGCTTTCATTCGCACTTTACCGCTTACGCCTATCGGGCCTTCATATTTAGTTGAACTGATAACAGGCTCCGAACCATCTGTTGTGTATCTGAGTTCAAGCCCTGGAAATTCGATATTTGCCAGTAATTTGCCATTTTCCAAAATCGCGCCCGGTAAAGGAATTCTGTAATTGTAACCGCCGTTCTGATAACTTAAACGAGGTAATTCTTTTTGGGCCAAGGTATTGGCAAAGAGGTTCCATTGAGAATTCATTGCTTTTTCTCTTTCTTCTTTATCTTCCATAGTTTCCCAAACCCTTTCTTTTGCCCAAGCACTTTCAACAAATCCCAACAATTTTGGCAGCATATAATACTCTATCATATCTCTCCCTTTTATGGTTTCACTCCATATTTGTGCTTGTAAACCGAGAATCCTTTTTCTTGCTTCGGGTTTTAATTTTTCCATATTAGCATACTCTTTTTCTATATTTATCTCTCTTCCATTAAGGGTCTGTGTTGTGGTTTTAAAAAAATCGTAAGGAGCAAAAGTCCATGTATCTCTGGTACGGATAAATCCTGACCAATAGGAACCAGGCTCTTTAGGGTCTTTATCATAGGCATCATCTAAATAAAAATTAGTAGCTGGACATAGAATTACATCATACCCTGCATTTGCAATCCGATATGTTAAATCTTGATTTTTATATTCATAAACATTGTTCCAAACATGAGGAATAATATTTTTTCCTACAAATTCAGGATTTGTATCATAACTACCATCTGACTTTTTTAAAAGGGCAACTTCTTCCCATCCATGAATTTTATAGTTGTCATTTTTTAATGTGTTTAAAAGCCTTTTGAAAAAATAAGCTTGTAAATTTTTTGGGTCTTTGTATTCTGGATTGTTTTTTAACACATCTGTAGCCAAAGGTGAAGCTGTCCATGCTCCTTCGGGTACTTCATCACCTCCAGTATGGATTTCTTTCAATTTCAATCCAGCATCTTTATACATCAAAGCAATTTCATCCATTACTTTTTTATAAAATCTATAGGTAGATGCATTGGCTACAGAAACCACATTGTCTTTGTAAGATTGTGCTGAAAGATAAACAGATTTATCATTGGGATCGATCAATCTGTATTCATTGGCTTCTTTTTCTTTTCCTTCTGCTATCAAACGATTATATCTTGCTTCCATGGGTTTAATAGCAGATCTAGCATGTCCTGGAAAATTCACTCCAGGGATTACTTGAATGTGTCTTGCCTTGGCATATTTTAGTAATTCAATAAAATCGTTTCTTGAAATAAATCCACTGCCATGAGAATCTTTTCCATAGGCATATGGTCCTGACCCATAAGCAGGATGAAGAACTGCATCTTGATAACTATCTGTATGCTTTCTTTGAGCACCTACTTCAGTTAATTCTGGTAATCCAGGAATTTCAAGACGCCAACCTTCATCATCCGACAAATAAATAAAAAGCTTGTTGAGTTTATAGAAAGAAATAAGATCAAGTAATCTAAAAATGGTTTCTTTATTTTGAAAATTTCTTACAAGATCTAGGTGTAATCCTCGAAAACCAAACCTTGGAGCATCTTGAATGGACAATTGCTCAAATTTTATTCCTACTGACTGGTTAGGTAGTGATTTTGAATGATTTTGATTTGTTTTTAAAGGGACTAGTGCAAGCAAACTCTGCACCCCATAGAAGACCCCCGCTGCATCGTTACCTATTATTTGAATGCCCCCATCCTTGATATTCAAATGGTAGGCCTCTTTTGTGGTGCCGTTTACGTTGATCTTTCCTGTTTTCAATTCGATTTGATGTTGTGCCGTTGAACTGTTCGAAGTGTTAAGTGCCAACCCCGTAATAGATTTGAGTTTATCGGCCAGATAATCAGCCTCGTTCTTTAAATTGTCGTCATGGGCAATTGTCCAATCCCCATCTACCGAAAGCGACCCGTTCAGCAAATTCAATTGCACAGGGGAAGGAATGATTTTCATCAATTGATTTTTTGACACCTCACTAAGCTCCTTGTTGTTGTGATACCTGTACTCGGGTGTTGGTATAGGTTCATGATCTTCTTTGCCCCTGTTGAGCTGGTCTGGCTTGGTGAACGGTAAAATTTCACAGTCTACCTCTACAATCTGCTGTTCGCTACCATCCTCATTATAAAAAACGAAATAAGCACCCAAGGGGCCATCTGTTTCTTTGACTACACCGCCCATTCCGCGATAAAAAATTTCAACGGATTCATTTTGTTTCAATGAAAAACCCTTATCGGGCACTATCTGCCACCAATCGCCATTAATGTGTTCTAGGTTTGCCCGTTGCTCGCGCGGAGGGGCAATAATGGTTCTTGGGTACATACTGAAAAACAGCTTCCAGTTATTGTTGGCCAATTCGATATTACTTTGGTTATCAAGTATAAATCTGGCATCAAAAGCACCATCCACATTTGTGAAATTTGTAACGAGTTCCCACTTCATTACAATGTTGCTCGCTGAAGAATAATCTATTGGTGCCGGTTTGCAATTAGTCAACAATAAACCTATCAACGAAAAAAGGATAATATGCGCATTGTTTTTCATGTTCTATTTATTAGGTATTTATTTTCTTATTCTTTTATGATCTTTAAAACCAATTCTCCTTCGGGAATGTCAATTGTGATTTTCAAAACATTATCGATTGCCTTAACGGCAACTGGCTCAGAAAATAAACCCGTAATGGTATTTAGTGTTTGAACTTGATAGTTTCCATTGCCTGTTTTTAGTTGTATAAAACTGCTTTTGGTGCCGATGGCTTCCAAAAAAACTGCATAGGCATTATCTTTATCAGATAGAATGTACGGTATTAAATTTGGAGAACCAATAACACATGATTGATTTGGATGCAGCTTGGGCAGCTCAAAACTATGTAGAAAGTCGCTTAAAATTTTAAGTTGTTGGCGTAACGCTTTAGAACCACCTCCCGGAGCTTTGTTTTTGCCTAAACCATCTTCATGGCCTACGAAAAAAGAATAATCCAGATTATTGAATAATCCGCCCCCGCTAAGCATAAATCGCCATGCCTGTTTTCGGTATGTGAAATCTTCAGTGCCCGCAAATCCCGACTCATCAAAACCAATGACTTTATTATAATGATGGTTCCATTCAACAGTTTCAGATCCGGCATAGTGAAACATGATAATTGAAATGTCATCATCTACTACGGGAATTGAAGATTTTAAAAACGGCATCAGATCCTTACGTTCTTGGCGTAGTACTGAATTGACTTCTAGTTTACCATCATAATTCTTAGAATCGGCATAATTTTGAGCGATCAAGTGCCTTTTTGGAAGGTTTTTTTCTTCATCGCTTATAATCGACGCTATTCTCTTTTGCCACTGCAAAGATTCTTTATTGGCAAAGCTAGCTTTCAATTTTGCATTTTCAACATTCAATTTTTCTCTATTAACACTATTGTGGATAGTATCTAAATGGTCAGCCCAAGGTTCGTTCTGAATTTCAAAGAAAAAATTGTCGTATTCATTGAGCTCCTTGACCATTTTTCTGACATAACTTTCCTGAAACTTAAAAAGCAACGCGTCTTTTATAGTTTGTATCTCCGTGTATGAAATCTCTTTTGATAAATTTATATTGTTAATGGGGTTCAATGGGTTTATTTTCCACTGCTGATCTCCGTAATAAGATGAAAACAATGTAACTTCAACAATAATATCATGGTTTGCAGCAACCTTCATAAAGTCTCTTAAACGCCTAAAGTAAGGGTCGTTCCAGACCGTTAGGTCATATTTGAATACACTTGTGGTATCGGGTTTAACTTTTGCCCAAGGTGTAATAACCTTTTCAGTTTCAGGCCCTAAAGTATTATGTTGAATCCCAAAATAATCTCCAGCTTCTTCAAAATAAGAACCAGTGAGAATTCTGGTATAGTTCATTCCTTCTGCGGATAGTGTTTTAAGATAATTGTTATAATCAAAATCAAGGTTGACCAAAGCACCATAATGCTCTCCTGACGAAACTATTGCCAAGGGTTTCCCCTTGTATAAAAAATAATGTTGATTATCAGGGTGTAGCTGTATAGGTTTGGCTATGGGCAACTGTTTTGTTGCTACATTTTTCTTATTAGTACAAGCTGTTATGCCAATGGCAATAAAAAATACGAATACGATATTTTTCAATTTGTTATAGTTTGATTTACTGTTATACGATAAAAACCCATTCATTTCTTAATTTTGAATATCGGGCTCAAGTACCATCACGCAACCTCCGGCGGCAACCAGATCAATACTTATAAAATCGGTTTTTGTTACTATCTTTTCTTCTTTTTTTACAGGATGCCATCCTTCTGATTTCGTGTTTTTATCATCACTATAAATAGTGGCCTTATATGTTTTTTCCGCATCAAGAAAATCAAGGTTTATTCCAAATGTTTGCGGACTGTCTCCTGTCATACTCCCTATAAACCAATCATCACCATTTTTTCGTGCTACGGTAAGGTATTCGCCAATTTTAGCGTTGAGCACTTTTGATTTGGCCCATGAAGCTGGCACTTTTTTGATAAACTCTAATTCCTTTTCTAGTTTATTGTCTTTTAAGGCGTCGTAAGCCCCTCTAATAGTTTGGGCCGGACCATAATACACGACCATAAAAGCCAGCATATGGGCATTGGTTTTCTCTTTTGAAAAGAAATAGGGCGTATAATCAAATGCACCTACAAGACTACGGGTGAACGGCAGCATCACATCTTGAACAACAGGGTGATGCCCTTCTTGTCCGCCCCCACCTTCACTTATCATCAAATTTGGATACGTTCGCTCAAAACCATCGGGAACATGGATGTCATGAATACAGAGCCATAAATTGTATTTAGCTGCTGTTTTTACCATTTCTCTAATCTGCTCTGTATTTTCTTGCAGACCATATTTGACAAATCCTGGTTTTAACCCTGCTACACCCCATTTTTGGTAGGTTGCAAATAGTTTGTCAATATCATGTAACGGAAGTGTACTACCCGCTTCAAGATAAAGGCAGATTCCCACATTTTTAGATTTGCCATAGCGAATCAGTTCTTGCATATCTAAATCGACCATGGTATAGGAGTTTTTCCAACGCTCGGTCCAGCCATAGGGCACGAATCCTTTTCCCACAGTATATGGATCAGCTTGGGCATTCGATTCCCAACCAGAATCTTTGTATTCTTTAGGCATCATCTTTCTAAAATCGTCGATCCACTCTTTTTCCCATTTAACTTCGGTGCCATACCAGCCCCAATCGAGCTGTACATATCTAAAGCCGTTTTCTGATGCGAAGTCGACCAATTTTTTTAATGCCGTTGTTTGTAAGGGTACGGCGCCTTCATTGCTAATGGTTTTTCCAGGTTTTACCCAAGAAGTATCCTCAATTTCACAAGCCTGATTGAGATTCAGCACCAAGCTTTCATTTTCTATTAGCGCGCCTTCATTCTTAGCTATTAAAACAGCTCTCCATGGTGTAGTAAAAGGAGTTTGAACGGTTGCCTCTCCCAATAATTTGCTCGTTAACACAGTGTCTTGAGAATTTATCAAATGCATGCGAGGAAAATCAGCAACATTTGCCTCCAATACCGAGGCAAATGAATTTTCAAGTTTTACCGTAAGTGGTGTCAGCACTTTTTCTGTTATAGATTCGATGATAACCGGAGTCTTTGAAAAGGTCTGTTCTGTACGTTCTATCGGATACGCTTTCGTCCCTTCTTTAAAATTGAATTGAGAAAACTCATTTAAAATCATCCAATCTTGATATTCTTGCTCGGGGAATATATAGTGAAAAGCGACTCCTTCATCATAAACCCGAAATTCAATATTGATCAATCTTTTTAAATTTCTCTTTTCTTCTAATTTAACCACTAATGATCTATAATGATCCTTTATTTTACTATGCTCACCATAGACCGGCGACCATTCTTCGTCAACACTTTCGGTAGAAGTTCCGATTACTTCAAATCCGTCTTGAATGGAATTCCCTAGCACTAACTTCAAAGAAGAAGGTTCTATAATAACCGCATTGTTATAAGAAACCGAGTATGAAAGATTGCTCTCTTTTAAAGCTACGGTCAAACGAATAGAGGAATCGGGAGAATCAATAACAACGGGCAACTGATCTTCCTCAGCATTACATGAAAGCAATACTACTGCTACAATAAAGACCAAAAATAAGGACAGGTGTTCTTTCATGAACTTGAGTTTTCATGACGAATATAACGCATAAAATCCAATGCGATTTTCATCTTTATTGGTTTACCACATTAAACAGAAGAAGCTGATCGTATGGGTTGGGTTACTTATATCTTTAATTTTTTTCTTGTCTCAGAGGGAATACCTTCTTTGTGCAACAGAATCGAGATAGACTTCATTCGAATGTACGGAACAGACATATAAATATAGCCTCCGTTACCTTTGTTGTTAGTGCCCCAAGAATTTTTAACTTTATAATAGGCATTGCCATTTTGATCTTTGAGCAAACCGGTAATGTGCATAAGATGGTCATCGGTGGTATTATAATTTAGAAACTCGGTCTGACGATTTTCGGGTGTTACCACTTTCTCGATTTTTATATTGATGCTGTCTTTTGGCAAGGTGGCCATTCCTGTTTTTGAGGAAAATGATTTTTCAGAAACATCGGTATCCAAAAC
>CAZEUV010000001.1:0-50405 GCA_964515285.1 uncultured Maribacter sp. | reverse complement strand
TGGCCATTCCTGTTTTTGAGGAAAATGATTTTTCAGAAACATCGGTATCCAAAACAACCGAGTATCCTTTGCTCAATGCATACTCTATGACACTGATGTATTCGTCTAAGGGCAAGTTATAAAAACTGCCATTGGAAAAGTTATCGGGAATCTCCAATATAAAGATTTTATAATATGGATGGTGCATATAGGAGGTAAGCGTAACATAATCATTGGGGTCGATTTTCATTGCCTCCTGAAAAGATTTTGGCGTAAACTGCTTCTCATTAAAAGTGAAAGTATCGGGTTCTTTGCCAAAATAAGTGTCTAAGGTAGTATTGGTAGCATTTGACCAACTTTCTAATGACTTTTTTGGCTTTTTCACATAACTGTTGACCAAGGTGTCCAACGTTGCAAATAGTTTAGAATGGTCGTGCTTATCAACATTCGTGATACCACCTGAATATATAGTCTCGGGCATCAATCCGTTTTCTTCTATGATGTTCATCACATCATGCGCAAGGCTACCTTCACTAAATTGAGCCCTTCCTTGTCTGAGAATATAATTTTCAGCTTTTTTCTCATAGATGTTCCGTACAGAATACATCTCTGAAATATCTACCAGAACACCACTTTTTCTAAAAATTTCCGATTCTATAAAAGATGAGGTAGAAAAACTCCAGCACGTACCTGTTTTGCCCTGGCTCTTTACTACTGTCGCTTCAATGTCATATACCGGAGTAAATTGATTTATGCCTTTTTCTTGGGCAAAAGATGACGCTATGAGAAAGACGGTAAGAAGGGTAACGATTGATTTTTTCATGATTATTTTTAAATCTAGTCTTTAAGCAGAAAAAGCAAATAGCCTTAGTTCGCGGCATTAAAAAATATACTACAGGGTTTTTAGCTTGGAACGGTTTAAAGGTAGCAAAAAAAGCTGTAGAATTAATTGCCGACAGATTCAATATTGATTTAAAGAACTGCGTACCATATAGAAAGTAGAGGCCTAGAAAAAAGGGCTGTCCCAGATGAAATGGGACAACCCTTATTAATCATTACCATTAAAAGTCAGTTCTTGATCACTTGATGACTAGATCGATGCTCACCGGCTTTAAGCTGAATAATATAGGTTCCTGAAGCTTGATTCAATAAATCTATCTGATGTGCAAATGCACCATCTCTCTTCTGTAACGTCATATTTTCAATCTCTCTACCGTCAAAGGTGAATATTTTGATAGATACCTCTCCTATATACGTTGAAGAGAAATCAAGGTTGAAAAGACCGTCTGTTGGATTTGGATGTACAAGACTTTTATCAAGCGTTAACTCTGATTCAGTAGTCGATAAAGTCGATTTTAATGCCGTACCGGAAAAAGTAAAGGTTCTATCCGTCCAATCGCCTGTCGATGTGGTATTGTTAAGCAACACTGTCCAGTTTGAACCATCGTTGGAGCCCTCACATTTAAACCCTTTTAAATCACTCCAAGATTTCTTTTGGATACGGATTTTCGTAGGTGAAACTTTTGAAGATCCAAAATCAAGCAATATATGTTTTGGGGTTTGATCTCCAATCCATAAACCATTTGGGCCGCTTAAATCACCATCAAAGGCTTTGTAGCTATCGTTTCCAAAACTACCGCTCACCGCTATCCCAGAACCTGAAGTATTTGAGGTGAGGTTTGTTTGTGGGTAATTTGTTGATCCGGCCAACCAACTCAATTCTATCATTTTATGATTAAAAGCATTGGTTACCGTATATTTTAAATATTTATAACCAGTACCGCCGCCGCCGTTTGATACGGTTATAGGATATTGTCTTCCGTTATGCAATTTTTGTGCCCAGCCACCATTTGTTGTAGTGATATAATTTTGATACTGGTAGTTTGAACCTACAGGAACACCGTTAGGAATAGTAAAGGTTAAATTTACAGTACCTGAGCCTGCACTTACATTTTGTGAGGCTGTGGCAGTTTGACCTCCCCATGTAGAAGTCCATGGAGATTCTCCTAACTGTAATAAGGATACTATTTTGCGATTGGTTGACGCGCTATAGTCTACAGCTACGGTTACACTTTGTCCTGTGCTAATACTTGCAGGGCCAGATACCGAAGTGATTTCGTCAGAACCTCCACTAGACGTTTTTTGATAAATTCGTAAATAGTCAACCTCTAAAGTAGCAGGAAAAGCATTTATATCATCTGCAGGACCCGGCCATCCACCTCCAGCAGCTAAATTGATAAGTACATTTGCTGGGTTTGAATCCCCCCAACCTGTATTAGGATTGTTAATAGGATAAGATACAGTACGGATAAGGTTATTGTCAAGATAAAATTTTACTTGAGTACTGGTCCATTCACATGCCCAAGTATGATAACCTGAACTTAAAGAGTTTCCTTTAGGTGATGCAAATGCGTTGTCGCCACTGTTACTAATGTGAACGTTATTATGATAAGCCAAAGGTGTCCAGTTTGGAGCTTTACTACTGTCCCATTGGTTATTTACAACTTCTACAATATCAATTTCAGCATTAGTTCCTCCTTTTTTTCTATACAACCAAAAAGCTGGCCATAAGGCTTTTCCAGAAGGTATTTTCATACGCGTTTCAAAATAATATGATTTTGAAGCAGTAGGTTTGTATGTATTTTTAGATCGTAAACAACCGGATGTGATTTCTCTGTTGGTACCTGTTTGGTCAGATCCCCCAGCATAATCAGGAGTGCCATTTCCATTAAGGTCATTGTTGAACCGAGCAATTATTTTTAAATGGTTGGAAGCAAAAGCATAGTTATTGCTTGTTAGAGTGGTATATTTTTGCCATTCTGCAGGGTTAGCCCAAGGGTTATTAGGGTTTGCATCTCCCCAAAGAAGACCCCAGTCATAGTTGTTTTGTAAGTCGGTTACATTTTTAATGTTTCCTGATGTGCCAAAGTTATGATTTAAAACTGAGGTGTAGCCTGAGGGTGCCTGGGCGTTAAGAAATGTCGCAAATGAAAAAAGAAAAAAAAGTATCGATAGTTTTTGTAGTAATTTTTTCATAATGTGTGGATTTTAAAGGTTATTAAATTCATTTCTATTCATAGTATTGGAATCTTATTCTAGATCATTGGTCAATTTTTAATGATTTGGTGGCTAGATCGATATTTACCTGCTCTTAAGCGAATGATGTACGTTCCGGTCGGTTGATCGGACAGCTTCATTTTATAACTGAATTGATTCTCTACCTTTTGTAATTTGAGTGATTCAATGGTTTTTCCGTCCAAAGAGAAGATATCTATAGTGACATCCCCTTTATATTCAGATACATATTCGATATTGAACAGTTCAGATCCTGGGTTGGGGTATATTGTGCTTTCCCCCAGTATGACAGCGTTAGAGAATTTGGTCTTGTTGCCCTGACCGTTGAACACAAATGTTGTATATGTGCTTTCGGCTCCCCAATCATTTACAGATAATCCGGTTTCTTTATGCAGCAGTGTCCAATCGGTCTTATTATTGGAGCCATAGCATTCAAAGCTTTTAGCTTGAAATGTTTGGTTGTAACCATTTTCAAATCGAATTGAAGTAGGGTTTGTGCCATTTTCCACACCTAGATCCAAATCCAGCGTAAAGGGTAGATTGTCAGCATTGCCCCAAAAATAATCGTAGTTATGATTTGTTTCGCCTTCAAACCAATCAATATCATAATATTCAACTTGCGAACCCCCGAGATTATTTACAATCTTTAATCGAAGATAGCGATAGCCTATATCATCAGCATTGTTCACTGTAATATCAACTGAACTTGAAGTTGTTGATTCTCCAGTATTATCTGTTACCTTAGCGGTCAAAGAATAACTGCCAACCGACAAGTCCGTCCAAGTATATGAATAGGGTGAAGTTATGTCTTCCCCCAGTTTTGTCGATCCTTGAAAAAATTCGACTTTCGTTATGCTACCATTTGTATCGGCTGCATTCACTGAAATAGTAATATTCTGGCCTATTGTAAAAGATGATCCACCCAAAGGTGATGTGATACTGATTGTTGGTTCAGTGTTTCCTCCACCCGAAGAAAACTGTACGGCACCGATATCAATGGCTCCCGCTGGCCGCGGATTGCCATAAAAATCTTCGGTCAAGCCATCGATCGCTATTCCTGTTCCAATACAATTACTACCTACTATTGGTTTTCCATCTGTATCGATCTTCGGATCTGCATATATAGTTTGCGAATCTGCAAAACTACTATTGTGCAGTGGTGAAGCTTGCCATTCAATAAGGGTGGAAGTGTCCCATTGGTCTACAGGAACATTGTAATCAGTATTTCGCACTTTCAAATCGCCATATAAGCCATCCCAATAGCGATTGTTTTTCATTTGAAGGGTTCCTGTCGCTACTGGAGGTAGATTTTCTTCTGGCGATAGCTCGATAAAGAAGTCGTGATATTCTGTTTTTGCTATGTCTTTTCTTATCACAACATTGTTTGCGAAAAAAGCATTCACGGTCGGTGGGCCATAATATGTGCCTTTATATACAAAAGCCTGTGTTCTAATACCCAATGCCGGGGTTCCTGATTCATCCTGTTTGGTACCACAATCAATTAATGTGTTATTGTACACTTTGGGACTATGCGCTGAAAAAAATCCGATGCCTTCACCGCGCATATCCTTTATGATATTATTTCTTACAATCCCATTGAAATTGTTATAATAATTAGGATTATCATCAGGAGTAAAGTGATCCCAATCAGTTTGACCACCGATCCAAACACCTGAATAAGCCCTTTCGAATTTATTACGCTCAACGATACAGTCTCTTGCTCCGCCCTTAAAAAATATTGCAGGATTATCACCGGGAATATCATGAATATAACATCCTTGCACCAACAACCGATCGGCGTTTACATTATCTATACCTTGATTATTTCTTTTTTCATCGATACTGCCTAAACACCCGCCAGGAACTTCATGAGCTATTTTTCTATTTTCATCACTTTCAAAAGCGACTCCCGTATGGTATATTTCACAGTTTTTAATGGTTATATCATCACATAAGGGGGTTATTTTAATAGCATCCGTTCCGCTGTGATGTATAATACAATCTTCAATTATAGCTCCTTTTGCAGCTATATTGCTCGCGCCTTCATACCCGAAATCACCATCAATTTTAATTACATAACAAATACCACCTGATATTTCTAAATTCTTTAAGGTAATATACGCCGCGGTATATGCGACATGTATAATGTTCAACGGACTATCTTTTCCAAAAGGTTTGGTAATATGTGGTAGTTCTCCTTGATACCCTCGTATGGTTAAATGTGGTTGTTCAATTATACTAGGTGGATCATACGTACCTGCTCGCAGTGTTATAATATCATAGGGCTCTGCTACTGCAAGCGCCTCATTTATTGTTCCAAAAGGCGATTCAAAAGTGCCATCGCCTGCGCCTGCCTGCGAAACATAGTATTCGGTTTGGGCACTAAGCGATAAAACTAAAAGACATGAAAAGAGTAGTGGTACGAATTTTCGTAGCAAATAGAACATAAGATCGAGATTTAAGTTACAATTGAATTGAGCTACAATTGTCGTAAGAAGTTGGGGTCACTATAAATGTAGTAAAAAAAACCGAAAAAACTTGGGGAATGAAAATTTATAACTGAACTGGTTTAAACTTTTTGGATTGAAGCGAAAATTAGCGATTTTGAGATCAGTTGAAGACTTTTTCGAGTTGCATAGTTGACTATGGAACGAAAAAAAGACGAAAAATGGGCGCAAAAGGGCAATTTTTTAGCCAATTGAAAAAGTTTAAACCAGTTCACTAAGTCCAAACAATAAGTATAACAGATAACAATTATCTCGTCGAACTCATTTATTTATATTCGTACAATAGCAACACCTATCAATGGCTATCACAACTGAATGCCATTTTTCTGTCGGCACTACTCTTTCAATCTGAAATAACAGTACAATGGCCAGGCATGGGCATGAGCACAATATACGGGCATGTCGCCAAAATTTGCCGTTTGATCTGGTAAACCTTCACCCGGCATTAGAGAAGACTCCCAATTATCTGTCTGTGACCAATATGACGACCAATACGCTGGGAATTTTTTTGCGAAATTATCGAAGGTCATGTTTTTTAATAATCGCCATGCTTCTGGTTTATCAAACTTAGAGACCCCCAAAATCACAGGTCCGTTCAAAGCCCACCAGACACCCCCGTTTTCACGAGATCCTTTTTCAAATGCAGCAGATTCAAACTCAGGTGTTTGCTGCTGACGGGCCGCTATCTTTTCATTTTTATATAGGCTTTCCTGCATTTCTCTATACAGATTTCTTTTTCGCTCCGTACTCAGATCATTGATCTGAAGGGTATATCCTTGAGGTTCTAAGAACATATTTTCTTCTCCATAGGCTTCTCCATTAAAATAAAAACGCTTGGGAAATACCCTATCGCCAAGATCCTTCATAAAAGCATCATGAATACCATCGCGATAAAGCTTCATGCTCTGTATCAACAGATCCAGTCTTCTTGTAATATTCGGCAATGAAGATCGCTCTTTGGCTTTCTTGAGCTGAGGAATAAAATCATCTAGAATAGATATTGCCATGGCAGAGTTCATGTGCGATTCACCAGTATACAACACATCGTTATAGGGTTCTTTTACAATATGATATATTGCATCGTTCCAGTCAGAATTTAATAATCGTACCAGACCATGTTCTCCAGTATTGACTTGATCACGTAAAAATTTGAATTGAGCTTCTATATAATCCAAAAACGAAGCCTTCGGCATATCCTTAAAAGGAAAGAATGCCGACTTCTCATTTAAAACATCATAATCTTTAGTGGCTCTTAAATATTCGGCCATATACATAAAAGAGAATAGTTGTTGGTCACTTGTGAAAAAATACCATGAACTACTGTATCCGAATCCCCATTCGATCAACCGAACTCTGCCTTGAGGAGTAGTTCTTTTCATCATGTATTTTAAAACTGATTTTGCCAATTTCGGATTGTAATGTGGTAACGGTAAAGCATGTTGATAATTATCCCTAGCACTGGCATGTACGCCCCAGTCATAATCATAAGCGGTACCTTGAGGAATTTTTGTTTCTTTATAAAATTGACTATAGGTTGCCATAGCTTCTAAATTGTAGGCATTCCATACCATTTCTCTTTTAAATACTTCATCTTTTTCATCAGTAAACCGAGGAAGTATTTTTAACCACTCATCAGCAAATTTATTGGCATGTCTATTTTTTGTATATAGTTCTTTCGCTCTTTTACCAATGCTCTCGGGCGTAGAATCAAAAGTATACCCAATAACCATCTGAATAGATCTTTCTTCATTTGGTGCTAGCTTTAACTTAAACCACGCATTGAGTTCATCAGAAATCGTATTCTTTTTTGAAGACACATTACCTGTAACATCACCTTCGATCACTTTAAAGAAAAGTGATGGTGGGTAGCCATCGAATTCCGACATCTCTTCAGGGTCTTCTGGAATCAAAAACGGATCATCTGCTTTACCATTGATGTTGGCGACAATAATTCCATTTTTATGATATTCAACTATCGAATTTTCAAATTGTATTCTTCTGTCCGTTGCTTTTTCCTTTTGATGTTGAATAGATACATAATTTGCTGCTACAGATTCATTGTAAACCACTTCAATCGATTTGTTCTTTTTATTTTTAATGGTTACCGTTAAAAGAAAAGCGGATATACCATCATAGGGGTTTGTTGATGGTTTTACCGAGAGATTTCTGGTTAGTTCAAGTTTATCGAAACCATATTTATAATTTGCATAACCAACGCCAAAAGTTCGATCACATTTTTTTGGATTTGCCGCTAGGGAATTCATTCCTGTTAACTGATATTTTTTATTTGAACCTCCAACAACCGTCAATGAAGCACTGTTGCTACCACTATTGGGCAACTTACCCTGGTTCATTCTTCCCCATTCCCGTTCGCCTGTTATCAATTCATATTCCCCACTGACATGTGTAAACAAAGTCAATCGATAATTACCCAACAAGAACCAAGGATCTGCAGGAAGTTTTACTTTGCCGCCATTTTCTAAGGTAGCTGAATAGGGTAAAGAGCCGGTATATTCAAAAGACGGTAGTCCTTTTTCATCTGTTGACCATAAGCCTATCTTATTTTCCTTTATCTGAGAAAAAGACTTACCTATAATTATTGAAAATATTAAAAACATGATAACTTGTTTTGTTTTCATAGAATAAAATGAAATTATCTTTTACAGATTATAATTGCATTATTGATTCAATAATTGGATATAAACTTTTAGCCCAAATCCAATCGCCAGCTACAGATGGGTGTAAATAATCAGGCATAATCGATGTATCGATTGTTTTGTCAGGATTTAAAAAATTGTCGTTCAAGTCAGCATAAAAAATATTTTTACCATCGGCAATTTTTGATGCAATACGACTTGCCTCATTGTTATCGGCCCTTCGTTTATTATTAGGATCTTCGCCAAATGGAAATATTTTCAGAATCAGAATTTTTGTTTGAGACAACTTGAGCCTTACTACATCGCAAATAGCTATAATACCTTCAGCAACTTCAGCACCTGTATTTGTTGTCGGATAATGTTCGGCATCTGTGTTGTTTGTTCCGATCAATATTACCGCAATTTTGGGGTGCAGTCCCTCTATTTCGCCATGGGTGATTCTCCACAACACATTCTCGGTACGGTCACCACCAAAACCTAAATTAAGGGGGTTGTATTTTCCGAAAAACTTTTCCCAAATCTCTTTGTTTCCAGAACTTTCTAAATCGTTAATTATTGAATTTCCTATAAAAATAAGTTGTGTATTACTTTTTGGCCCTTTTATTTCTTCCAGCTTTTTTGCATGTCGGTTTTGCCACCACTCACTGACTTTATTTTCTTTCGGAACAACAGCAGTGTTTTCTTTTTTCCGAAGCCCTGATACTTTGGAATTCGATACCTGCGCCAACAAGAAAAACGGCATTATCAACAGTGCTGCAACTAATAAAATCTTTGTGTTATTCATTTGTTTTTTCTAGATCTGTTCATCAACTCAAAAGCTTGAGGAATATCCGTTTGTGTGAAGATAATAAAATGAACTCGTCTTGAGTTATTGTTTGGAACCGAGAATGAAGGCTTTCGTGCCATAATGAAGTCATTTTTTGGTTCCATAGCATCGCTACGGAACCAAAAACTGGCAAAATTAGGGTGTGAAATGCGAAATTCGCAGGTAAAAGAATAACTCAAGACGAGTTCAATACATATCCATAAACCAAGTCTAAATCAGTTCTTTGAATATACATTTTGTGCTGTAACTAGTATTGTCTTAAGTAAGATTCTGACCGTCAAAAAGCCTAAAAAAAGAAAAATGATATGGGTGGGCCTAACCCATCAAAACCTCCAAAACCTCGATGGCCGCTTCCGCTATTTTTGTTCCTGGCCCGTAAACGGCTGTTACACCTTTGTCAAACAAAAACTGGTAGTCTCGTTTGGGAATAACCCCACCTACGATGACAATGATATCTTCACGACCATGGGCTTTGAGCTCTTCGATCACTTGAGGCACCAACGTCTTGTGCCCTGCCGCCAAAGATGAAATACCAAGAATATGAACGTCATTTTCCACAGCTTGTTTGGCAGTTTCCTTTGGGGTTTGAAACAGTGGCCCAATATCTACATCAAAACCGAGATCCGCGTAGCCGGTCGCCACAACTTTTGCACCTCTATCATGCCCATCTTGCCCCATCTTGGCAATCATTATCCGCGGTCTTCGACCTTCTTTTTCCGCCACTAGATCGGCAAGCTCTTTTGCCTTTTTAAAAGATCCATCTTCTTTGATCTCACGTGCATAGACCCCAGTAAACGATTTTATCTCAGCCGTATGCCTGCCATACGCCGTTTCCAAAGCAAAACTTATTTCTCCTAAAGTCGCTCGTGCCCTTGCCGCTTCAACTGCCAATTCAAGTAAATTTCTAGAATCCAAGTTGCTCTTTTTTTCTTTGGCAGCAAACGTAATCGCTTTTAGGGCCTTGGTCACTTCACCATCATTTCTTTCTTTTTTGGTCTTTGCCAATCTTGCCAATTGCTGCTTACGAACTTCATCATTGTCGACTTCCAAGGTTTGGATCTCATCTTCGTTCTCTAATTGAAATTTGTTTACCCCTACAATAACATCGGTTCCACCATCGATCCGTGCTTGCTTTTTCGCAGCTGCCTGTTCTATTCTCATTTTGGGGATTCCCGCTTCAATAGCCTTTGTCATCCCTCCCAATTCCTCTACTTCTTCAATTAATTTCCATGCTTTTTGCGAAAGTTCATGAGTCAATGATTCAACAAAATAACTGCCCGCCCAAGGGTCTACGGTTTTGGTCATCTTCGTTTCTTCTTGTAAAAAAATCTGAGTGTTCCTTGCGATCCTTGCTGAAAAATCGGTTGGAAGCGCAATAGCCTCGTCCAAGGCATTGGTATGCAAACTTTGTGTACCTCCAAAAACGGCCGCAGCTGCTTCAATGGTCGTTCGCGCTACATTATTAAAAGGGTCTTGCGCTGTAAGGCTCCAACCACTGGTTTGGCAATGTGTACGCAAGGTCAATGATTTCTCGTTCTTTGGATCGAACTGTTTTACTAATTTTGCCCAAAGCATTCTGCCCGCTCGTAATTTGGCTATTTCCATAAAATGGTTCATGCCAATACCCCAAAAGAAGGACAAACGTGGAGCAAAACTATCGATATCAAGTCCGGCTTTGATACCTGTTCGAATATATTCCAACCCATCGGCCAAAGTGTAGGCCAATTCAATATCTGCTGTAGCACCCGCTTCGTGCATATGGTACCCTGAGATACTTATACTATTGAATTTGGGCATTTTCTTACTGGTATACTTAAAAATATCAGCCACTATCTGCATAGAAACCGTTGGTGGGTAGATATAGGTGTTTCGCACCATAAACTCTTTGAGGATATCATTTTGAATAGTACCTGCCAATGTTTCCAAAGAAACGCCTTGTTCTTCTGCGGCCACTATATAAAATGCCATAATGGGAAGCACCGCACCGTTCATAGTCATTGAGACCGACATTTTATCCAACGGAATTCCATCGAACAAGATCTTCATATCCTCCACCGAATCTATGGCGACCCCCGCTTTACCAACATCACCGACCACACGTTCGTGATCACTGTCATATCCTCTATGCGTGGGCAGGTCAAAGGCTACGGACAGCCCTTTTTGGCCCGCGGCCAAATTTCTTCTATAAAAGGCATTGCTTTTTTCTGCCGTTGAAAAACCGGCATATTGGCGAATGGTCCACGGTCTTCTTACATACATGGTCGAATATGGACCCCTTAGGTAAGGTGCGATTCCGGCAACGAAATCAAGATGCTCCAAGTTTTCAATATCCTCTTTGGTGTACTTCTTCTTAAAGACAATGCCCTCGGCAGTGGTGAAATCGTTTGGTGATTCTGTGGAATCTTTCCCCTCAGAATCGAAATCGTTCTCCGTATTCTTTAAACTGATATGTTGCAGTTTTTTTCTGCTCATTTTTTACAAGGGTATATTGCCATGCTTCTTTTTCGGAAGGTTTACAACTTTGTTCTCTAACAATGCAAAAGCTTTTAAAAGCTTTCTTCGGGTCTGCTTTGGTTCGATTACCTCATCAATAAAACCTCTTTCTGCTGCACTATAAGGGTTGGCGAACATATCAGCATATTCTTGTTCTTTTTCGGCCAGTTTGGCTTTGGGGTCATCTGCCGAACCAATTTCTTTTCTAAAGATAATCTCACTAGCACCCTTGGCGCCCATCACGGCAATTTCAGCTCTCGGCCATGCAAAATTGAAATCGGCCCCAATATGTTTTGAGTTCATTACGTCGTAGGCGCCCCCATAAGCTTTTCTGGTAATCACGGTGACTTTTGGTACGGTAGCCTCACTCAATGCGTACAATAATTTTGCGCCATTGGTTATGATACCGTTCCATTCTTGATCCGTACCCGGCAAAAACCCAGGCACATCTACCATTACTAGCAACGGAATATTGAAACAGTCACAAAAACGAGTAAACCGCGCTGCTTTTTTAGAGCTATCAACATCAAGTACCCCAGCAAGAAACATAGGCTGATTTGCTACAATACCAATACTTCTGCCCCCCAATCTCGCAAAGCCGACAACGATATTTTTCGCATAGTCCTTATGGATCTCAAAAAAAGAGGATTCATCGATGATACTATTGATCACGCTACGCATATCATAGGGTTGATTGGTGTTTTCAGGAACAATGGTTTCTAAAATATCCCGTAGTTCATCATTGGCTTCAAAAGGCAATAACCCCGGTGTATCTTCACAATTTTGAGGCATATAGCTCAACAATTGTTTGATTTGAGCAATGCATGCTAGATCATTGACGGCGGTTAAATGATTAACACCGCTCTTTGTGGCATGTGTCATTGCACCTCCCAATTCTTCCGCAGTGACTTCTTCATTGGTAACCGTTTTTACCACATTGGGGCCGGTAACGAACATATAGCTGGAGTTTTCCACCATCAAGGTGAAATCGGTCATTGCCGGCGAATAAACGGCCCCGCCCGCACAGGGACCCATAATGGCCGAAATTTGAGGTACTACTCCTGAGGTTGTTACATTTCTGTAAAAGATATCGGCGTAGCCGCCCAATGAACGTACACCTTCTTGAATTCTAGCACCTCCACTATCGTTGAGCCCGATTATGGGAACACCTATCTTTAGGGCAAGATCCATTACCTTGCATATTTTTTCAGCATGGGTTTCTGATAGTGCACCGCCAAAAACGGTAAAATCTTGAGCGTAAACACAAACCTTTCGATCATCGATCGTACCGTAGCCCGTTATCACACCATCACCGTAAAATACCTGCTTCTCCATTCCGAAGTCTTTGGTTCGGTGAGTGACCAAAATGCCCGTTTCCTCAAACGAACCTTCATCCAATAAAAAATGAACTCGCTCTCGTGCGGTTAGCTTTCCCTTGGCATGTTGTTTTGCAATACGGTCGACACCACCACCTAGTTTGGCCTTGGCGATTTTCTCTTGTAATATCTCTTTGGCTTTGCTCATGATCACTATACTTCTTCTTTGTTGCCTCTGTTGGTTTTCCAATTGGAAAATGATTTCTTGGGAATTTTCAATGATTCTCTATTTTTCAAATAAATATGAAGACCCACCAATGAAGCAATTCGTTTTTCCTCCATTTGATTCTCGTTATGGCTTTCTGATAAATAATGGTCTTTTACAAAGTGTGTATCAAAATTACCGGAAACAAAAGCATCATGTTCACAAACATATTTGCCAAATGGCAAGGTAGTGGCAACCCCTTCGATCTTGTATTGCGATATAGCCTGCAACATCAATTGAATGGCATCGGTTCTATTTTTTCCATAGGTAATCAATTTTGACAACATGGGGTCGTAGAAAATCGGCACCTCCATACCTTCCTCAAAACCGTCATCCAGTCGAATTCCCTTACCTTCTGGTCTTTTATATGTAGTTAGCGTTCCAATACTCGGCATGAAATTATCTTTTGGATCTTCAGCATATACACGTATTTCAATCGCATGGCCCTTAATAGTCAAGTCTTCTTGTGAGATTGTCAAAGGTTCGTTCATGGCGACCTTGATCTGTTGTTCAACGAGATCGACATTGGTAATCAATTCGGTCACCGGGTGTTCTACTTGCAGTCTGGTATTCATTTCAAGAAAATAGAAGTTCTTATCGGCATCCAATAGAAATTCTACGGTTCCTACCCCTAAGTAATCACAAGATTTTGCAACTTGAACGGCAGCCTCGCCCATGGCATTTCGCATTTTGGATGTCAGTACGGTAGAAGGTGCTTCTTCAACTACTTTTTGATGTCGTCTCTGAATGCTGCATTCCCGTTCAAAAAGATGGATTACATTACCAAAGTTATCGGCCAATACCTGTATTTCAATATGTCTTGGTGAGGTTACATATTTTTCTATAAAAACAGAACCATCGCCAAAGGCAGATTGGGCCTCACTGATGGCACGTTCCATCTGTTCTTGAAGGTCTTCGCTTTTCTCAACGATCCGCATTCCCTTTCCACCACCTCCGGCCGAGGCTTTTATCAAAATAGGATAGCCGATTTGTCCAGCTATTTTTTTGGCGAGCTCAACATCGGTAATCGCTTCATCAATACCTGGCACCATAGGAATATCATACGCTTTAACGGCTTCTTTTGCAGCCAGTTTATTGCCCATGATTTCGATGGAATGTGGTTTTGGACCAATAAAAACCATACCGTTGTCATTCACCATTTGAGCAAAAACGGCATTTTCACTAAGAAATCCGTACCCAGGATGAATGGCATCCGCACCTGTAGCTTTCGCAGCTGCAATTACTTTATCCATCGCCAAATATGATTCTGAAGAAGGGGGTTTTCCTAACAAAACAGCCTCATCGGCAAATTTCACATGGGGAGAATCACGATCTACTTCTGAATAAACCGCTACGGTCTTGATTCCCATTTTTCTTGCCGTTCGCATAACCCGAAGTGCAATTTCACCTCTATTGGCCACTAAAATCTTCTTCATTCCTCTTTGTTTATTCAAGTGTGATCAACAACTGACCTTTATCGACCGCCTGGTCTTTTTCGACTTCTATTGATTTTATAATTCCTTCATTTGGTGCAAGAATGATGTTTTCCATCTTCATGGCAGAAAGCACTACAAGGGGCGTGCCTTCCGATATTTCTTCTCCGTTTTCTACCAGTACATCAATCACCAATCCGGGCATTGGAGATTTTATATCGCTCACTTTTTGAGATGCGGCTGAAAGAAGCCCCATCTTTTTGATCAATGCGTCATAGGTGTCTTGAATTTTAACTTTATAATCGTTGCCATTGACCGATACGATCATTTCTTTGAAAGAATTTTTCGTATGAGAGAGTTCTATCTGATGGGCTTGGTGGTTATCGAGCAGGTGAAAAGTAGTATCATTGATCTGAACTATATTCAATTCTTGAATTTCTTGGGTATCGATATAAAACTCATCATTCGCTACATTGATCGTGTACTTGGTCATCATCTTAGATAATTATTGAAATATTGGGTTCTTATCGTATTTCTAAAAGTTCTGAATTTTCAATTTTTCAATTGGGTCAAGGTCATAATTTTAACTCTAAGGGGAGTGTAAAGGTAAAACTTGAATCTTGAGAACAGTCCTATTTTGTAGGAAATTTTTAGAAAAAATCCGTGATTCTTGCTACCTGTTCAGAAGCTCAATATTATATCTCTTCAGACATCTTATCTATTCCAAATTTTACCATATTTACTTAAGGAAAATAGAAGGGTTTTTAGCTACACGCAATTGTTTTCTCAGAAAAACTCATTCAAAATCGGTAATCTTCAATTGCTTAAGATCCCAATATTCAGGCTTTCTAAATTCGTATTTTGTAGGATTGAATTCACCAACAATAGTTACATCGGCTTTTATCGGTACCGGCACATCCATTGCCCAAAATACGCCATTTACCATTAGCCTTCGGGTTCCTTCGATCAGCATATCGCTTGACGCACCAATGGTAGTGGCAAAAACCCTTCCCTTTTTACCATCGGGTATTTGGTAGCTCTTTGTCCATGCAATGGGCATATTGACCACATTTACGGTTTTTCCCTCGCTGTTCTTTATTGCTATATCATCATCTGAAGGTTTCATTCCATAGAAAATATCGATCTCGTCAAATTCTCCCTTTCTGTTCATCACCTGTCCGTAAACAACGGGTTGGGCACCATCGGGAAGTGGCAACCTGACTTCGTAAACATCTGTAGACCCCCAAATATCACCATCGGCAATCCCATTTGTAATATCAGAAGGGTTTTCATTTTCGGCTATGATGCCTCTAGTACTCTGGTTTTTATGATGGCCATGATGTGATATCCAATTTTCACCCAAGACCAAACGGCCAAAACCATTTTTCCATACGGTTTTATCCCCGTTGTAATAGTTGCCATAATGTTTGAATTTGGAAATAGAATCTTTATCAAAATTAAATGCATGGGTAGCTGTTCGAATACCCATGACGGGCCTACCGCTTTTCAGGTAATCATCAATATGTTGCATTTGATCGTCGGGCAGTGCACGAAATCTGGTGAATATAATCATCATGTCTGCCGTAGTCAGCGCTTCCAATCCAGGAATATTCTTAACGTAATTAGCATTGATAATTCCAGGTTTAACAGGGTCTTGGGCAAACAATACGGTACATTTAAACCCGTGGTGCCTTGACAATATTTTGGCCAACTGGGGCAGGGCTTCTTCGGATCGGTATTCTTCATCTCCTGAAACAAGAACAATGTGTTTTGATTTCTCGTCATTACCTTCAAAAACCAGCCACTCTTTAGGCGTTTCGACTACTTTAGGTGTTTTGGTTGTTTCTGATTTTTGCTCTTTACATGCAAAGAGCGAACAACAAAGAAATAAGTACAGTAGTTTTCTCATGAGTGATTTTTTGGCAAGACCAAGTAGCTTTAAATGCCCATTCCGTTTTTTATAAATTGCAATCCTTTGGTGTAAATTTCGTCAGATGGCGAGTAATCTCGCCAAACATTGATCGCATTGGCAAACTCGGGAATTATAGTGCTAAATGCCTCAATTGTCAACCAACCATCATAGTCGATTTCTTTCAAAGTCTTAAAAACCTCGGTCCAGTTCACCTGTCCACTGCCCGGTGTGCCCCTATCATTTTCACTAATATGAACATGCTTTAAATAAGGTGCAATGGTCTTGATCGCCCCAGACTGACTTTTCTCTTCAATGTTGCCATGGTGGGTATCGTACATAGCGCCGAGACTAGAATGATTTACCTGTTCGGCCAATGTATACAAATCGGCCATGGTATTATAGAGATAACATTCAAATCGATTCAGTGCTTCGGGCGCAAGAACGATATTGGCCGATTCTGCATATTCGGCCGCCTTTTGTAACATTTCAATACTTCTTTGTCGTTCTTCTTGAGTTGGGGGCTGCCTTGTGAAATAGGCAAAACTCGAATGAAAAGGACCACAAATAATTTCAACATTCGCTGCCTCACCCATATCGATCGACCACTTTAATTTATCGAGACCGGCTTCCCTCGTTTTTTGATCAGGGCTTGCAATATTTTCTTCAGGAGCCAAACTAGCAACGGCCGTAACCCCCATGTCGATATCGGAAAAATGATTCCCCAATTTGGCATATTGGGAAACATCGCCCTCCCCTAAAAACAATTCAATACCATCGTATCCGGTTTGTTTTAGTTTATCTACAATACTAAAATGTTGTTCAGTAACATGATTCGTCCAAAGCAACATGTTCATTCCTATTTTCATTTATGCTGAATTTGTTTTTGATATTTAACGATTCACGAATCAATGGTTACCGCTTGGGCTTTTCGGTTTTTCACCCAAAAGTAAAGAATGGTAAATAGTATGATTAGAATTGCTGGGAATGTTACCATTGTCCCCAAAGTATCTTGACCGGCAACCAACTCTAATTCATCACCTGTAAATCCGTTTGCCGCTGCCGCTGCCTTATCAGAATCGATCCACCCGCCAATAATAGGTTGGAAAATTGAAGAAGAGAACATTCCTACCGCCCCAATAATCGACATGCCCAAGGCTCCGCTCTTTGGAATTTTATCAGCTATAAAACCAATCATATTGGGCCAGAAATAAGCGATGCCCAAAGCAAAAAAGATAGCGGCCACATAGGCCATGCCACCTGTCTGGGTACTAAAGAGGTAGACACCAATAGTGGCTAAAATTGCTGAACCAAGAAGTACTCCTGTTTGGTCGAATTTTTTAACGACATCACCTCCAAAGTAGCGGGCAACGGCCATTAATCCTGTTACCAACGCCAAAATCAACATAGGATTAGCACCGCTCTTTGCCAATATCAGACCCACCCATTGTTGTGGCCCAAACTCTGAAATAGCCGTCAAAGCCATACAGGCAATCATAAAAAGGAACAAGGGCGACATCATTGCTTTTATGTTTCCAGTAAGTGTGGCAGCCTCCTGCACTTTCGCTTTTGGCCAAGTTTTCCCAAAAAATAAATATGCATAGATTAATGTGGGTATCAGAATAACCCATATTTGAGTCTCCCAACTCATCCCAGCTTCTGTCATAAACTTAGAGACCAAGCTACCTATAACAATCCCACCGGGAAACCACATGTGAAAACGGTTCATCATTTTACTCATTTTATTTCCGTCGTAAGCATCTGCGATCATAGGGTTGCAAGCCGCCTCGGTGCATCCGTTACCTAAACCGATAAGCAACGTTGAAATAAGCAGCCCTATATAACTGCCTGTATAAATAGTCAAAATGATTCCTATGGCATGTGCCAAAAAAGCAAATTGCATAATTACTTTTCCGCCAACTTTATGATAGATCAACCCACCAATGACCATCGAAATGGGAAAGCCCAAAAACCACATCGAATTGATGTAGCCTAATTGTTCTGCAGATAAACTTAGTTCTTCTCCCAGCTGTGGCAGAATACCAGCTCTAATGCTAAACGACAAAGCGGTCGTAATCAATGCAAAACAACTAGCGTAAAAAAGTTTTTTGTTATCTCTTTCTGATGCATTACTTGTATTTTCCATAATTTTAAAATGTTGGTTTGTTGTATACAGTTAAGGTTGCGGTCTTTGATTTCAGCACATAAGTTTAAACACTTTTTTGCTATTATCATAATTATATTACAATTGTCTTATAACATTTTAAACAACAATAGTCATTTTTATCACGATCATAAATTTCATTGTTGTTGATTTTTAGCTAATTTAGGACAAATTAGCACTTGCACTTAAAATTACTTGAACCATGCAACAGAACAACTATCCTAAACTGCACAATGCCTCATGGCCGGGCGTAGTAGGAAAAGGACCTGATTCAGAACCTCCCATTTCATTGGATACCATGATCGATCTAACCGTGAACGCCGAAGTAGATGGGGTTAAATTTGACGGCTTCGACCTTTTTCTCGCCGACCCCCACATTGATATAGATTCTACAGACGATGGATTAAAAAAAATGGCCAACAAGGCCATGGCCAACAATCTTGAAATTGGGAGTCTGGTTGCCCCAATATGGGCAGGAACGGGAGGCGGATCTGCAATGGGTACCCAAGCAGAACGAAATCAATTTGTGACGCAAGTGAGAAAAGCTTGTGAAATCGGACAAAAATTACGCAAATTGGGAGCAAGACCTAATGGGGTTGTACGTATTGATTCTTCAGTCGACCCAGAGAGTTGGGACAAGGATCCAGTAGGCAATACAAAATTGATAGCCCAAACATTTCGTGAGGCATGTGATGTAGCAGCTGGATATGGAGAATCACTTGCTGCTGAAGGTGAAATTTGCTGGGGCGGAATGCACGGTTGGAAAACAATGATCAATACTCTGGAAGCCGTTGATCGGCCAAACATAGGTTTTCAAGCCGATATGGCACATACCCTCTTATATCTGCTCGGATACAATAAACCGGATGAGCGTATTCTACCAGAAGATTTTAAATGGGAAGATAGGGCAACATTGACCGAAGGCCTTAAAACCTTGACCACGGCTTTGCGCCCATGGACCATTGATTTTCATGTGGCACAAAATGACGGTACCGTGTTCGGGGCAGGATCACATGACAAGACCGGTAGACATTGCCAAGCTTCAGACCCAAATGGTAAATTGGATATTCCTGTGGATGCAGGACATTGGTTGAGGGATGAAAACGGAAACCTCACCAAAAAGCTAAAACATATTTGCTGGGATGGATGCATGTTTCCCAACGAAGTAATGATGCAACCAAAAACCTGGAACGATATTTTGGGCGCGATGATCAAAGTAAGACAACAACACGGCTGGTACGAAGCGGAATAAAGTATTCAGTGAACAGTATGCAGCAATTATTCTGAAAACATATAGAACTCAATAACCGAGTAACCTAATAACTTATTTTCCAAATTAATGAGCAACAAAAAAGAACTACGAATAGGCTTAATAGGCTACGGGTTTATGGGCAGAACCCATTCCAATGCATACAAACGCGTGGGCGATTTTTTTCCTGAATTGGAGTTTCGTCCAGTTTTAAAAGCAGTTTGTGCCCGCAACGAAGAAAGGGTAAAGGCTTTTGCCGAGCAATGGGGGTACGAATCGGTTGAAACTGATTGGAGGACATTGATCGCCCGCAATGACATAGATGCCGTTGATATTTGCACACCTAATAATATGCATGCCGTGATAGCCATTGCAGCGGCCGAAGCAGGCAAAATGGTGCTTTGTGAAAAACCGTTGGCTAGAACCGTTGCTGAAGCGCAACCCATGGTAGATGCCGTAGAAAGGGCGAAAGTACCGAATACCGTTTGGTATAATTATCGACGGGTGCCTGCGGTTACCTTGGCAAAACAATTGATAGATTCAGGAAAATTGGGCAAAATATTCCACTACCGTGCCAATTTCCTGCAAGATTGGACCATCAGTCCAGAACTTCCGCAAGGTGGCGAAGGACTATGGCGGTTAGATAATGATGCCGCTGGTTCAGGTGTAACCGGTGATCTTCTGGCCCATTGCATTGATACCGCAATGTGGTTGAACGGGGGCATCAAAGATGTTTCTGCGGTAACTGAGACCTTTATAAAAGAAAGAGTACATACAGAGACGGGTGAAGTTCAGAAAGTAACCATTGATGATGCTTGTATATTTCATTGCCATTTTGACAATGGGGCATTGGGGGTTTTTGAATCTACCCGGTATGCCCGTGGTCACAAAGCTTTAAACACCTTTGAGATCAATGGTGAACATGCATCCATTAAATGGAATTTGCACGATCTGACCCGACTTGAATATTTTGACCACGCAGATGATTCCATTGTACGCGGGTGGCGTTCTATACATGTTACCGACAGTGATCAGCCATATATGGACAAATGGTGGGTGCCGGGATTATCTATAGGATATGAACATACATTTGTACATCAAGTCGCCGATTTTTTGAAGAGTTTGGAAGATGGAACGTCTTGTTCCCCAACCTTCAAGGAAGCGCAGGAAACACAAAAAGTATGTGAAGCCGTCTTAGATTCGGCAAAATCAAGAAGTTGGAGAAATACCGGAGTGAATTGGCAACCTTAAATAACTATGGCAATGAGTGAAACATTAAAAGGATTTTGCCTGCATGGCCGAGAAAAAATCCAGATCGGTTCAGAAGGATCTGCAACAAGCAACACCTCTGTCGTTGATATTGAAATATCCAAATTAAAAGAAGGAGAACTATTGGCAAAACCATTATATACGGGCATTTGCGGTTCGGATAATAGTGCGATTTTGGGCAAATCGAATTTTGATTGGGTAGAACGGCCACGAATCATAGGTCACGAATTTAGTGCCCAAGTACTTGAACTTGGCCCAGGTGAACATGGTAATGTGAAAGTAGGCGATTTGTTTACCCCTTTAGCCATGTTGGGCTGTCAAGATGAAGATTGCCCAGCATGTAGCATATCTAAATGGAATTTATGCCCATCAAAACAAATAATAGGTTTTCATAGAAACGGAGGTTTTGGGCAGCAGGTGGTTTTGGAATCAGATCGTGCAGTACGTTTAATTGACGGGTTGACACCTGAACAAGGGGCATTGGTAGAACCTTTATCGGTTGTTGTAAATGCACTGCACAACAAATGTACTATCAAACCCGGACAAGATGTAGTAGTTACCGGATGCGGAATCATCGGGCTGATGTCAGCAGAACTCGCAAAAGCGGCAGGCGCAAGAGTCTTGGTAACGGGCATCGCACACGATAGGAACATCAGGTTGAAGAAGGCAAGGGAAAGAGGGTTTATTACACTCGAAGTTTCTCCAGACAATACACTTGCATCCCAACTACAAAAAGGCGTGGTTGATGCTAATGGCATTCCCTTTGGCGCAAACGGAAAAGTAGATCTGCTCATTGAATGTTCAGGAGTGCCCCAAGTGCTTACCGAAGCAATATCGGTCGTACGACCAGAAGGTGATATCTGTGTCATTGCCACTTACGGTAAAGAGGTCGAAATAAATGCAACCCATTTGACGCGTACATCATTAAATATGAGAGGATCTATGGGATCGTGCAGGGTCGATTATATGATTGCCCAAAAATTAATGGTCACCGGGGTTTTCCCTGCTGAGCATTATACAAACCTTTATGATTTCAATGATATTGCCCGTGCCTTTGAAGATTCTATCAAGGCCAACAATGTCAAGGCAGTAGTAAAAATGAATTAATAGCCGTACAATAACAGATAATACATGTATACAATTTTCATAACCGGGGGTACAGGTTGTATTGGTTCGATTACGATATACAAATTAACCTGTTTGTTTCAGATCTTGACCATATAAAAATACAGGGTACATTCAAAAATCTACCCTTGACAGATATTGCTGAAGGAGTTCGCAAGTCATTACTTGAGTTTAAAGAAATGGCAAAAAAAGACGTATTGAAATATCCATAAAAAATATATGAAGACCATAGGAATAGCATTTATCGGAGCGGGAAATATAGCAGATCTACATGCTGAGGCAATCAATGGGCTGCCCCATACCGAATTGGTCGGACTTTGGAACAGAACTCATGAAAAAGGAAATGCGAAGGCAGCAAAATATGGATGTGTTTGCTATAAATCTGTCGATGACCTGCTCAATGACCCTAAAGTAGATGCCGTTTTTGTGCTTACAAATATGGAAACGCATTGCGAATATACGATCAGGGCAGCCGAAGCGGGCAAACATATTTTGGTTGAAAAACCAGCTGCTTCCAATATTGATGAGTTGACGAAAATGAAAGAGGCCGTTCAAAGAGCCGGGGTAAAATGTATGCCCGTGCACAACTATATCTACGAACCGGGAATCGAACGTGCAAAGTCAATGATCCAAAGTGGCAAATTGGGTGATATCACGCAATTTTATATGATGTACAATATTCATCACGCCGACGATATTCGTGTACATTACCCTGGGGTTATACGTCAAATATTAACACACCACAGTTATACTATGCTGTATTTGTCAGGTAGGCCAAAAACCATTTCTTGTATGACGAATACGGTAGATGCTACGATCGCACCACAAGAAAATGTCGCCATGGCGAATATTAAAATGCAAAATGGCACCTTGAGCCATCTCTGTGCCAGCTTTGCCAATGATGACCATGCAGGCGACCCATGGACGTGTATCATAAAAGTAATCGGAACAAAGGGCAGTACGCGCTATAGTTATCGCGATTTTGTAATCAACGACCGAAATGGCGCACATTCACAAACGTACCAATGCTATCCTGAGTCGATCAAAAATACGGCGACACATTTTATCGATAGGGTTTTGCGCCAAAACGAAGAACCGCTTTCAAGTCTCGAAGACGCTATTAGCTGTCAACGAATTATTGAAGCCTGCGAACAATCTGTTGCCGAGGGTGTACATGTGGACTTTGAATAGTTTAAACGAATTCAATAATTGAAAATGAAAAATCTAGCTATAAAAAAACTACTTTGGTTATGCTCAATGGGAATAGTATTTCTTTCTATTGGTTGTGAGGAAATTAGCAAAGAATCCTTTTGGGCGCAAAAAGGTTCCCATATTGTTTTAATAGGAAATAATCTAGGCTCGCGAATGCTGCATTTTGGGCATTTTGAGACCGAAATGCAACTGCGCTATCCTGATAGTCTGCTTTTTATTCGAAATATGGCCGATGGGGGAAATACGCCAGGCTTTAGGCCACATGCATCGCGAAATTCCCCATGGGCTTTTCCCGGTGCCGAAAAGTTTCAGAACGAATATGCTCAAAAATCGGGTAATATAGGCCATTTTCCTACTGAAGATGAGTGGCTTACTAATCTGAAAACAGATGTTGTTATCGCATTTTTCGGTTACAATGAATCGTTTCAAGGTGCTGAAGGATTGGAAAATTACAAATCAGAGCTCCATGCCTTTATCGAACATACAAAAAAGCAGAAATACAATGGTACCAATGCTCCTCGTTTAGCTTTGGTATCGCCTATTGCATTTGAAGATCTATCTTCTAAAATGGATTTACCCAAGGGGAAAAAAGAAAATAAAAACCTAGCCCTATATACCCAAGTCATGAGAGAAGTGGCCATTGCTGATAGTGTCTTGTTCGTAGATGCTTTTGATGCCAGCAAAAAATGGTTCGAGACGGAAAAGGAAGACTTGACCGCTGACGGATTTCAATTGAACGATTCTGGCTATCGGAAGTTCGCAAAGCTCTTGGCCGATAAAGTTTTTGGGGAACAAGAGACCAAAGTCGAAACAAATCGCCAATTGGTACACGATGCCGTAATGGAAAAAAACTGGTTCTGGCACAACGATTTTAAAATTCCGAATGGCGTACATGTCTACGGAAGACGTTTTAATCCGTTCGGCCCTGAGAACTATCCCTTTGAGATAGAAAAAATTCGTGAAATGACGGCCATTCGCGATACGGCAATATGGGATGCAACCAAAGGGAAAACCAAAGATCTGACTGCGGCAGACAATAAAACGAGCAAGCTTCCCCAAGTAAAAACAAATTACAACAGAGGTCAAGGAGATGCCGAGGAAGGGTATTTGTACGGTCAAGAGGCTTTGGAGAGAATTAAGTTGGCAAAAGGCTATAAGTTGGAGTTGTTCGCTTCTGAAAAAGAATTTCCCGACTTGGCCAATCCTGTTCAGTTATCTTTTGACAATAAAGGACGCTTATGGGTTGGCGTAATGCCGAGTTATCCGCATTACAAACCTGGCGATAGCAAGCCCAACGACAAGCTGATTATTTTAGAAGATACCAACAATGACGGCAAGGCCGACAAGCAAACTACCTTTGCCGATGGCCTGCACCTTACTATTGGTTTTGAATTTGCACCGGAAGGGGTTTACGTATCACAAGGCACGAATCTGATATTGATGAAAGATATAGATGGTGATGACAGGGCAGATGAAACCGAGATTATTCTCAGTGGTTTCGATGATCATGATACACACCACGCCATCAGTGCATTCACTGCTGATCCGTCAGGAGCCATTTATATGGGTGAAGGCGTATTTTTGCATACCAATGTTGAAACGGCTTATGGCCCTGTTCGTGCCACTAATGGGGGTTTTTATAGGTACAGTCCGCAACGGCATCATTTAGAGCGCACGGCCCAATTGCCTATTCCGAACCCTTGGGGCATCGCCTTTGATGAATGGGGGCAAAACTTTTTCGCCCATACATCAGGCCCTGATATGACCTGGATGATGCCGGGCAGTATCAAACCTCGGTACGGGCAAGCTTCCCCCCTGCCCAAAAACCTGATTCAAGAAGAACATAGAGTTCGACCTACTTCGGGTCTGGAATTCGTTTCGAGCCGTCATTTCCCCGATGAGGTTCAAGGGGATCTGATTATCAATAACAACATAGGATTCTTGGGCACCAAACAACATACGATGACCGATGACCCCGAAAGCTCGGGTTATGTTAGTAAACATCGATTAGATTTGGTGACATCGACTGATACCAAATTCCGCCCGGTTGATATGGAATTTGCGCCAGATGGATCATTGTATGTAGTAGATTGGCACAATGTACTGGTCGGGCATATGCAGCACAACGCTCGTGATCCATTGCGCGATCATGTTCACGGTAGAATTTATAGAATAACTTATCCAGCAAGACCATTGGTAACCCCTGCGAAAATTGTCGATGCCAGTATCGATGAATTGTTGGAAAACCTAAAACTGCCGGAATATCGTTCAAGATATCGCACCAAAAGAGAATTGCGGGCCAGAAACAACGATGAGGTTCTGACCAAATTAAAGGAATGGGTCAATAATTTGAACAAGAACGATCCAAGATACGAGCACCACGTACTGGAAGCCCTTTGGGTGAGTTGGGGTCTCAATAAGGTCGATCCAAATTTGCTCGAACAAATGTTGAATGCCAAAGATTTTAGGGCACGTGCCGCTGCCGTAAAAGTACTTCGCTATACAGGGCATCAAATTGCGGATCAAGCAGATCTGCTGATGGCGGCGGTGCAAGATGAAAACCCCCGTGTACGATTGGAAGCCTTTGTCGCAGCCTCATGGTTAGATAAGGAAATAGGAAATCCCATCCTAGAAGCAGCGGGAAACAAACCTTTGGATGATTGGATGAAGCTGCCCTATGAAGCAGCGGTTGCACATTTAAACGGCCATAATCTAGGAGAGGATTCAGATGGAAAAACAAAGACCCATTTGAAAGGGGCGAAAAAAGAATTGTTTCATAAAGGGGAGGAAATCTATAATAGGGAAGGCTTTTGTGCCACTTGCCACCAAACTGATGGCAGGGGACTCAGTGCTTCACAATTTCCTCCCTTAGCAGGCGTGTCGTGGGTAACGGGTAATGAAGATCGCCTTATCAAGTTGACCTTGAAGGGAATAATGGGGCCAATCAAGGTGAAAGGCAAAACATACCCTGGGCAGGTGCCCATGACACCTTTCGGGGGTATGCTGAACGATGGTGAAATAGCTGCGGTACTGACCTATGTGAGAAATAGTTTTGGCAATAAAGCTTCGGCAATTTCGCCTGACACGGTAAAGAAAGTCCGTGAAGAAATAAAGGACAAAGAAGGTTTCTATTCTGCCGAGGAGCTGCTGAAAGTTCATCCCATGAAATAAGACCTTAGACCGAAAAATAGAAAATCTTCTTCATAGGCATCCATTTTTCACCAGGTTTTACTATGGAAAGTGCTTGTTGGTATTTCCACATCAATTCTTCCCATTCCTGTACTTTGGTATTGTTGGCATCCATTTGGCCCTTCTTCTCAAATGAGAAGTCATCGTCGACCTCCATAATCATGAACAAACGGTTTGAGACCCGATAAATCTCCAAGTTCATTATTCCTGAATCCCCCAAACTTTTCAAAACCTCGGGCCAAACGTTTTGGTGATATTTCTCATAGGCTTCTATAAGTGCTGGATCATCTTTTAAATCAAGGGCTAGACAATGTCTTTTCATATTTTTATCTTTTGATGTAGTTTATTTAACTTCATAAACTTATGCATAATAGTTTCATCGATCTCTCTTTTAATTAAAATACTGTAATTTAGTACCTTATGGTAATAGAAGAAATACAGTTATGGGAAAATGTACTATAGTGTTGTTTTTCGTTCATGTAATGGTCATTGGCCAGACAGCCAACAACAACGATAAAACAATTAAAGTAAAAGAAATTGGAACGGAAAAGGAAGTCGACCTGCAAAAAGTATCACAGCTATTGGAGGAAGAAACCGAACTTCAAGCCATAGATCTGGTCAATTGGGAAGCATTTTCATACCGCCCCGAGGTAAAATTCAGAATAGCCCACAGCAATAATCAAATTTGGTTAAAATTTTACATCAATGAAGAGAATGTTCTTGCCCATCGTGCAGAAACCAATTCGGCCACACATAAAGACAGCTGTCTAGAATTTTTCATAGATCCACAACAAGATGGCAATTATTATAATTTTGAGTTTAATTGTATTGGTGTAACGCATTTGGCTTATGGGCCAGGCAGGGGGAAACGTGAATTTATCGATCCCAAAACCATTCAAGACCAAATTAAAATTGAATCTACCTTGGGCGATCAGCCTTTTGACGAAAAGAAAGGCGGGCATACATGGGAAATGACAATTGTAATTCCCGCCGCTGTATTTACCCATGATAAAGAATTGAAATTCAAAGGATCAGCCACCAATGCAAACTTTTATAAATGTGGTGATGACACCTCAGAACCCCATTACCTAAGTTGGAATCCGGTAGGTACAGATCAGCCCGATTTTCACCAACCCACATTTTTCGGAGGTCTGATTTTTGAGTAAAAAGAACAAATCAACCGATTTGGTTTGTTAAAAAATGTGTTCGAACACATTTTTCAAATACCACTTGCTTTGGAAGCAAAATAATCCTACCTTAACCCTTTGTTGTCGTGTTATTTACATGGTTTTAAGTGTGATTTGTCCTTTTTAGATATCAATGGGAAAGACGACTTGACCGACCAACTAACCCTTTTGAAATTATTATGATAGCCCTTGTACACTGTATAAGAAATTTCATTTTTGTGCTCATCGCTTCTATGCTTGTTGTGCAATGTGAAAACGAACCAGAAAATGGTGGGCTTTTCCTTCCTGAAAATTTTGAGGCAGTAGTTGTAATCGATGGTATTTCAGAGAGTGCCAGACACCTTGCAGTCGATGATGATAAGAATATATATGTGAATTTAAAAAAATCTAAAAAATATGCGATTGCGGCTTTACAGGATACCGATAATGATGACAAAATCGATATTGTAGAAAAGATAAAAGTCCGTGGTGAAAGTAGAAACTATTCCACGGCCATGAAGATACACAAAGGCTACCTTTATTTTAGTTCTGAACTGGCGGTATATAGGTTTAAATTAAAGCCGAACAGCCTGCTTCCTGAAGGGGAAGTAGAGGTAGTACTGATCGATGACCACGAGCATGGCATGCACGAACATATAGGCAAACCGATTGCTTTTGACAATAAAGGCTATATGTATGTTCCTTTTGGAGCACCCTCCAATGCTTGTCAGCAACCAAAAAGAATTCCCGGAGCCCCTGGTCTAGACCCCTGCCCGCAACTGGAAAGCCATGGGGGAGTTTGGCGATTTGATGCCGATAAATTGGGGCAGACCCAAAAAGATGGGTGTAAATATGCAACTGGTATCCGAAGTGTTGTGGCCATGGCTTGGAATAATGAGGATGATAATCTGTATCTAGTGATGCACGGCAGGGATGACCTGTTAAGGCTATTTCCTGATAAATTTTCCCCTTGGGAAAGTGCTTTGCTTCCCTCTGAAGAATTCATAAAAGTGACTGCAGACGCTGATTTCGGATGGCCTTATTGTTATTACGATCAAATAAAGGGCAAGAAAGTATTGGCACCTGAATATGGCGGAGATGGCGAAATCGTAGGAAGATGTGCCGATTGTGAAGACCCTATTGTTGGTTTTCCAGGGCACTGGGCACCCAATGACCTTGTTTTTTATGAAGGAGACCAATTTCCCGATCGCTATAAACACGGTGCGTTTATCGCATTTCACGGCTCTACCAATCGCGCACCTTATCCGCAATCGGGTTATATTGTAGCTTTTGTTCCTTTTAAGGATGGAAAAACAAATGGGGAATGGGAGGTTTTTGCTGACGGATTTGCCGAGGTAGATCCTATAGTAAACGTAAAAGATGCGAAGCATCGCCCCATGGGAATAACATTTGGCCCAGATGGATCTATGTACCTATCCGATTCTGTAGAAGGAAGGATTTGGAAAATCACTTATACTGGTGACAAAGGTACTTTTGGGCAAGAACAATTGGCTAAAATGGAAGCTAGAAAAAGCTTGTCGCACATACGTTCGCCAGATGAGATCGATGACAACCTAATGAAAGGTGATTTGGTAGGTGGCGAAAATATTTACTATCGCTATTGTAGTACTTGCCACCAACTGGACGGAAAAGGGGCTTCAGGAAGATTCCCTCCAATCACTGGGACCGATTGGGTTACGGGAGACAAAGAACGGCTTATTAAAGTACTGTTGAACGGTATGGAAGGTAGCTTGCAGATTGACGGGGAGGTCTACAATGGTGTGATGCCCCAGCATAGTTTTTTAAATAACAAGGAAATTGCCGAGGTGCTGACCTACATACGTTCCAATTTCGGAAATGATGCAAGTGCAATTTCAATCGACGAAGTTAAAGCAATAAGAAAATTACAAGAAGATGGTGATGCCCATATTCTTCCGATACGAACAAGTACCGAATAAAAATACTTAAAACACAAGAGCATGAAAACAACAATCTGTCATCATAGTACAATTATCGCTCTGTTACTTTTTTTTACTACGATTACCATAGCGCAAGATTTTGACATCCTTATAAAACAAGGGCATGTCATAGACGCAAAGAATGCTGTTGACAAAGTAATGGATATTGCCGTAAAAGATGGCAAAGTAGCAAAGGTCGGTCCCAATATTCCAGAAAGTCAGGCAATAACGGTAATTGATGCAAAGGGTTTTTTCGTAAGCCCTGGCCTTATAGATATTCATGGACATTATTTTTTCGGTACCAAGCCGAACGCATATTTGAGCAATAGTTTTACGGCCTTGCCGCCCGATGGTTTTACATTTAGAAGTGGCGTAACCACCACAGTCGATGTTGGTGGGGCGGGTTGGCGAAATTTCATGACCTTTAAAGAGCAGGTCATTGATCGATCAAAAACAAGGGTCTTGTCTTTTTTGAATATTATTGGTTCAGGTATGAAAGGGGGCGCCATAGAACAGAACATTTCGGATATGGATGCAAAGCTCACGGCAATGGTCGCCAAAGAGCATCCTGAAATTATCGTAGGTGTGAAATTGGCCCATTATAGGGGGTTTGATTGGACACCGACCGAACGCGCCGTACAAGCGGGAAAGTTAGCGGATATTCCGGTAATGATCGATTTCGGCGGAAGCGATCCTGAGCTATCCTTAGAAAAATTATTTATGGAAAAATTACGGCCAGGAGATATTTTTACACATGCCTACGGACATGTAAATGGTAGAACACCAATTGTCAACGACGATGGAGAAGTAGAAAAATTTGCTTTTACTGCCCAAAAAAGGGGAATTGTTTTTGATGTAGGGCATGGTGGGGGCAGCTTTTTGTTCGAACAGGTCATTCCGGCAATGAAGCAGGGTTTTAAACCTAATTCTATCAGTACCGATCTGCATACGGGCAGTATGAACGGCGGCATGAAGGATATAGTCAATATCATGTCAAAATTTCTTAATATGGATATGCCCATGAACGAACTCATAGCGACCGTAACCTGGAATCCCGCACAAATAATTAAACGTACAGATCTCGGTCACCTATCCGTTGGGGCAGTTGCCGATATAACCCTCCTGAACCTCAGAAAGGGTGATTTTGGTTTTATCGATACAAAAGGTGAAAAAATGGAAGGCGATAGAAAACTGGAGTGTGAATTGACAATTAAGGACGGTGATGTTGTGTACGATCTAAACGGTATTTCTAAACCAAACTGAAACAAGAATTAAAGTATGAAGACAATTTATAAAGTTTTATTGATAGCCTCGTTGATTTGTCTGCTGATTACGGGTGTCATGTTCGTCATTGGCCAAGGAGAGCAAACGGGGCCGTTTTTGATTTTCTTTTTTCTCTTCTTAGCGTTGGCCGCAAGGGGATACAAAAAATTCAAAGGTTTTTCGTTTACGATATTGATTTTCGCTGCAGTGAGCATATCCATGTTTTACCCCACATATTTACAACAGATAGGTGATTTTCAAATGAAATCGCTCATTGTTCCATTGCTACAGATCATTATGTTCGGAATGGGAACCGCCATGAGCCTAAAAGACTTTTTGGGTGTGGTAAAAATGCCCAAGGGAGTTTTGGTCGGTGTAGCCTGTCAATTTACCATTATGCCTGTATTGGGTTTTGCAATAGCCACCATGTTCGATTTTCCAGCAGAGATTGCTGCAGGAGTGGTACTCATCGGTTCCTCACCAAGCGGATTGGCATCGAACGTAATGGCCTATTTGGCAAAGGCTAATGTGGCACTTTCGGTAACACTTACAGCCGTTTCTACCCTTTTAGCGCCATTAATGACCCCTTTGTTAATGGAATTCTTTGCTGGGGAGTTTGTACCAATAGACTTTTGGGGCATGATGTTCAGCATCGTTAAAATCGTTATCTTACCTATCGTTGCAGGTTTGGTTTTCAACCATTTCTTTCATGGTAAGGTCAATTGGTTCGACAAGGCAATGCCCATAGTCTCAATGGTAGGTATCGCTTTGATCATTATGGTCATTACGGCAGCGGGTAGGGATAGTCTACTCACTATAGGGCTGTTTTTGATATTGGCCGCCATCATACATAATGCCGCAGGGTATTTTCTCGGTTATTGGGGATGTAAACTATTTAAGATGGATGAACGTGATTGCCGAACCATTGCTTTGGAAGTTGGTATGCAGAACGGAGGTTTGGCCTCGGGCATAGCTCTGGAAATGGGAAAAGTAGCTACCGTCGGATTGGCTCCGGCCGTTTTTGGCCCATGGATGAATATCTCGGGATCTTCATTGGCGACCTATTGGCGAGACAAAGAGCCCGAAGAAATAGAAAAGAAACCAATCGATAAAATATAAATCAAAATTAAAGACCAGACGTATGAAATCAACAAAATTTATTTTTTTGCTTCTCTTGATTGTTAGTTTTGGCAATGCGCAGACTGCAGCCAAAGAACAAATCGTTTTTCTAACCCCGCAGTGGCAAGGCGAACGCTTTGAAGATGGAAGACCTAAAGTAGCAGATGATATTTTGGTGCGAATGAAAAACGTTTCTATTGAAGAGGCTTGGGGGCTACTTCGAAACGAAGGCTATAACAATCAGTTTGAAGGCGGATGGAAACTTTTACATGCTGATGTACCCATTGTGGGTCGTGCCATAACGGTACAGTACATGCCCAACCGACCTGATGTGTCAGATCAAATAAAGAAAAAAGGAAAGGCAGAAGGGCAGATCGGCAATACTAATTCGTGGCCAATAGATATGCTTGTTGAGGGTGATGTGTATGTGGCAGATGGTTTCGGTAAAATTGTAGATGGCACATTGATCGGTGATAATTTGGGAAACTCCATTTATGCGAAATCAAAAAATGGAGTGGTTTTCAATGCCTCAAGTCGAGATTTGGAAGGACTTTCAAAAATTGAAGGTTTTAATGCCTTTGTACGAGAATGGCACCCATCATATCTGACCGAGGTAATGTTGGAGAGTATAAATTCAACCATACGGATCGGAGCTGCAACCGTTTTGCCCGGAGATGTTGTTTTGGGCAAAAAAGAGGGCGTAGTCTTTATTCCCGCACATCTTGCCGAAAAAGTAGTGGTTACTTCTGAAATTGTGCGATTGAGGGATATGTTCGGAATAGGAAAATTGAAAGAAGGCAAATACACGCCAGGGCAAATCGACAACAAATGGACGGATGAAATAGAAAAGGATTTTTCTAAATGGCTCAAAGACCACATTGATGAGCTGCCCGTACCCAAAGAGCAAATTCAAGAACTATTGAAAAAAAGAACTTGGTAATTCAAAATAAACCAATTTTAAGAATCATTGTTTAATCTAATACCGTAAGAAATGGAAAACAAAACGACCAGGAGAGCATCCTTCAAAAAAATAGGAATGGGGCTGGCAGCGCTTTTTGGTGTAAGTGCCGTTAGCGCATCGAATAAAAAGCCCATAGCAAAAAAAGAAGTAATCGGCGAAATTATAAAGGATCAAGATATACCACTGTTCTCCGGAGCAGTAAAACATGGCAACACCTTATATATTGCAGGAAAAGGAGCCCATTTTGAAGGCGATATAAAATCACATACCGATCACGTACTCAAAGAGTTGAAAAAAGGATTGGAGGCAAATGGTTCCTCTATGGAAAAGGTATTGAAAGTAAATGTATATCTGGCAGATTTGGCGGATTATAAAGGAATGAACGAAGTCTTTCGTGGGCGATTTGGTGAACATCCACCCGTACGAACCACTGTTGCAACCTATGGGGGTGTTCCTGGTGATTCTTTAGTAGAAATGGACTGTATAGCAGCAATCGATTAAAAATAAAAATTATGAGCAGTAGAAGAAAAGTATTAAAGACATTGACCGCATTACCCTTAGTGGGTGGTATGCTGGCACCAAGTATGTTGATGGCAAACGTTGTTGACAAGACCATCGCCAAACCATTGGCACGTGATTTTTTCAAAGAACTGGGGCTGCGAACATTTATCAATGCCGCAGGTACGTACACTTCAATGACAGGGTCCCTGATGCATAAAGAAGTGACCGATGCCATAAGTTATGGAGCGACCGAATACGTAAATCTCGATGAACTGCACGATAAGGTAGGAGAGCGAATTGCCCAATTATTGAATTGTGAATATGCTACCGTATCTTCTGGGGCTTTTGGGGCAATGACCATAGGTCTTGCAGGAGTTATATGTGGAATGGATGAAGAAAAAGTAGCCCAATTACCAGATACTACAGGATTAAAAAATGAGGTAATCGTTCAAAAAGGACACGCTATAGGGTACACCCATGCACTAATCAATACCGGAGCAAAAATAGTGGAGATAACTACGGCCAAGGAGCTTGAAAAAGCGATTACAAAACGAACGGCCATGCTCTGGTTTTTAAATGCGAATACTGAGGCAGGAGAAATCAAATGGGAAGAATTCATAGCTTTGGGCAAAAAGCATAATATACCCACTTTTGTCGATTGTGCCGCTGATGTGCCACCAGTTGAAAATTTGTTCAAGTTCACCAAAATGGGGTTTGATCTTGTCGCATTTTCTGGTGGAAAGGGAATTAGAGGGCCGCAGAGTGCTGGCCTATTATTGGGCAAGAAAAAATATATCGAAGCTGCCCGTTTGCATACTCCGCCACGCGGAACCACCATTGCCAGAGGAATGAAAGTAAATAAAGAGGAAGTATTGGGTATGATGGTCGCATTGGAACTGTATTTGGCCAGAGACCATAAAAAAGAATGGGAGCTTTGGGAAAAACAAATCAAATTAATTAGCGATAGTGCACTCTCGGTAAACGGGGTCAAAACCGAAATACACGTTCCCCCACATGCAAACCATGTTCCTAGCCTTCGAATAATGTGGGATGAAAAAAAGGTGAAGATCTCAACCGATGATATGCGAAAACAACTGCGAGATGGTCATCCGTCAATAGAAACAGTTGGAAATAAAGAAGAAGTAGGCATCACAACTTGGATGATGGAACCCGGTCAGGAACGTATTGTTGCGCAAAGGGTAGCGGAAATACTGGCAAATGCGCGATTGTAAAAATCAAATATAAAACACATGAAAAATATCTTTTTAACAAGTATGTTGGTTGCATTGGTTTCTTGTAATATGACCCAAGAGAATCAAAAAGAAATTGAGGGGAAAATTCCTGAGGGGGAAAAAATAGAGGTGGGTTATGACCCTGAATCGAAACTACAAGAACTCGGTTTGAAATTAAGTACACCCTCAGCTCCTGTGGCAAATTATGTAAACGCCGTGCGTACCGGAAACCTGATTTTCTTGGCTGGAAAAGGACCCAAAAAAGCAGATGGAGAGAATATTACAGGAAAATTGGGAGCGGACCTGACCATCGAACAAGGCTATGAAGCAGCTCGAATTACGGGAATTAACCAATTGTCTGTTCTCAAAGCCGAACTAGGTAATCTGAACAAAGTCAAAAGAATCGTCAAGGTTAAGGGCATGGTAAATTCTACTTCAGAATTTACCGATCACCCAAAGGTCATTAACGGCTATTCGGATCTTATGGTCGAAGTTTTTGGGCAACGAGGAAAACATGCACGTGCTGCAGTTGGCATGGGTTCACTTCCTAGCAATATAGCTGTCGAAATCGAAATGATCGTAGAAGTGGTCAATGATTGATAGATTTGCTTTAGAGCAATTGAACTAGCCCTTACTTCGAACTGGTTTTTCCTAAAAAACCTTTACTTTTGCATCCTTAATTTACCGCCCTCATAGTTCAACGGATAGCCCCGAAGTCTCGGGATTCCTAAACTTTAGATCTAGGCCAACGGTGATGAAAATGTAATTTTGAAATAGTTAATACCGGCCTCATAGTTCAACGGATAGAATAGAAGTTTCCTAAACTTTAGATCCAAGTTCGATTCTTGGTGAGGTCACAAGTAAACAGATACCATATTGTTCAAACCCCATAAACACTCTAAATTGACTTAATATTCTAGGGTTCTAAATTTTTCAACATCTCTTGGGTTGTCCGTTCCAAATCATATTCGGCTTTCCAGCCCCAGTCCTTCTGCGCTTTTGAATCATCGATATTACTTGGCCAAGAATCTGCGATTGCTTGTCTTGAGTCTGGTTTGTACGATACTTTAAAATTCGATATATGGTTTTTTATGCTTTGCGAAATCTCTGCCGGGGTAAAGCTCATGGCTGCCAAATTGTATGACGAACGCACTTTTACTTTTTTGGCATCACTTTCCATAATTTGCAAGGTGGCACGTATGGCATCGTTCATGTACATCATTGGCAATTCAGTGTCTTCTTTTAGAAAGCATGTATATTTATTATCGGAGAGTGCTTTGTGATAGATCTCTACAGCATAATCGGTAGTGCCGCCACCAGGCATAGTTTTCCAGCTTATCAAACCTGGGTAGCGAACGCTTCGCACATCGACCCCGAATTTGTGGTGGTAATAGTCGCACCATCGTTCACCAGACTGTTTGCTGATACCGTAGACCGTACTGGGTTCCATTATGGTATTCTGGGCCGTGTTCTGTTTTGGGGTATTGGGTCCGAAAACCGCAATGCTCGATGGCCAAAAAATCTTTTTTATTTTTTTCTCTTTTGCGAGGTTCAATACATTGAAAAGCGAATTCATATTTAGGTTCCAGGCCCTTTCGGGAAATTTTTCAGCCGTTGCGCTCAACATGGCTGCCATTAGGTAAACCTCATCAATTTCATAATATGCCACCAGCTCTTCCAAAGCATCATAATCAGTAGCATCCAAGGGTTCGAAAGGGCCAGATTCCATCAAGTTTTCACTACCTTCTCTAATATCACTTGCAACTACAACATCGCTGCCATACTTTTCACGTAAGGTAAAGGTAAGCTCAGTACCTATTTGCCCGCACGCACCTATTATCAGAATATTTCTTTTCATTAAAATCTAGTTAAATCAATTCTTGTATAAAGATACCGTTTAATCAACAACCTCGACCCAAAGGCATGAGGTATCCTTCTGAAAAAACCATCTTAAATTTCGAGGCAAGCCTCAGGGAATTAAACCCTCAATGAGGGATTAAAATTTGTACATTCGCTCTATGGGTAAAACATTTATCGTAGGAACTGTTTTGTTATTGTTTTTTTCTTGTAAAGGCGATAAGGCGAAAGATGTTACCCAAGATACCTCGGCATTTGACATATCAACTGAAAAATGGCCTGAAAAATCGAAAGTTAATCCAAAAGCTTCAATAGTACTTAAAAACTGGCCAGAGTTCAATGCACTAGAAACCAGTTTTGACGCGCTTTACACGGTAGCGAATACTGAAGATCTCAGTTTGGTTTTAGAAGATCTGATCGAAAAACAAAAGTTATTGGCCGATTCAGAATATCCTGAAGAATTTGATAAGCCACAAATTAGAAGTAGGCAGAAAGTCTTTCAAACCTTCATTCTTAAAACGAAGAACGATTTAGAATATCGTATAGACGTCCAACAATCGGTTTTAGAGATAATCAATGCACATAATGCGCTACTGAACCAATTCAATGTGATTGTAAATAACACCTTGGATATAAAAACACTTTTAGATGAAGATTAAGACTTTACAGATTGTTTTTCTTTTGTCATCAGTTTTATTGACGGCGCAAGAACCGGCCAAAGATCAGATAAATACCACCTTGAACACTTGGCATCAGGCAGCTTCTAAAGCTGATTTTGAGACCTACTTTAGTTTAATGACCAACGAGGGAGTTTTTATCGGCACCGATGCCACAGAGAATTGGCAGAACAAGGAATTCAAGGAGTTCTCAAAACCTTATTTCGATAAAGGAAAAGCATGGAACTTTACTGCTGTAGAACGACATATATATTTGAATGGGAATGAAGATTTTGCGTGGTTCGATGAACTATTGGATACCCAAATGAAACTATGTAGAGGTTCAGGGGTCTTGAAGAAAGTAGATGGAAACTGGAAAATCGCCCATTATGTACTATCTATCGCCGTACCCAATGAAAATGTAACCCAGCTCATTGAACTGAAAAGGGAAAAGGATAGCCTATTGACCATTGAGTTACAGGAGAACTAATTTCAAAAACTATTCCTTTTTCTCAGTTGCAGTTGGAGGGTTTTTCCTAGAAGTAAGTGCCTGCTTGCTCAAACTTGCCAAATTAAAATTAGGAGCTATCTTCAAAGCTTCTTCGATCAACACTAAGGCAGCATCGATATTATTTTTGTCTTTATTGTACTGCATAAGTCCTTTTAAGTGAAGAAAAGCCGCTTTTAAAGGTACTTCATAGGGTTGTTGTCTTTCATAAAAAGCATATTTCATATCATCTTTGGCATTTGTAATGCCATATTCAATATTGAGGGAAGCCCCCGTATTATCTCCGGTCTGTATTTTTAGATCAGACAGTTCATAGGCCAGATATGCATTAGGTGTTCTTTTGAACAAAACCTCAAATTGTTCTAAAGATCGTTTGGGTTGGTTCAATGCTTTTAGCGAAATCGCCTTTACCCGAACCGAAAGATCAGAATCGGTATCATTTTTATCAATACCTATCGTGTTCAATGCCTGCATAAACTGTTTATTGTCGGCATAGATATAAGCCAAGGTGTCTCTACGCCCTTTTGAAGGCGATAGCACGTTTAAATGCGTCATTGCATTGATTATTCCACCTACATCGCCCTGCAACCGCATTTCATTATAAAAAGCCTCATAATGCTTTTGTAACTCGGTTTTGGTTTGTGCCGTACCTGAAAATCCTAAAGTATATATTAGCGCAAAAATTAATCTTTTCATTTTTTTGTATTTATCGATTTTTGGTGAGCTAAACTATAAAATATATTCTTATCAAGCTGTTAAGGAAAACTTTAAAAAATGAAATAAAATAAATACGCTGAAGTTGTTATAACAAAAAAGATGCCCGAGGGCATCTTTAGTATATAGGTTTGGTCGTTTCTGACTTAAACCGTCATCTGCGGCATGTTCTTATTGGTGTACGAACGCAATAGACTTGCGTAAAAGGCAAGGCTCTTATTGTCGTAATCTATACATGATCTCAAAAAATCACGAAGATTTCTGAACCAAAGATTAGCGTGCAATGTTGGCATATATAAATTTAAAGATTTGGGATTGTAATCCCTATCGTCCATCACAATATCCATTTCTACCCTTTTTCGGTGGTAATCGATAGAAACCTCTGCCGCATTGTAATATTTCTTTAAAATAGCGACATGTAGGTTCTTGTACTTTGGGGTAACTTTTTGCTTGGGACAACTTTGGGCAATCAAATCTTCCATTTCCAATAGAATTCGCCCTTTTAAATTTGAATTTTCCATGGCAAAATGTTTTAATGTTATATACTAAAGTTAGGGGTTAATCGATAAAATGCACCTTATTTTAACAAAAACAAGGTGATTTTGTTGTGAAAATCCAGAATTGTGTTGCGAAAGAATACTCTTATGTAGTTATCGCTTTGCTATTTTAACAAAAAAAAGGGGGTGAAAAGGCGTTTTTCTTCCCATTTGTACTATTAATTCATTTAAAATCAAATACTTACTGTTAACTCTAAATAACTCAACTTCACTCAAATCGTATGGTTTTAATAACCAATATGGCATCATTGAGCACAAAGGGCATGGGAATATTGCTTTCAGGTCTCGCAGGTACGGTAAATTGTGGGTTGGTCAACAAGTCATTCGATGCTTCGTACAGGGTAAGTTCTAAAACCGAATCTTTCGGTATACTAAGCTGCAGATCGGTGTACTCGTTATTACTGATGTAATGGGTAAGCAATCTGCCCTTTCTTCGATTTTTTAGATAGTGGTCTGATAGGTCAACGGTATTGACTGAGGCCTTTTCAATGGGTATGTCATTTGTATATACCTCTAGTCGGTTTACATTTCGTTGGGGCGTAATGCAGATATCCAAGAATCGATTGTTTCCGATAATGGTATCCCTTGATTTTTCGACCTTCATTATAGGTAATTCTTTTACGGGAGTTTCTGAGATAAAAGTGAATCCTGTACCATATTTGCTGCTGATGGTATTATCTGATAGTTTTTCGGGTGCTTTTTTATCCGTTCCCAAATACTGGGCTGTCCAATCAGATAATTGATTTTCATAGGTTGCCCATTGGGCAGTATTGGTATCGGCATTCAAAACGTACATTAGGCTGGTAGGCTTTGCATTTTCGTTGGAGAACCCAGCGTTGAAATGTGCAGAAATCATACATCCAAAGAAAAAAATCAAACTCAAAAAAGCTAATCGATTTTTCTTTCTATAAAACTGAAAAACGGGTAGTAGGAGTGCAAATGTCAGGGTGGTCAATACCGTAGTGGCGACCATCATTTTGAGCCCTAGACCTACGGGAAACATTTTAATAAAAGGGGCGAAAATAAAAATTGCCGGCAATGCCAAAAACAGCAATAAATATGCACTGGGACTTTCTTGGTTGATAGTGACCAAAAATGCGGCCAATAGTGCAAATACAGGAACGATAAAGAAGCTAGCACCCTGAAGATAAACCGCGACCAGACCACAGATGGCCAACCAAAGTACAATGGGTGCGACCAGTACATTTGGTGTTTTGATTTTTTTGAATTTGTGGTAGACCCAAAAACAGATACCAATAGAGAAGAGTACGAAAGCGGCAATATAGGTGTACCCATTATAGGTAAACCCATGAAGCATATCTTCATACTGCGGATACATCCATTTCAACACCAGCCAACTGTAAAACCCCACTAGCCCATTGATGGCCAATACCAACAATAATGGTATAAACCCTCTTAAGACCTCTTTGATGTTTAAAACCTTTTTACGGAAACCATGAATCAATAAAATGATAAAAAACAGTACCGCTAAACCAAACATGGGCCATATCCACTCAAAGGGATAGGAGACCAACTTGAAAAACGGCACATTAAAATAGATATAATCATTCAGGCTTTTCAGATTGCCCAAATCACTAGTGCTAAAATAATCGAGAAGGGGCATAAGGTAACTGCCTTGGTGCGCCAACGTATTCTTGTCTAATCGTTCATAGGTATCTTTTGCCGTGTGGTAGTCGTAATGATCGCCGATAAATGCAAAGTTGAAGCCTTCTATATCGCCGTCTTCTCTAAAAACCGTCAAATCGGTATCATTGGGCAACATTTTATAGATGCTATAGACCAACGAATTGGCTACAGGGTATTCAGGGTCTGCTTTTGTGAATTCTTTGATAAGATTACCATTGCCACGGTTTGTCTCGATTAGCACATAGCTTGGACCCCCACTACCGCGAGCTTCAAAATTCAATACGAGCCCTACTTCTTTTGCCCAAGGATGGTGGTTTACAAAAAGGTCAGCGCCGTTCAACCCAAGTTCTTCGGCATCTGATATCAGAATGATAATATCGTTCTTCGGGGTTTTTTTCTCAGCTAAAAAAGCCCGAAGTCCTTCTAAAATAGTTGCAACCCCACTAGCCGCATCACTAGCACCAAAAGAAGAATGTTGGCTACTGTCATAATGTGAAAGGAGCATCAGGGCCTTACCAGATTCCGAACCTTTAATCCTGGCCAAAATATTGACTACATTACTAAGGTTTCCCCAATCACCCGCGGTACGGCCCTCTTGTATTGAAATTTCCAATCCCATTTTTTTCAGTTCCGAAATAACATACTCACGCACCTCTTGATGTGCCTTAAAACCTACGGCATGTGGGTTTTGGGTCATTTGTTTAACGTGTTCCAATGCCCTATCTGTAGAAAAAGAGGTTTCGGCTATTGATGCGTCGCTCTCGTAAACGGGTATTGATGAGTGAAAACTCCAATAAATGACAAATAAAATCAGAAGAAGCGTAAATAAGGAGGTGAATTTTTTCATTTCATATCAATCTATGGCTAAAAGTATTAAATTCTTATCGACTTATTAAGTTTTTATTTTCTGGCTTTTCTAGCGTACTTGTTTAAAAGAGCTTATTGGGTAAGAAGGCCATTTTTGATGAAAGCATCTCAAAATATACAGAAAAACCTTATTCATTTGTTTCATTCTATCTTAAAAAACTATACGGTATTAATGTTAAATCGTACGGATTTGGTTGGTAGTATATCGAATTGCAATCGATCGGATCGAATATTTCACTATCTTTAGTAATTAACCTAAAAACTGAAAGTATATGGGAATCAAGAGTTTTCAAGGCCCACGGGCCAAATCAGTTTCAAAAAATGAGTATAAAGCCCCAATTTTGGTCACGGATTATATGACCAAAAAATTGGTCACTTTCACACCCGAGCAATCTATTTTAGAAGTGATGGAGCAGTTCGCTAAATTTAATATTTCAGGAGGGCCCGTGCTAGATGGCAATGGTTTTTTGGTCGGGATCATTTCAGAGGCAGATTGTATGAAGCAAATTTCTGAAAGCCGCTATTTCAACCAGCCTATATTGGACAAAAGCGTGGAAAAATTCATGACCAAGAATGTAGAGACCATTTCACATGACATGAGTATTTTTGATGTGGCCGGAGTATTTCATAAAAACAATAGACGTAGGCTTCCTGTGATGAAAGATGGTCTTTTGGTCGGGCAGATCAGCCGTAAAGATATTGTAGTTGCCGCCCTGAAACTAAGTGGTCAAAACTGGAAATAAGCTTTTATAAGGCTCTATCGGCTTCCAACAAATTCTTTCATACTTTGTTCGATTTCCTTTAGCATAAATTTCAGCTGTTTATCCGAAGAACCTATATGAATAGTTCTGTCTTTAACCGAAAAACGTTCTTCTAGGCTTAGATCGCTTATTTCAATATCATCGAAAAAATAAAAATCAATTTTCAGTTTACCACCCAGCCCTGTTTCAATGTCAATTACATATATATTATAGAGCACATCAGGAGCAAGGCTCTGCTTGACCACAATCAAATTATCGACCATCACGATTTGTTCAATAGACTGCCACCGCAACTTCGACGGTAAACCGTTTATATCAATATCTGTAACGAACAGCCATTTATTCAATATGCTTTTTTTTGCAAGAATACCGTGACTGGTTCTTAACACTTTATAGGTTTCATTCTCATCAACCTCTATAAAACTACCCTCAACACTATTTTGAGCTGAAAAATGGGTGTCACCATAGTAGACCAGAAAACCTTGATGATGGCTTTGCTTATCTTGCTTACGAACCCTATTTGTTCAGGGTACTAGCTTATTAAGTGAATCTGTGCTCATTTGAATATAGTAAGTTGAAGGTGCTTCAAGGGGATCCATACTCCATTTGATATCGGGGTCGAAAATAAAATCTAAGTTCGGATTGTCTTTTATAACATGACTCGAGAAAGAACTATTGATCAGCCACTGTAAAGAGGCATCAGGAGTTTGTCTTTTTATGGGAAGGATTTCTGTCTTCAATTTGTCGAAGAACGCACTGTTCTCTGATTTGAACAGTTTAGGAGAAACCACAATGTATTGTTTTATTTTACAAAAGCAGCCGTAATTGCTAAGTCCGAATTTAGTTTGGGTCTTTCCGTCAATGAGCTGACAATCTCTTCCGCCAAAATTACTGCCAATTTCATATGAACATTTTAGGGTGTCATCAATACCATCATTATTATAATCTTCATTTACAACAGAAGAATGTTGTGCCGAAACCGACAGCACGAACAAGAAAAAAACAGTACATATACGTTTTGCCTAACCAAATTCTATTCACGTTTTACGATCATATAATAATCGTTGTCCAAAGGTAAATATCCTAAGTCATAAACGAAATAATAGGTAGTGCCTTTTTTGGTTGTGTAGAGATTGGTAATGAAGTTGAAATCAAAATTCTTATCTAACAAACGGTTCTTTGTTGTACGGGTTTTACCATCTTTCAAATGAAAGCTATCAAGCACCCGATAGTTTTTGCGCAACCGGTTGTTGATATTGCGAATGAGGTTCTTGCTATCTTTATTGACTTTGTTGTGAAAGGCATTTCGGCATCCGTCAGAACAGAATTTTTTATCTATTCTGCCATAAATCTCAGTGCCACATTCCTCACACTTCTTTTTCAAACTATTGTCGTTTATAATTGAACTTCACTTCTTCGGTGATTTTATCATCGTGTTCGATGACCACATAGATATTGATTTCATCTGCACTGACCTTCTCGAAGGTGAAGCCGTCAAAAAAGACACGGTTTTCAGCGATTTTTACCAATTTAAAACTTTGTACTTCGTCTTTTTCTTCCCATCCCTTTAAATCGCCTTGAAAATGTTTCAGCTCAAAGACCAAGGTTTCTTCTACCTGCCTAATATGGCCTATTTCATAGAAGACAACCTCATTTTTATCTACCAATTTAAAGACGAACATCATGGATCCACCCAAGGGCGGACTCCATATTTCTTCGGTAATACCACCAAAGGCCTCTCCTTTCCAATGGCCTTCCATCCATGCGATTTCATTCAGGTTGGCATTGGGAGAAGTACCGTTTTCGGGCATGGAAATTGTGTTTTGGGCATAACAGCCCATTGATATCATACAGAGTACTAAAAGAAATTGTTTCATAGTAGGGTTAATATGTGAACAAGATACAAAAATACGTTTACAAACGGGTATGAAGATGAACCGAGTAAATAAAAGGTAATTAATTAGTAGTTATTTGGCAAATAACAAAATTGAATACTACCTAACAACAATACCGTACTTCTTTAAAAGACCCAATACCCCTTCTTTCGAAAATTGTGCCTTTTTCAATCGATTTTGCTCGGGATCTATCGTATAATTATAAGCGGTTCTAAAATCGACTTTCTCTAAATTGGTCTGAGCAAAAATGGCTTTGTCTAAATTACAATTATCAAAATTTGAAGCAGTAAGGTCGGCCTCGGTAAAATCAACTTGCAACAATTTGCAATCTTGAAATTTCTGTCCTTTTAAGGTCAGACCATAGAATGAGGAAAGATCTAGGGTGCAGTCATGAAAATCGAAATTCATAAAAAAATCATTGCACTCTTCGAACTTCAAGCCCATCATTTTACAATGCTCAAAACAAACTTCTTTAAAAATAGTGTTTGCCAAATTCGCATTGCTCAAATTGCAATCTAAAAATTGGCATTCCATAAAATTTTGGTTGTCTAGATACCCATTTGAAAAATCACAGCCTTTAAAAATACAGTTTTCGTATTCGCCTTTGGCGAGGCGTACTTTGGTGTAATTTTCGGCCGTAAAGGTCTGGTCTGATATGAACTCGGTCATTGCAATGCTATTTAAATAGTTCGAACCCTATTTCAAGGGGCGACCTATATTGAATCTAAAAAACGACCCAATTCAAGCCAATGGCTTTCAAAGCCCTTTATCGATTCCCAAAGTATTTTTGAACCGTGAAATCCTTCTTCCAAAGGCTTGAAATGTGTAATATATTGTTGATCGACATTTTTCAGAACCTCTTCAACTTCCCCTATTTCCTTTTTTGCCGAAGTTGCGAATATAGAAATTTTGATTCCTGTTATCTCATCGGCCAAATGCACGCCCTTTAAATGTTCGCCAACACTAAAAGTTATGGCGGCTTTTACTTTATTATTATCAACAGAAATCAATAAAGCCAAGGCAGCAGAATATGAACTGCCCAATAAAATAATAGGGTTATTCTTGTTTTGCCTATGGGCATAGTCAATTGCTGCTTCAATATCGGGCCGGGCATCTAAATAGCCTGTGGGCAATTTCTGTTCTTTGGCCCTGTTTTTTGTTTCATTGGTCTCACCAAAGATCTTCATACCCGAACGTTGGTCAATGGCCAGGCAAGAGTAGCCAAATTTGTTGAACTTGGGTGCGGTTTCTCTATACTCGGCCCTGTTGCAATGTGAGCGGTGACATAAAAGAATCATACCCTTGCTTTCGCTTATCTCATATAGGTCTGCCGTGATGAGCAGTCCATCTTTTGATTTGAATGCTACTTTTTTCATGATCTATTCTTTAATCCCTACAAAAATATCTATTTCGCCATTGGTGGGGTCTTGGGCTTTTTCTCCGTAGACGTCAAAATCGGCCTTATAGGTGCGATTTAGGTCGGTATTCCATATTTCGTTCCATGTATTATAAACCGCATCCTTGGTCAAATCGCCTTTTGAGACAAATTTCGTGTAGGTGCCCCCATCAAAAGACCGACCTATCATACCATCGGGAATCACATTTAACGAATTCACCTTACACCCTAGAATAGTATCATAAGGTTTTGTATGGTCACTTTCGTAGTTCGTATAGATCGATAGTATGTTATCATCGATTTTATGGGGAATCTTTTCTAAAATACCCTCAGACATGAATCTGCCCCAAAGTTGGGGTATATCTTGAGCTGCTTGTCCGTTTTCGTTTGTTGTTCTTACTGATATTCCGATTACCTTAAAAGATTCGATTTTTACATTTTGCATTTCTTTTGTTTTATGATTTTGCACAAAGATAAGCTGGACTTGTGTCGTACTGCGTCAGGGGTTTGATTTTTTGTTTTTTAATTGGTCCATATCGATATTATTTTAGTGAAAAATTCAAATAATCTATTTATAGTTAATATATTATCTATAATCTATTTTTTTTACTATATTAGCTAATATATTATCTATTATATGAATAAATATAGTATTGAAAAACTGCCGAGAGATACACGTTTCGAACTTGCGGAAAAACATAAGAAACTACGCAAACAGAAGGGACTATCACAAAGCGAGCTGGCCGAACGTTCAGGGGTGTCTCTAGGCAGCCTGAAACGTTTTGAAACCAAAGGGCAGGTCTCTTTAGAATCGCTCTTGAAATTAGTATTTGTTTTGGGGCGATTAGCTGACTTTGAAACGGTACTGAAACCTATGGAAAATCTCAAGTATATTGAAAAACTCTTTGATTCGAAAACCTAAAGCTGATGGAAACAATCGAACAAATCAAAGTTTACCTTCGTTTTACCGACAACCCCATTTTAGTAGGTCAAATGGTCTCCGACAATGGAAAAGTCTTTTTCAAATACGATACGGATTTTATAAGCAACGGTTTAGAGATTTCTCCCTTTAAAATGAAACTGTCCGATGTGATTCTATCTCCGAAGACAAGAATTTTTGATGGACTCTTCGGGGTATTCAATGATTCACTACCTGATGGTTGGGGTAGATTGTTGTTGGATAGAACACTGCTGTCAAAAGGAAAATCCTTAAATCAAATAACCCCCTTAGACCGTTTGGCTTATGTTGGCTCTGGCGGTATGGGCGCATTGACCTATCAACCAAATATAAACCCCGAAGTTCTGGTAGATAAACTTTTGGAATTGGATGAAATTTCTCAGGAGATGAACAAGGTGCTGGAGGGTACACCTTCTGATGTAATTGAAGAACTATTCAATCTTGGCGGTTCTTCCGGTGGAGCAAGACCGAAAATCTTCGTGGGTTATAATCCAGAAACCGATCACCTTATTCATGGGCGGGCGGCACTCCCTGAAGGTTATGAACATTGGATCATAAAATTTCCATCTTCAACAGATTTTCCTGATATCGCTCAAATAGAATATGCGTATTATAAAATGGCCTTAGCAGCAGGCATTGAAATGTCAGAATGCATGCTATTCGAAGGTCCATCCAAGAAACCCTATTTCGGCACCAAAAGATTTGACAGAATACGAAACGACCGTTTGCATTTACATTCTGCAAGCGGATTGCTGAATGATAATTTTCGTTATAGTAATTTGGACTATGGCAATATAATGGACTGCGCTTTTCGGCTTGAAAATCACGTAGCGGCCTATTCAAAAGTACTTCGGTTGGCCGCTTTCAATATATTTAGCCATAATCGGGACGATCACAGCAAGAATATTTCTTTTCTCATGAACCCAAAAGGAGAATGGAAACTTGCCCCGGCCTATGACCTTACTTTTTCGAATTCATTGCACGGTTTGCACAGCACTATGGTGGCAGGAGAAAGTAAGTCGCCAAGCAAAAAACATTTATTGGAATTGGCCAATACCTTTGAAGTCAAAAATGTGGAGACCATTATCGAAGAAGTTCAAACCGCCATTGCAGCTTGGGAATTCTTTGCTAACGCTTCCGGGGTCAGTAATGAATCTAAAAAACTGATTGGCAAAACTTTGAATAATCTTAACAACAACTCATTATAAAATACTTTTTACTTCTCTATTGAACTCGTTTAAACTTACCTCTGCTACACTCGGCACAGGCTTCTCGCCCATAAATATTTACTCTTGATCGCATACCTATTTCTTAAGACTCATTTTAAGGTATTCGATTTTGGTGTCTATTTTTCGAATACTTTCTTCGATGTTATCTGGCAAATTCGATATATATTCTATAAATATTGAAATATCTTCCATTAGGATTAGCAATTTTTTTAATTTAAAATAGTACATGGAATAATTTTTATTTCTTAATAAATAAGCATTATTTAATTCATAATTATATCTATCCGATATGAATTCAGAGCCATTTTGGCTAAACCTCAATATTGTTTTCTTGAGTTTAGTTTTTGAATTTATAAAGTCTTTGCTTTTATTTGATTCTAAATCGTTTAAAGAAATATTTATCCTTTTCGCAATTTTTTCAATGATTTTCAATTGTCTTTTTGCAATCCTACTTTTAAGGTTTTTATCTCTTTCAAAAAATTCTAATGACCCGTAATTACCAAATATATCACAAGCCGCCTCTTCAATCTCATATGGTATTTTTGCTTTTGACCGGATATACCTATGAGTTGCTTCATGAAATACAATGAAAGAAATACTTTCGAATGAATAGGACAAAAGCCCGATAGAAAGGTTGGTGCTTGCCGTTCCATATGTCTTATAAAGGTGAGTATCAAGCCCTAAACTATCCAATGAAGATTTTTTTTTTCAGTACATGCTTCAAATCATGCCCGTAATTTTTAACAAATTTTGCAGATAATTGCTCTATATCTGAAGCATAAAGATAAAAATTGGGTTCGTCAGATAAAGCCCATTTTGTATAGAAATCTTTTGGAAGATCAATTTGCAGCTTTTTAGAACAATATTTTTTAATATTATTTATTAAACCTATCTCCCTTGAAAACCTTATACTATCCTTAGATTGTGAATAGGAGAGAACGTTCATAAAAAGAAACAAAAAGAGTGTAGCAATTCCAATAGTATGATTTGTTATCCCTAAAAGTTTAGTATAACAATTTTGTAAGTAAAAATACTTGCGCTCAGTCATTATCTTTATAAATGTAAGATTTATTCTTTTATAAAGAATAAGAAAAAGATTCATATTTTAAGGTGGCGTCCATTATTTATACTAAATTTATTCCTGCTTTAAATCTATTAAGATCAAGAATGCTATCATTTTGAAACAAATCCTATGTGTTTTTTAAACGAAATTAAAATTGATAAAAAAGTTGCCAGAGGAATACTAAAGGTGTCAATTATCGATAAATGGATTCATTTATTGATTATTTTATATCCAATAGTGCATTTCAGCCAGACGGATTTACAGGAATATCGCCTGGTTAATGAAGATGGCGTATTTGTGGAGCAATTCAATCCAGATAACCAAGATGATAATAGGTTTACTGCAAATAATTCAACTTACATAGAGGGATCCCAGTTTATTTACAGTTATGAACATATTTCTTCAGACAGCCTTAAATACTATTTTTCCTATGATGATTATGGGGATTGGAAATTTGTATCTACAGACTCAATTGGCGACAATACAATCGAGGAGTTAAAAATAACTGTAATGCCAGGTTTAGAACCCATGATTAACTATGTTCCGGATTACAATCAGACAATAATTCAATTTAATTACTATTCTAAAAATAGAAAAGCACCTTTTAGCGGAAGGTCTGGAGCAATTGAAAATGAAAAAAACATATGGATTCATCCACCTAGAGATAAATATTTTAGAATCTTGGAACTGAATCCCTTCCCATTTATAAAGGCTCCACTAAAAATAGGGACAAAATGGGATTGGGAATTGCTAATTGGAGATGTTTGGGGAGATTACAGATGGAAAATTTGGAAAGGCAATGTTCTAAATAAATATAGCTACAAAATTACTAAGAAAGAATTACTAAAAACATCGTTAGGCCAAATTGAGTGTTTCGTAATAGAATCTACTGCTGAAAGTCGCATTGGCAAAACTAAATTAACGGCATATTTTAATTCAAAATATGGATTTGTAAAACTTTGTTATTTAAATATTGATGGTAGTAGAACTAATTTACTATTAGAAAAGTTAATTGAAAATAACCACTGAATAGTTTTATCCTTAATACTAGAGTAAACCTCAAAAGATTAAACTCTTTACAAAATCCGCTTTTTGCAAAGAGTTAATATAGTTTGCTCTTAGCAGTTATTTTGAATTGGTTACACAAGGTGTATTTCCACAAGACCAGACGAGCTACAATTGATATTCCAATTTCTTCCAAAGTACAATTAGTACTAATTTGTTGTACCTATGTTGTACCCTTCTAAAACAAGCAAGCCATTCAATCTCTTGAATGGCCTGTTCTCATTAAGCTCCCCCTCTTGGACTCGAACCAAGGACCCTCTGATTAACAGTCAGATGCTCTAACCAACTGAGCTAAGGAGGAAAATAACTTGCTAAATCATTGATTTAGCGGCTGCAAATATAATTGTTTTTTCATTTACCCCAA